>DAOUHR010000046.1:0-28618 GCA_034428635.1 Dehalococcoidia bacterium
GCTCCCTGGCGACCGTAGTATCCTTGCGCTGCTGTCAGTCCTGAGAGACGGCCTGCTGCGCCGCTCAGAGGGCGCAGCGCTGACCTGGGGCTACATGGAGTTGCGCGATAATGGGACTGCCCTGATTACCGTCCGGCGGTCCAGGACCGACCCTGAAGCCGGGGGCGTAACCCTTAACAGCGGGCCCCAGGCCTATGGTCGCAAAGCTGGATGCCCTGTTGGCTGGAGACCTAATTCCCAGATATGTCAGAGAAGAAATAGATGGGCGGATACGCCGCCTGCAAATCCCCACCAGCGCCATGGACCAGGAGCGTCTGACACGGGGCCGCAAGCCCATGACCGAACGCCCGTCAACCCTGCCGTCGGCTTCCGGCGAAACCCCTGCCGGGAACGGGATCGACAATCCCTGAAATACGACCTTATGTTACGGCGACTGCCCCCGCTGACGCCCGCCCGGCGGGCTACTGGCCCCGAACAGGTTCTCCACTCCTTCAGGAACAATGACCACCGATTGGGCCAGGATGCCACCCTCTGGATTCCTGGAACCGAGTACCCGCACCCTGGTTTCCGCCGCCAACGCCTCCCTGCCGGACTCGCTCACTTCGTAAATCCTAGTGGACTCTGAAAGCGTGACCGCCAATTGGCCCCTGGGCGACTCCAAGGTCAATGCGTCGTCATCCACCGCCAGCACGGCCCCACTTATACCGCCACGTACCGAGGCGCTTCGAGTTCCTCCTTCTCCCGGCTCACCCTCCGACGCCGGGGTCTGCTGGACAGTGGCAGTCTCAGAGCCGGACGGCCCTTGGGGCTGAGTTTCCCCACCCGAAACGTCGCTTTGGGTGGCCCGGCCCGGCCTGTTGCGCTGCTGGCCGTCCGGGGTATCTTCAGTCTGCCGTGCCCCTGCCGCTCCATCGGCGACGTTAGCTGCCGCTCCTGCCTCGTCCGCCGTCGCAACGTCAGGTCTGCCCTGTCTCCCCTGTCCCCCGGGAAAGTTTCCCGCCCCACCGCCTTGCCGTGCTGCCGCCGGACTATCCTGGCCTTGACCGCCCGCAGGGCCACCTCCCTGTCCTTGCGCCGCGGCAACACTGCCGCCCCGCCACTGCCCTCCTTGACCCCGTTGACCGGCAGCAGCCCCCTGGCCTCCGCCGGGGAACTGGCCGCCGGCCCCCAGCCTCGGGGAAAGCTCATCCTCGGCGTTCTCCGCCAGGTTCTGGCCGTAGATAACACCACCAACGAAGGAACCGCCGAATCCGGCCCCCAGGAAGATGACCAGCGCCAGGAGCATGATGAAGGTTGTGTTCATAATTCCTCGCTTATTCGTAGCGCAGGGCCTCTATGGGGTGCAGGCTGGCGGCGCGCATGGCCGGATAGATGCCGAAGAAAAGGCCAATGACCGCCGATACCCCCAGGGCCAGCAGGGCAATGTCCCAGCTGAAAGTCGTCTCCATTGGGCTGTTGCCCAACAGCGGCTGGCCGTTCAGAAGTTGGGCCACCGAGGCGCCCACCAGAACGCCGACGGCGCCGCCGCCCAGGCTGAGCAGGGTCGCCTCGGACATGAACTGGACCAGAATGTCCCGCCGCTTGGCCCCCATGGCCTTGCGGATGCCGATCTCCCGGGTCCGCTCGGTTACCGACACCAGCATGATGTTCATGATGCCGATGCCGCCCACCAGCAGGGATATGCCGGCAATGGCGCCCAGGAATACGACGAAGGTATTGGTCGTTTCCTCCAGGGTTTCGATGGTGTCCTGCTGGTTGGTAATGATGAAGTCGTCCTCGCCGGTGATCTGGTGGCGCAGGCGCAGCACCGTCGCCACCTGGCGCATGCCCGAGTCCATGGCGTCGATGTCGGGCATCTGCACGTTGATGGAATCGACGCTGATCTCTCCATGGGTTGTGCGCTGGGAGCTAATCCGGTAGTAGGCGGTAGTTATGGGTACCAGAATCTGGTTATCCTGGCTGCCAAAGAAACCGCCGCCCTTGCTTTCGAGTGTGCCGATAACCTCAAACTGGCGGCCGTTAATACGAATGGGCTGGCCCAGCGGGTCCCGGTTGCCGAACAGGGTCTCATTGATGGTGTGTCCCAGTACCGCAACCTGGGAGTAGTTGTTCAGGTGGCCCTGAGAGATGAACTCGCCCTCCTCAAGGGGGGCGTTCCTGACCTCGGAATATTCTGTGGTGACCCCGACTATCTGGGCAAAAGTGTTGTTGCGACCAGCCGTAACCTGGCCGTTGGCGCGTATTTCCGGGGCTACGGCTTTGACCGCCGGGGCAAACACCGGGTCCTCCAGGGCATAGGCGTCATCCAGGGTGAGGGTGGCAGCGCTGCCTGCCCCTCCTCCCAACCCCCCCTGCTGCACGGACTCGCCCGGCTGGACGAAGATGAGGTTGGTGCCCAGGGATTCGATCCGCGACGTGATCGACTGCTGCACCCCCTGCCCGATGGCCATGAGGGAGATTACCGCCGATACGCCGATGACGATGCCCAGCAGGGTCAGGCCGGACCGCAGCTTGTTGGCGCCCAGGGAGGCCAGGGATATGCGAAAGGTTACGATGGGATTCATGCTGCTTCCCGGTCGTCGGTTACCCGCCCGTCCAGCATGGTAATTACCCGCCGGGTGGAGGCGGCAATATCCGGTTCGTGGGTTACGACGATCACAGTCAGGCCCTCCCGCCGGTTCAGGTCCTGGAGGATGGAAACCACTTCCTCGCTGGACTGGCTGTCCAGGTTGCCCGTGGGCTCGTCGGCCAGCAGGATGCTTGGCTCCTTTACCAGGGCCCGAGCAATCCCCACCCGCTGCTGCTGGCCCCCCGAAAGCTCGGTGGGACGGTGGGCAGTCCGGTCGCCCAGGCCCACCCGGTTCAGCGCCGTCATTGCCCGCCGACGTCGGTTGTGCCCGTTGCCGTACAGCAGGGGCAATTCCACGTTGGCCAGGGCCGTCAGCCGGGGCAGCAGGTTGTAAGTCTGGAAGACGAAGCCTATCTTCCGGTTGCGAATTTCGGCCAGCCGGTCGTCGCTCAGTTGCCCCACGTCTTCGCCTTCCAGCAGGTATTCCCCGGAAGTGGGCACGTCCAGGCAGCCCAGGATATTCATCATCGTGGACTTGCCGGAACCGGAAGCCCCCATTATGGCCACCATTTCGCCGGCTTCAATCGTCACCGAAACTCCCCGCAGGGCGCCCACCTCGATGTTCCCTATCCGATAAATCTTGGATACGTCTTTAAGCTCAATGGTTACTGGCTGCAATTCCAACCCTCTGCCGCTCAGGACAGCGTTCCGGTCCAGGTTGTCTGGGGGCCACGATGTTAGGGGCATACCTGTGTGTCTGCCCTGGTCTCACAGTCGAAGCCACCTGAACTGTAACGCTGCCGCCACTCCGTTGATTGTGCCGCTACCTTCTGCCACCGCCACCGCCGCCGCCAAAGCCGCCGCCGGTGGCCCGCCGCAGGTTGCGGAAGCTGAATTCGCCGCCGCCCACTTCAGCTCCTTCCAGAATTATCCGGTCGCCTTCGGAAAGGCCAGCCTTCACCGACACCCAGAAGTCGTCGCTGCTGCCCAGCTCCACCGGTATCTCCGAGACGCCGCCGTCGGTCATAATGCGGACCAATGGCTGGTCAAAGGAACCGTACAGGGCCTGCTGTGGCAGCAGCAGGACGTTGCGTTCCTCCCGCAGCACGATGTTGGCCACGGCGCTGAGACCCCCGCGGGGTTGCACTCCCTCCGGGACATCCATTCGTATGCGGATGGGGAAGGTGATTACCCCCTGCTGGTTCTCGGCCTCGTCGGCAATTTCGGTTACCACGCCGTTCAGTGTCACCCCGGGCAATGCGTCCAGACTTACTTCCGCCGCCGTGCCCACCTCCACCAGAAGGACGTCAATCTCGTCCACGATACCGTCAATTTCCACCACGGTGGGGTCGACCAACTCCATGATGGCCGCCCGAACCTCCACGTCCTCGCCCTCTTCCACGTTTATCTCTGCCACGTAACCCGCGATGGGCGCGGTGACGATGGCCGCGTTAAGTTCCTCTTCCGCCGTAGTGAGCCTGACATTGCCGGCGACGATTTTCTGCTCGGCCAGGGCTACTTCCAGCGGGTCCGGGGGAGTGCCTTGTTCATCCAGAAGTTCGGCCAAATCTTCCTCGGCCTGGGCCAGCGCCGCCAGCGCCAGGACAATCTGCTGCTCCCGCAATTGCACCTCGGCGGTATTGGGAACTATCTTCCGGTCTTCAATCAGCTCCGCCAGGTCCTCCTGCTGCTGGGCCAGGGTAACCCGGGCCAGCTCCAGTTGCTGGGTGTTGAGCTTCAGCTCCAGGGAGTCGGGCGTCTCGCCAAGTTCCTCCATCAGTTCCGCCAAGTCCTCCAGCGCCTGGCTGACCGTGGCTTCCGCCAGAACTATCTGGGCCTCCCGCAGGGCCAGTTCTTGGGGATCAACCTCCGGGCGTTCCAGTTCGGCCAGGTCCCGCTGCACCACTTCCATATTGGCGTGGATGGCCTTTACCCGGGCTTCCAGGGCCGTCCGTTCCACCGGGTCGGGCCCCCGTTCCACCTCTGCCAGGTGATCAATGGCTTCGACCAGGGCGGTTTCGGCCAGGGCCACATCGGCCTCCAGTTCCTCCACCTGGGAAACTATGCCGAAACGCACCTCTTCCAGTTCAGTTTCCAGGTTGACTGTGTAAATCTCCCAGCGGTGAATGTTGCTGCCCAGGCCCAGGGTGCCGCTATCGTAGGCATCCTGCAGGGAAACCAAAGTGGTCTGCGCTGCCGACAGGTCAGCCTCCAGATCTTGCTTCTCAATCCGCCGGTTGGTCAGGGTAGAGCCGTGGGTATCCAGGAAGTCCTCCAGTGTCTGGTTGGCTTCGTCCAGGGCGATCTGGGCCTTCAGCCGGGCCTGGGTGGCTTCCACCAGTTCCCGCTGGGACGGCGTCAGGTCGGCCAGGGCATCGCGGATTTCGGCCAGTTCCTTCTCGGCGTCCGCCTGCTTCTGAAGGGCGTCGGCCAGGTTCATCTCATAGTCGGGCTGCAGGTTGCGATTGAGCAAATCGTCCCTGCTGTCTACAGCCTCCTGCAGCTTCACCCGGGCGTCCGCGATCAACTCTTCCTGGGCCTTGATTTCCCGGTGGGTGGGCAGTTCAGGATTGAGCAGGTCTTCCCGCACATCCTGGATTGTCTGCATGGAAAGTTCGGTGGCGGCGATGCGTTCTCTTTGCGCTTCCACATCCATCAGGGTGGGAATTTCCGGGTCCAGCGCCACCAGCAGGGCATCCTGGGCCAGCAGGACCTGGTACTTGGCGGCGGCCACCGCTTCTTCGGCGGCGGCCTGCTCCAGGGCCAGGGTGACCTCGGTGGGCGGTTCCATCAGTGCCGCCAGCGCCTCCTCGGCGTCGAGCAGGTCAACCCTGGCCTGGGCCACGGCCTCCTCCAGGGTGGCTATGGTGGGCGCGTCCAGCCGGGCCAGTTCCTGCCCCAGGCTGACCGTCTGCCCCTCTTCCACCAGGATTTCTCCCACGGTGCCTTTTATCCCAAACTGCACGGTCTCCCGCTCGGGGAAAGCCAGGTTCCCGTTGGTAGACACCTGGTTAACGATATCACCGTACTGTATGGGAATCAGTTGTTGATTCTCCGACAGTTCCGTTGGTTCGGGCTGAGTTCTGTCGGCATAGACGAAATAGACGGCCGCCGCCGACCCGAACAGGACCACCACCAGAACAAGGATCTGCCAGATTGCCAGGGATTTTATGGCGTTCCACAATGATTCCATCATTCCACCTCGTTCAGTGGTTTTCCCTTCACGAACCTTGCCTTACCGGCAGGGAAAAACTGAAGGTCGCGCCTTGTCCAGATTCGCTCTCCACACGGATGGCGCCGCCGTGGGCCTCCACCAGTTGCCGGGCGATGGTCAAACCCAGGCCCGCGCCGCCGGTGGCCCGCGCCCGGGAAGGGTCAACCCGGTAAAAGCGGTCAAACACCCGCTCCAGGTCCTCCGGGGCCAGGCCGGGACCCGTGTCTGTTACTGATACGCTAACCGTCTCAGCCTCAAGTGTTACGCTGGCGGTAACCGTGCCTCCCTCCGGTGTGTTGACGACGGCGTTTTCCAGCAGGTTGCCCACAACCTGTGAAATGCGGGTCCGGTCCAGTTCCACGTCGGGCAATCCCCCAGCCGCCTCCAGGGTCAGGTGTATGTTCTTGGCATCGGCCCGGGGCCGGAAGGCCTCCACCGATTCTTCCAGCAGCGATTGAATCGATTCGGCATGGGTCAACAGCACCAGGGAACCGGCCTCGGCCAGGGCCAGCAGCCTCAAGTCCTCTACCAGGGTGACCAGGTGGGCGGTCTGCTGCCGCAGCGTGGCCATGGTGGCCTCGTCGGGCTGGAGCAGGCCGTCGTTCACCGCGTCGAGGTAGCCCTGGATGTTGGACAAGGGGGTGCGCAGTTCGTGCGCCACGTCGGCGGTCAGGTTTCGACGCTGCTGTTCCGCAGCCTCCAGGTTCTCGGCCATTACGTTGAAGGTGTTGCCCAGCTGCCGAATTTCAGACGGGCCGGATGCCGGCACGCGCTGGCTTAAATCGCCCTCCCCCAGCCTCTGGGCCGCGCCGCCCAGGGTCTGAAGCGGCGACAGGATACGGCGGGACGCAAAGGCAATCAGCAGTATGCCGCCAATAGCGGCGGCCACCCCGGTCCAGAGCAGGGCCCTATTGACCGTGGAAGTTACGCGCGATATCAACGGCTCGCCCGCCGGCCCGGACCCCGTGGGTGTGCCAGCTGGTTCTGGTCCGGCAGACAGGGATGACAGGAAGGGTGGGGGCCCGTCAAAAAACCTCCGTTCCGGCCCGCGCCCGTTATTTTCCGAAACCAGCAGCAGTGAGCCTACCTCCTGTCCCTCCAGGAATATGGGGGCCGATTGGGACTTGTGGCGCCTGCTCATGTGCGCCTTTCCCTGCCCGGGATGGGAGTCGGCGACCACCTGCCCCTCGGCATCGGTTACCAGGAATCGGCGGCCGTAAAAGGAACCCGCCTGTTCCAGGGACGGTTGAACTGCAGCCCAGTCCATGTTCTCAGCGTAGCGGTGGGCAATCATCCGGTGGACCCGGCCTATCCGGAATTCCTGGCTCCTTGCCTGGAACCGGTCGGTTTCCGTTTCGGCGGCAAAGCTCACCAGCGCCCCCACCGCGCCCAGGGCCAGGGCCAGGGTAAGGGTGAAGGCCAGAATCAGCCGGAACTGAAGGCTCCCAAGCCAACTAGGCATCGCCAAGCCGGTAACCCATCCCGTAGATTGTGTGTATGTAGCGCACGCCGTTCAGCGGCGCCTCCAGCTTGCGGCGCAGGCTGTAGACGTGGGTATCGACGGTGCGGTCGAAGCCGTCAAAATCCTGCCCCAGCACCCGGTCGATAATCTGCTCCCTGGAAAAGACTCGGCCCGGCTCCCGCAGGAAAAGCAACAGCAGGCGGTATTCGGTGGGAGTCAGGGAGACCCGCCTGTCTTCCACATAGGCCGTCTGCATCCGTTGGTTGATACGGATGGGGCCGTACGCCAGTTCTCCGCCCCCGCCCTCCACATCTTCCCGCCCTGTACGCCGCAGCACCGCCTTGACCCGGGCGGCCAGTTCCCGGGGGCGGAAGGGCTTGGTTACATAGTCGTCGGCGCCGTTGCCCAGGCCGGACAGCAGGTCATCTTCCTCCACCCGGGCGGTGAGCATCACTATGGGCACGTCCGATTCGGCCCGCAGTTCGCGGCAGATTTCCAGGCCGTCCAGGCCGGGCAGCATCAGGTCCAGCACCACCAAATCGGGGTGGGTTTCCCGGGCCCGGGCCAGCCCTTCGGGGCCGGTGGCCGCCGACAGCACCTCGTGGCCGTCGTTGGCCAGGTACAGCCGCACCAGTTCCGTGGTGTGGGGGTCGTCCTCGATTATCAGCACGGTGCTCGACAAGTCGCTCACCTTCCTCTACGAACCGTCGCCGGGGATTGCGGACAGCAGCACTTCCACCCGTACCTCGTCCTTAACCTCGATGCGGCCCGGTATGTTGGGCGGCGGAAGTTCCAGGTCGTCCCAGGTGAAGGTGGTGCGGCCCAGCACGAACAGCTTGTCCGGGTCCTTGCGGGCCACCACGTCGAAGGCAATGGGCTTGGTTACGCCCTTGATGGAAAGTTCCCCCTGGACCTGTCGCGTAATCTCCTCCCCTTCGGGCAGCGGGTCGGGCAGGTCGCCCAGGTCGGAAACGGTGAAGGTAGCCGTGCGGTGGTCTGGGAACATCCGGTTACGTACGTAACCGTCCCGCCGTTCGGCATCGCTGGTCATTGAATGCAGGTCCAGTTCAATTACCGTGGCCGACCCGTCCAGGTAAATAGTGCCGCTGATACCCTCGGTGCGCATCACCGCGTCGTTGGGCAGGTCCAGCCAGGCCAGCTTTTCGTTGACGGTAAAGGTGGCCTCCGAACCCTCGCCTATGGTGAAGCCTCCGGCGGCGGGCATTTCCGGTTCGACCATCGCGGTGGGTTCCGGTTCCGGCGCCGCGGTGGGCTCCATCATCTCCGTGGGCGCGGCTTCAGTCGGGGCCGGGGCTTCAGTGGCCGGCGTCTCCTGCAGAACGGGCGGCTCGGTGGGTTCGGGCGCTGCTTCGGCTGCTGGCTGGGTAGAATCTACCGACGCGGCCACCTCGGTGGGGGCAGCGGCCGACTCCTGGACCTGGGGCGCGCTTGTGGGAGCAGACGTTGGGACCGGCGCCGGCTCGGAGCTTGTACCGCAACCGGCCAGGGTCAGGGCAATAACTAATAGCGCTGTCAGCCCCCACATTGGAGTGAAAACCGTTAGCGCTTTACTCTTGGGATTGATGGACCGAAATACTGCCTGCATAAATTACCTGTTGCCTTCCACCTGTGATTGCCTGAAGAATGTTGGTCTCGCCTTGAAATGATGACCCGCCAGGCACTACCTGAGATCCCGGGGGCGGCAGTTCCAGCCGCCCGCTTTCCTGGTCCGTCTGGTTCACCAGCCCGATGCCGATGACCAGGGCCACCACCACGGCAATCCCCGCCTGCCACCACCTTAAGCGGGGGACGTAGCGGGGAATGGTCACGGTCAGCGCCCCGGTTACCCCGTAGACGATCACCGCCAGGGGTGCCGCAAAGGCCACAAAATGGTCCAGTTGCGACTGTCC
Organism: Dehalococcoidia bacterium; assembly: GCA_034428635.1. Lineage (GTDB taxonomy): Bacteria > Chloroflexota > Dehalococcoidia > Lucifugimonadales > UBA3495 > Bin22. The sequence continues at coordinate 9,156 of DAOUHR010000046.1, forward strand.
GTAAAGCGCCACTGCGATAGCCGCCGGTACAAACAGAGCCGTCCACGCCGCCAGGAAATAGACGGGCCTGCGCTGGAATCGTCCCACCGCCAGCCACAACAATCCGGCCACCACACCCGCCAGCAGGCACGCCAGGGCCACCGATGCGCTGTTGAACAGGGTGTCGCTGGGCGACCGTAGCGGCAGCGACACGAACACCGCGAATATGGCGGCCACGGAACCGGCGGTAAGCCCGGAGAGCATTCAATTCTCCCATACATTTTTGCCGGGGCGCAGTTGCTGCCCCGGCAAACTCATTTATGATATCTACAGGGAACTGCCCGCCACCTGGCCCGAGCCTCCCCGGTGGTAGCGCCCACGGAAGAAGGTGTCAGCGTCGCCGTTCCCGCCTCGCCCGTGCCGTCCGCGGAAGAAGGTACCAGGACCGTCGCTACCGCGCCCGAAACGACCGTGGAAGAAGGTATTTGCCCCCTCGCCGCCGCCCCGGCCAAACCGGCCTCGGAATGACGTGCCCGCTCCGTCGCCGCCCCGGCCGTGACGGCCCCACCGCGACCGTTCCAGGCCGTCCGGCAGGTCGGGCCGGTCGTCGTACCAGCCCTGGATGCCGTCCGACTGGTCCTGGGTGATCCTTTCCTTATCCACCAGCCGTTCCAGGAAGCTGGTTGCTTTGTCGGAACTGGCCAGGCCGATGGTGCGGAACCGGATCAGGTCGGCGTAGGGATAATCGTCAAACCAGTCCAGTATCTCCGTCTTGGTCTCGTCCTCCACGTCCAGGTCGTCAATCCGGGCCTCCAGGATTTCCTCCTGGCGGTCGGCGGTAACTCCGTTGAAGGCCGTCTGTACCTGGGCCTCGGTAATGTCTTCGTCTAGGTCCAGCGCGCCATTGAGCTTTTCCGCGATGCGGGCGGCCAGGCTGGTCCCATCGCCGCCGTTGCTGCCCCAGCCGCCGCCATGGGCATGGGCCGTGGTAAATGATGCCGCCACGGCAACGCCCCCGGCGATACCCAGGACTGCCGCTCCGGCCACCAGCAACATAAAGATCCTGTTTCTCGTAAATTTCACCGCAATACCTCCTCGCTCCTGCTTTCCCTCGGAACCTGCCAGGGCCGAAACCCTGGTCTGCGACTGTCGCTGGGTAGAATATAGGGGCTAAATTTCAAGAAACTATTAAGGCTATTCTACACCGAGCAGAAAGGGTGAACGGGCGCGGCATAACCGGCGGCGACCGAACACCTGGGTCTCTCTTTATAACCCTGGGCAACTCTTCGACATTGAGGGATGTTGCCCTCTCCCTTCACGTCTTTCCGGCGAAAGCCGGAATCCAGAAAGGTCAGGCCCAGGCCAACGCAACTTAAGCCAGGAACACTGTATACCGGCTTTCGCCCCAATCGTCCTCCAATCTGAACGATTACCACACGAAACCCGGCAACGGGCACTTTGGGTGTATACTGCACCTGTTTCTCTCCCATTCTTGCCTGCCGAAAAGCGCCGATGTTTCTGAAAGAACAATTCCACTACGCCTGGGTCATAGTGGCCCTCGCCGGGCTGATGGGATTCATCACGTCGGCGATGCGGTTCGCCGCCGCTGCCCTGGTGCCGCACCTGATCGACCCGGCGGAGGGATTCGGCTGGAGTTACGGGACGGTGACCCTTGCCTTCAGCCTCCAGTGGATAGTCCTGGGGCTGGCGAGTCCTTATGTAGGGTTTCTTGGCGACCGTTACGGAGTGCGCAAGCTCCTGTTGCTGGGAGCGCTGTTCTTCATAGTCAGCATGCTGGCGACCGGCATCATGACAGACCTCTGGCAGTTCTACCTCTTCTTCGGCGTCTTCCTGGGCATCTCCACCTCCATTTTCACGGTACTGCCGGTTTCGGGAGTTTCCCTTTGGTTCAGAAGACACCTGGGCATCGCCATGGGGGTCGTTTGGTCACTACAGGGGTCAGGGGTGATAGTCCTTCTCCTCCTGATTGGGGCGGCTTTCAGCCAGCTTGGCATCCAGTGGATATTCTGGATTCCGGGCATTGCAGGCGGGGCGCTGCTGCTCCTGATGGTCAAGTTCTTTTACAACGGACCCGCCGCCATCGGCTTGCGTCCCCTGGGCGCTGCCGCTGACGAACCGGTCCAAAGGGCCCGTACGGGGCGGGAGGGAGACGAGGTCGCCAAGGTGCGGGCCCGGGTCTTCATCCAACAGGCCAGGCGTACCTTCACATTCTGGAACCTTATCGGTATCCATTACTGGGGGTGCATGGGCCACAATATCATTAACGTCTTGATTGTGGCCATTGCCGTGGACCGGGGCCTTTCCTTTGGGGTGGCCGCCGGGGTGCTGATAGCGCAGCAGGTGGCCGGAATTTTCACCCGGGGCGTGGTGCCTTTCGTCGCGGAGCGCTGGGGCAGCAAAAATGTCTGGATCATGGGAATGACCCTACAAGTCTTCCCGCTGCTGCTCATATTCTTCTTTCACGAAGCCTGGGCCTTCTACCTGTTCGCCATCCTCTTTGGCATCGGCCAGGGTTGCGAAGTGCCCACCTTCCCCATCGCCAACCGACAGTATTACGGAAACGTGCCCCAGGGCAGTCTCTTCGGCTGGCAGAACCTGGGCAACGGGCTGGGCATGGGAATGGCGCCGGTGTGCGCCGGAATCCTGTGGGACCTGACGGGCACCTACCTGGCGCCCCTGTTCCTGTCCCTGGGCTTCAGCTCAATGGGCCTTCTGTCCTCCTGGCTGCTGCCCTCGCCCCGCAACCGGCAAATCCCCGACTGGGAAAGCCACCTGCCGGCCAGTGTTCGGGCCGCGGATTGACGGCGCAGGCAGGGGCTTTCGCCGACAGGACCCGGGCATAAACCGATTGGAGTAAGCCATGCCACCGATCATAGGCGCGGGTGAGTTCAGGTACGAGTACGAACAGGACTGGGCAAAGCTGCCAAGTGGTATGTCCCTGATGGGCCCCAGCGGCGTGGCCGTAGACTCCATGGACCGGGTGTACGTATTCCAGCGCCAGGGGCCGCCGGTGCTGGTCTTTGACCGCGACGGGAATTTCCTCGACGCCTGGGAACGCCGGAATGGCGTCCCCCTGGAGGCCCACCACATTCACGTCGGCCCCGACGATACCGTCTACCTCACCGACCGCGACGCCCACCAGATCCTGCTCTACGACACCGTCGGCAATCTGCAGAGTTCGCTGGGCACCCGGGACCGGGCAGCAATGCAGGCGCCGTTCAACCACCCGGCGGACGTTTGCGTGGCCCCGTCGGGAGAATTGTACGTCGCTGACGGCTACGGAAATTCCAGTGTTCACCGGTTCAGCGCCAACGGAGACCACATCAGTAGTTTCGGCAGCCCCGGCAGCGGGCCCGGCCAGTTCCGGGTGCCCCACAGCGTCCGGGTGTCCCAGGACGGCCGGGTTTACGTGGCCGACCGCGAGAATAACCGGGTGCAGGTGTTCACGGCGGAAGGTGAATTCCAGGAAGAATGGACCGACTTCAAGTGCCCCATGGGCGTCCACATTGACGCCAACCAGGTGGTGTACGTAACGGACCAGGTCCCCCGCGTCAGCATACTGACCCTTGACGGCGAACTGCTGGCCCGCGGCCGGACCTTCGAAAACGCCCACCAGGTCTACACCGATTCCCAGGGCAGCATCTACGGGATAGACACCGCCAACCAGCGAGTGCAGAAACTGGCGAAGCTGTGAGTCTATTCCTCCGCGGTTCTTGGGCTGCCCCCTGATTGGTCAAATGAAGGTGGGCGTTGAGCAAACCGAAGCCTGGCCTTGACCGCATACCGATTCCGATAGCCCGTATGCAGCGGGCGGGGTCGGTGAACGCCCTAAAGATGACCCGGAGGACATGATGATAGTAGTTACCGGAGCGGCGGGCAGGTTGGGACGCCGGGTAGTGCAGCTGCTGGTGGACCAGGGCAGGGAAGTCCTGGCGACAGACCGGTTGGCCGCAGAAGATATGCCAACGGAGTTCGTACGCTGCGATTTGGGTGACGCCACGGCGGTAGAGGATCTGCTCCAGGAGGCGGAGGCAGTAGTGCACATGGGGGCTATCCCCGGGCCGTTGCGGGAAGAGCCCAGGGTCATTTTCGAAAATAATCTGGCCAGTGCCTTTAACGTCATGATGTCTGCGGCGGAACTTGGCCTGCGGCGGGTGGTATTTTCCTCCAGCGCCTTCGGCATGGGGTGGGCCCACGATGGGAACGCCTTCGTGCCCCTTTACCTGCCCCTGGACGAGGAGCACCCCATGATGCCCTTCGAACCTTACGGCCTGTCCAAACAGGTGGGAGAGGACATCGGCCGGATGATTGCCCGCAACTCGGGCACCACGGTGGTCAGTCTGCGGTTCACCAACGTGGCGCTGCCGGAGGTACAGGCGGAGTTTCCCTGGCCGGCTCCCACCCCGGAGAATCCCCTGACCCTGGTGATGTGGGCCTACGCCGACGCCAGGGATGTGGCCGAAGCCCACGTTTTGGCCCTTGATGCAGAAATAGAGGAATACGAGGCCTTCATGCTGGCCCAGCCCTCCTCCCGGTTCGACGAGCCCACCATTGATCTGGTCAAGAAAAACTTTGGCGACGTGGTGGAGCTACGGGCGGGACTGGACGGCACCGCCAGCGTGATAAGCACTGAAAAGGCGCAGAGGCTGCTGGGCTGGAAACCCCGCCACGACTGGAGGCAGGGCGCGGTACGAGGTTGACCATGCTGGCGCCCAAGGCGATTCCGTTGCCCCACCTGGCCTTCCCCCGTCAAGGGGGTGGGACTTGTTCAGTCCTTCCCCTACGGTATTCACAGGCAGGTCCCGTCCCCTTCGACCGCTGCTGTCGCTACACCGTCTTCCTTCCCCAAAATCCGTTGCAATCTCATCAATATTCTCCGTTGACGACACATCCGCATCCCGTGCTATACTATGAAGACTAATTGATGATTTGTATTTCAGGAATTGCGTTCTATGAATCGTAGTTCATATAACAAGCTTGAAAGAGAATTGGTCATTAGGACTGGATAATATGCCAGGCTGGGACTTCATTACCAACCACGGCGGTGTGCTGCTGGCCGTGGCTCGACAACCAAGCATCACTGCAAGAGAGATCTCGCAGCTACTTGGCATCACCGAAAGGGCAGTGCTGAGGATCGTCGCCGACCTGGACGAAGCAGGTTATATAGCCAGGACCCGACAAGGGCGCACCAATACCTATACGGTGAATAAAGACCGTCTCCACCACGGGCCGATCTTAAAGGACATAGCCGTGGGAGATCTACTCAATATCCTCAGGCCCGATTCTACTGAGGATGAAACAGATAGCTGATCCGACGGCGCCCAATGAGTTCGGAAATTTCAGGAAGGATGGTATGGTATCCGATGAGTTTAATGTTCTGGAAAGCCTCAAAGCCCCATACTGTGTCCCAGGCAGTCAAACGGTACCTGACTTCAGAGTTTCGCGTGGGACCTGAATTATTGTCTAGACTCTTGATGTTGGAGAAGAACGGCAGGTTTTCAACTCGCAAGGTTAAGATGGTCCGAGTCTATGATCCCGCATCTGTTTCCGTCGGCAACACCACCACTCTGAAATATGATGACCTTAGCGGGACCGGAAACGCGAAGGCCCTCCAATTCGAAGGGCACATCGAAGTGGATGGGGCCCTCTACTTTTCCGACCGGCGGGCAAGAACGTCAGCATAAGGCGGATACTGACTGCACCTTCGTATATTCCGGTCTTCTTGCCGATGGGTTGGCAATGCCGCGTCCCAGCCTGGAGGCTTGAGTCAGCTCTCCCCGGTCACGCTGAGCCGTTCAAGACTTGCACCGGCCTAGTAGTCAAGCAGAGTTGTATTGATGGGCTGGGGATTAACCGTCATTCCGGCCTTCGCCGGAATCCAGGACATTTCTTGTATTTTGCAGTTGATCTTTCGCAACCTTCCTGGATTCCGGCTCAAGGCCGGAATGACGGTTAAACGCGCGAGGCTCCTTGGTAAGCCATCATTTCAAAGTTGTCAGACTACTAGTATCGCTTGATAACCACCGTTATCAGTTCGTTGTTGAGGGGATCCACTCCCAGCGCAGCTTCTTCCAGAGTGACCACGCCCAGGAGACTAGGTTCCCCCTCTTCGGCGAAGATAACCGGGGTGGCTATCTGCTTGCCTGCCACCCTTATTTGGGTCCATCCTAATTCCACTGACTGTACGGTCCCATCGGCCAGCCGTGATTGCTCAGTCCGGTTAACCGGAACTCCCAGGCTCCGCAGCATTTCCCGGGGCAACGCCGTATAGGTGGAGCCGGTATCCACCTCCAGCTCTATTTCCTGAAAATCCCGCCCCAGGGGGTCTCCTACCTCTATCGTTGCTGTTACTGTTCCCACATTGACTATCCTCTGCTTACATTTTCAGCCTGACCCCACAATTTCGCAATTCTCCGCAACCGTGACTGGCCTGGCCGGTTCATATCCCCTACGTCGCAATAACCGGAATATCCAAATCCCGCACCAGGTTGGCGAACTGCGCTACGTCGTCGTCGATGACCGACTGCAGGGCCGTTAGTTGAACATCAATCTCGCCGGACAGGTACTCAAAGACCTGGTAGGCCTGCTGCGGGGGCGCGAAGTCGGCGGTGGCCACCACGGCGGTCAATTCCGCCAGCTTGCGGTTCAGCCGCGTGGGCATGTCCAGCCGGTCGCGGGCGCCCCGGTAGGCCGACTGGATCAGCTGCTCTTCAATCCCCGCCAGCTTCTCCTTCACCGCCTCCGCTGCGTCGGCCACCGTTTCCTCCGACGGGTGGCCCTGGGCTCGGTTCACCCACTGGTCCACCTGCTGGCGCACCCGGCGCAACTGGTTGATGCCGTCGTGGGTCTCCGAAACCTTGTCCCGGATCTCCACCAGGAACCGGAACTGGGCGTCCAGGTCTTCCTGGGTGGCCGACACCCGGGGGTCTTTGACAATGCGGAAGGACTGCGTCTGCGAGTCGTCTGCCACCTGCAGCGTTACCTGGTAGGCGCCCGGCGGGGCCAGGGGGCCTACCAGGGCGTCCTCGGTGGTCTTGTCTTCGGGCACCTTGGTCGCGGCGGGGTAGCGCAGGTTCCAGACAAAGCGGTTCATGCCCGATTCGGCTGGCGCGCGGGGTTCGGGATTATCGTCCCCGGCCTCCGGGGCGTTGCTGGAGAAGGTGCGGATGGGCTGCCCGTCGCCGTCCAGGATAGTAATGGTTACCTCGTCCGGCGCGTCCTTCAGGTAGTAATTGATTATGACGCCGTCGGGCGGGTTTTCGCCGGCGTCCCACACCTTGCGCACCACCTCGCCGTGCTTGCCCAGAGACTCGCTGTAGGTGACGTCGGCGCCCAGGCCGGCGCGGTAGCTCTTGCCGGTGGCGGGCTTGCGGTCCCGGAAGGGGGAGCGGACGCGGTATGTGTCCCGGGGCTGCAGCAACTGGAACGACCGGCCTGTTGCCGACGGCTCAAGCTGCCGAAGCTGGGTCAGGTCGTCAAGAATCCAGAAGGCCCGCCCGTGGGTGGCGGCGACCAGGTTGTCCTCCTTGACCTGAAGGTCGTAAACCGGCACCACCGGCAAGTTCGCGCGCAGCGTCTGCCAGGAATCGCCCTGGTCGAAGGACACGTACGCCCCGGTTTCGGTGCCGCAGTAAAGCAGGCCCGGGCGGACCGGGTCTTCACGGATTACCCGGGTGTAGTCGTCATCCGGCAGGCCGCCGGTTATGGACGTCCAGGTTCGGCCGTAGTCGGTGGTTCGGTAGAGCAGGGGACGGGTGTCGTCCAGCTTGTAACGGGTGGCCGCGATGTAGGCGGTGGCCGGATCGTGGGGCGAAACTTCAATCATGCAGATAAGGGACCACTCCGGCAGGTCGGGGGGTGTAACCGGCGCCCAATCGGCCCCGCCGTTGCGGGACAGGTGGACCAGGCCGTCGTCGGAGCCGGCCCAGAAGACGCCCTGCTCGTGGGGCGATTCCAAGAAGGCGAAGATGGTGGCATAGATTTCTGCGCCGGACGTGTCCTTGGTTATGGGGCCGCCCGACGGTTCCAGGGTGGACGGGTCGTGGCGGGTCAGGTCGGGGCTGATGGCCTCCCAGCTGCTGCCCAGGTCGGTAGAGCGGAAGACCAGGTTGCCGGCCACGTACAGGGTCTGCGGATCGTGGGGCGAGAACATGATGGGGTAGGTCCACTGGAACCGGTACTTCATGTCCTTCGCGCCCCAGCCGGAGTAGAGTTCCGGCCAGACCGTGATTATCCGCACCTGCCCGGTGGCGTGGTCGTAGTGCAGCATGTTTCCGCCGCCGCCGGCCGAACTGCCGATGGCCCCGGAAATTACGGTATCCGGGTCGTCGGGGTGCAGGGCGATGTGCCCGCTTTCCGAGTTGCCCACCACGTAGCAGTCGCCCCAGGGTATGGCCCCCTTGTGGGTGCGGGACGGGACGCTGATGGCGGTGTTGTCCTGCTGGGTGCCGTAGACCCGGTGGGGAAAGCGGTTGTCGGTGGTCAGGTGGTAGAACTGGCCGGTAAGCTGGTTGTAGATGGTGGACCAGCTTTCCCCGCCATTGAAGCTGACGCAGGCGCCGCCGTCGTTGCCCTCGATCATGCGCAGGGGATTATTGGGGTCAATCCACAGGTCGTGGTCGTCGCCGTGGGGCGTGGTAACGCGGTTGAAATTGCGTCCCCCGTCCACAGACTTCCAGCACTGGTAGTTGAGAATCCACACTGTGTCGGCGTCCTGGGGGTCGGCGAAGACGTGCTGGTAGTACCAGGGACGGCCCTGCAGGTCGCGGTTGTCGCTGACCACTTCCCAGGTATCGCCCCCGTTGTCGGAGCGGTAAAGGCCGCAGTCCTCGGCCTCGATGGTGGCCCACACCCTTCCCGGCTTGGCGGGCGACACGGCCACGCCGATGCGCCCCTTCAGTCCGCCGGGCAGGCCTGGATTGTCGGTAATCTCGGTCCAGGTGTCGCCGCCGTCCGCCGACTTGAAGATGCCGCTTTCGGGGCCGCCGCTGATCAGGCTCCAAGGAGTGCGGCGAGTCTGCCAGATGGCGGCGTAAAGGATGCGGGGGTTGTTGGGGTCCAGGGACAGGTCCGCCGCCCCGGCGTTCTCGCTGCGGAACAGGACCCGCTCCCAGTTCTTGCCGCCGTCCCTGGAGCGGAAGATACCGCGCTCGTCATTGGGACCGTAGGCGTGGCCCAGGGCTGCCACGTACGCCAGGTCCGGGTCGGCGGGGTGGACCCGCACCCGGGAGATGTGGCGGGTGTCCGACAGGCCCATGTTGGCCCAGGTCTGGCCGCCGTCGGTGGACTTGTACACCCCGTCGCCGTAGGTAACGTCGCCGCGGATGCAGGACTCACCCATGCCGGCGTAGATGACGTTGGGGTCGGACGGCGCGACTGCGATGGCCCCCACCGACGCGGTGTTGAAGTAGCCGTCGGAAACGTTGTCCCAGTAGGTGCCGCCGTCGGTGGTTTTCCAGACGCCGCCGGCGCAGGCCCCGAAGTAGAAGACCATGGGATTCACCGGGTCGCCGGCCACGGCCACCACCCGGCCGCCCCGGGGCGGGCCAATGCAACGCCACCGCACCGCGCCCAGCAGTTCCGGTGGCATGGAAGGGGAGATTTGGGGCGCTTGCTGCGATTCAGTCGTGGTCATGGCTGCACCTTCCCTTTTAGAAACCATCTCAAAGTCCCGGTAGGGTTTCGTTTCAGGTGGTATGGACAATCGGAACGATAGGGGCAGACCTATGTGTCTGCCCTGGTCTCACAAGTAAAACCACCTAAATCGGAACGCTACTCAAAGTCCCTTCCCCCTTGACGGGGGAAGGTTAGGATGGGGGTGAAAATCAGCCGCTCTAGCTGTCTCATTTTGCCCAATGCTCTGCTGTGAACAATTTTGAGATAGTTTGTTATAGGTCTTCCTTCGCCCGGCAGACGGCGACTCTGTTTATTCACCAGGCAGTTCAACACCATTGTAATTATGGGTGGGGGCTTAACCATGGCAATCGCATTGTGTTTAAATTGTCATTCTGAACGGAGTGAAGAATCTAAACTCCATCCCACAGGCCGACTGGGGGACCCGTAACCTGGCTGACATGCAGGACTTTGGGCCCTTCGTCAAGCTCAGAGCGACTTGTCCTACGCCTGGCGGATGTTTGCCACCTGTAGTCTGAATCTAGAACGCGATTGCCCTGGGGGTTTAACCGTCATTCCGGCGAAAGCCGGAATCCAGGGCCCTTCTTGTACTTTCCAGTTGACCTTTCGCAGCCTTTCTGGAGTCCGGCTCAAGGCCGGAATGACGATACCGGTTTAACCGCCAACATTCCAAACCCGTTGGGCCACAATCTCCCCGGCCTTCACTGCCGGGGCGTTGATTGGGGCATCCTCCGTGGCGGGGCCGGCAGTTCCTGCAGGCTGGACAGGTCCAGGTGCGGCAACTCCACCTGCACGAAGCCGTGTACCCCGTTGGCCAGTTCGGTGTACCGTTCAAACCAGGCCGCCAGCCGCCGCCGCCACGCCTCCAGCCCGCCGCTGGCGTGCAGTTCGAAGACCGCCTCCCGCCCGTCCAGGCCCGACGACACCTGGTCCCAGGCCAGTTGCAGCAGGGCCGCCCGCTGCATTGCGGTGTAGCCGCCCCCGCCAAAGGCGTCCTCCAGTTCGGCGGCCATGGCCGGGTCGGCAAAGTCGGTGTCGGCCGGGGCGTTGACCAGCGACGAACCGGGGAGTGCCCGCAGGATTTCTCCCATGCGCTGGCGCACCCGCAGCGTGTTGATGCCGGCCGATGCCAGGTGAAGCTGATTGGGCAGCGCGTGGCCGCCGGCCGTGGTCTCCGGTTCCAGTTCCGACGCCGTCATGCAGGTACGGGTGGTCTGAACGTTGACGGTTAATTCCACAATCTGCTCGGCGGTCTGGGGATTATCCTTCAGCCCCATCACCTCGGCCAGCGCCAGTGCGATGGACAGGGTCAGTTCCGCCTTGGCCAGCCAGCCGTAGCTGTGGTGCCACAGCAGCCAGGAAACCAGCGCGTGGCGGGTGTTGCGGTTGATTGGCTCCGCGGTAAAGACGCGGGAGCGGGGGACGAATACATTCTCCAGCCAGACCATGGAGTCCAGTTCGTCAAATCGGCTGCTCAGGGGCGACAGGAAGGGGTTGGCATGCCTGGCGGCGATGCGGCGCGCCACCACCCGCAGGCCCGGGGCGTTCACCGGCACGATGAACCACAGGTACCGACCGCTGCCCGGCGGCAGTTCTGTCCTGCTGGTGATGAGCAGGTCCTCGGCGAAGGGTGTGCTGGTGTGCATTTGCACCTTGCCGGATATGACGACCCCCTCGTCCGTTTCGCTGACCAGCTTCATGGCCGCCCGGTCATTCTCATCCTCCCGCAGCCGTGTCCCGATGAGCGGGCCGCCGCCGGCAAAGGTGAGAAACCGCCCGCTCTCGGCCAGTTGGTCCCGATAGGACTCAGCCGCCGCAATCTCCTCGGCAGAAAAGTCCAGCCGCTTCAGGACGTTTACCATGCCCAGGGCAATCAGCGCGCCGTAGCCCGGGGTGTGGGTCATATTGCCGCCGGTCAGGTAATGGACCGCGCTGATAGCCTTGCCCAGGCGGCGCAAATCATCGGACGACTTCGGCGGGGTCAACGCCAGCGGATGCCTATGGCCCCGACTATCAGGTGGGGTCAGCAGCGTATCCTGCCAGGCCGGTTCGAAGTGGCGGTCGTACCAGGCCACGTACTCGTTAGCCATGGCCGCCGTGGCCGGGTGGGTGGTAACGTCGTCCACCGCGCCTTCGCCCACGACCCACACGTTGCGCCCGTCGCGCAGACTTTCCTTGTAATCAGCCCCTGTCCTCATGCTTCACTGCCCCCAGGATGGTCGGATGGTCGGATGGTCTGGCCATTGTACCTTGACGGCAGAAGGTGGACTGCCAGCAGTTGCCTGGCTACAGCCCAACCACCCGCACCCGGTTGTTGTGGGTGTCGGCAATGTACAGGTTGCCGTCGGCGCCGATGCCGCAACCGTGGGCGCGGGACAAGCCGGCATCCACGGCAGGGCCGCCGTCACCGTCGCCGCCCTCCCGTCCGCCGGCAATGGTCGTAACTATGCCGCTGCGGGGGTCAATGCGCCGCACGGCGAAGTTCTCTGTGTCGACGACGATTACGTTGTCTTCCAAATCACACCGCATGGCCTTGGGCGCGCCCCAGGTGGCGGCCAGGGCCGGCCCGCCGTCGCCGCTGTAGCCGGAGACAGCCCCGGCGCCAGCGATGGTGGTAAGGATGCCGTCGGGGGAAATCCTCCGAACACCGTTGCCCTCCCGCTCCGCCACGTACACGTTGCCCTGCCTGTCTATGCAGACGGCGCGGGGCCCCATCAGGCACGCCTCGGTTGCAGGCTTGCCGTCACCGTCGCGGGACTTCTCTCCCGTGCCCGCAAAGGTGGTGATGATTCCGGTCGCCAGGTCCACCCGCCGGATGCGCTGGTCCTGGATATCCGCTATCAACAGGCCGCCCCGGCCGTCCAGGAAAAGGTCGTTGGGTTCCTTGAGCATGGCTTCGCTGCCCGGGCCGCCGTCGCCGCTGTAGCCGAACTCTCCCGTGCCGGCCACGGTGGAGACGGTGCCGGTCTGCGCGTCTATCTTCCGCACCGCCGGGTCGAACCGCTGCGCAAAGTAAATGTCGCCATTGCCGTCAACCGCCAGGCCGTAGGGCTGGTTGATGACTGCATCCAGGGCCGGCCCGCCGTCGCCAGCGTAGCCCGGTTCCCCGGTACCGCAGACCCGGGTGATGATGCCGGTGCGGGCGTCCTTCCGGCGGATGCGGTGCTGCCGGCCCATGCACACGACCATGTTGCCGTCGGGGTCAAACTCGCAGGCGTAGGGAAGCTGGCAGGCCGCCTCCAGGGCGGGGCCGCCGTCCCCTTCCCAGCCCTCTTCGCCGTTTCCCAGCACGGTCTGGATTATGCCTTTTCGGGCAAGCATGGAAACCCTCCTGTTGCGGGAACTGCCCCATTATGACACACCTTTCCCCGGGGGAAACCAGTTTCCGTAGCTTTTGTCCCTGCTCATCCCCGGTTCCCCCTTGAATACTGGCCGGCTATGTAGCATATTTGTTGCGCCGGCCCCCCGCGACGCCGAGCCGGAATCCCCTGACCTGGATTAACCTGCCGTCAACGCAGGATAGGAGAAAGTACCATGACCCATTACATGTACATAGCCATCCAGGAAGACAACAAGATTGCCACCTTCACCGTCGACCCCGACACCGGGGCGCTGTCCCACCAGCGGGACATGGCCGTTTCCGGCGGCCCCTTCACCATGGCCGTCAGGCCCGACGGGAGCCAGTTGTACGTGGGCTGCCGGGAAGACCCCCAGCTCATCAGCTTTGCTATCAACCAGGCCAACGGCGACCTGACCCGCACCGGCCAGATAGCGTTGGAGTTCAATCCCACCTACATCAACACCGACCGGAAGGGGGGTTACGTCCTGTCTGCCTACTACCAGGGCGCGCACGTGGGAGTTCATCCCATCGGTGATGACGGTTCGGTGGGCGGCGAGCCCGTCGTGTGGATTGAGACGGCCACCGGCGCCCACTGCATGCAGACCGACCCCACCAACACCTACGCCTTCGTGCCCCACATCGCCGGCAACGGCCCCAATCAAATCTACCAGTACCGGTTCGACGAAAACACGGGCCAGATCGAGCCCAACTCGCCGGCCCAGGTTGAGCCGGACGGTTTCCACGGCCCGCGTCATTTTTGCTTCCATCCCTCGCTGGACGTGCTGTACTTCTCCAACGAGCAGGGATGCAGCGTAGGGGCCTACCGGCTGGATACGGCCAGTGGCACCCTGACCCAGTTCCAGACGGTCCCCACCATTCCCGAAAACTTCACCGAGCGGAACACCTGCTCTCAAATCCAGGTAACCGGCTCCGGACGGTTCCTGTATGCCCCCAACCGTGGCCACAACAGCATCGCCTGCTTCACCGTGGACGCTGGCTCGGGAGAGTTGGGCGACAACGGCAGGGTGGAAGCCGAGGCCGTCCCCAACGCGCTGGCGGTGGGCCCGGGCGAGAAGTTCCTCTACTCCGCCGGGGTGGAATCGGGCAACCTGGCCACCTTCGCCATTGACGGAGCGACCGGGCAATTGAGCCGGACGGCGACTAGTCCGCTGGGCAACCGCCCCGCCTGGATATCCCAGGTCGAACTGCCCTGATTAAAGCCGACAAAACAGTGCTGACGACCAGCAGGCTCCAATCTTGCCGATGGCGCTGTGCATCTTCGTAGGGGCAGCCCTTGTGGCTGCCCTGGATTCCAACAAGAGATCACTTAACAGGAACGCTGTTCTCACAAACCGAATGGGGGAAAGACCAATGCCGGAAATTGAAAAGAAGCTTAACGAAATGGGCTACCAGCTTACCGAGTCCCGCCGGTCCGCCGTGGGAAACTTTGTCCCGGCGGTGCGGACGGGAAACCTCGTGTACACGGCTGGCACCGGCCCCGGGCTGCCGGAAGGCGGTTTCCTCCACGTGGGAAAGCTGGGGGCCGACGTTACCATCGAGCAGGGCTACGACTGCGCCCGCCTGACCATGCTCAACCTGCTGTCCAACCTCAAGGGCGAAATCGGCGACCTGGACAAGGTGAAGCGGGTAGTGAAGCTGTTGTGCATGGTCAACGCCACCCCGGACTTCACGCAAACACCTCAGGTAGCCAACGGGGCTTCAGACCTGCTGGTGGAACTGTTCGGGGAAAAGGGTCACCACGCCCGCTCCGCCGTGGGCATGGGCACCCTGCCCGGGGCAATGCCCATAGAAATTGAGATGATCGTGGAAGTGGAAGACTGATTCTGGTTTAGGGCGAAATTTGCATTCCGCCCCGCCTGGTCCCCCTTTGTATAGGGGGTGTCGTCAAAAGACGAGTTTCGTCTTTCCGGCGAAAGCCGGAATCCAGATCCGTCAGGTATATGGGTGATATGCTCCGCGATATACCAGGACTCTGGTATATCGCCTGTTCATACCCGATACCTAACCGTCAGTAAAGGCTAATTTGACGACACTCTCTAGTGCGCAGGGGCGAATCGCGAATCGCCCCTGCGCTGGCGCCTATTGGATAGCCCGACCGCCCCCTACACCGGCGGCCGCAGCTCGTGCCACCCCGCGCTCTGTTGGTAGGTATACGCGGCCTGGATGACGCCGGGCTCGTCAAAGGGCTTGCCGGCAATTTGCATCCCGATGGGCAGCCCGTTCTCGGTGAACCCGCAGGGTATGGAAATGGCGGGCAGGCCCGTAACGTTGAAGGGCGCCGTGAAGCTCTTGCCCCGCACCGTGAACGTGGGGTCATAGCCCTCGAAGGCTGCCGCCGGCTGGGTCATGGTGGGCGTTACCAGGAAGTCCACCGTCTTCATCACCCGGGCAAAGTCCCGCCGCGCCCAGGTTCGCACCCGCTGGGCCTGCAGGTAGTCCGACGCGCTCAACATACCGCCGATGCGGAACCTGCCCCGGACAATCTCGCCAAACTCCTGGGGGCGGCTCTTCAGGTTGGGCTCGTGGTAAGCGAAGGCCTCGCTGACCATGATCACCGAGTTTGCGGCCCGCACGTGGTCCAGGCTGGGCATGGTTACCTCCTCCACGTGGGCGCCCAGTTCTTGCAGCACACCCACCGCCTGCTCCACCTTCGCCACAACTTCGGGGCTGACGCCGGGGTCCTCGGCAAAGAAGTAATGGCGGGGCAGGCCGATCCGCACTCCCCGAATGTCCTCCCGCAGCGACCGGGAGTAGTCGGGTACCGGCGCCCGGCTGGACGTGGGGTCTTTCGGGTCATGGCCGGCAAGGGCCTGTAGCATGTAGGCGGTGTCCTCCACCGTGCGCGTCATTGGGCCGGCGTGGTCCTGCGACCAGCTAAGTGTAACCACCCCGTAGCGGCTGACCCGCCCATAGGTGGCTTTCAGGCCCACGATGCCGCACAGCGACGCCGGACCCCGGATGGAGCCGCCGGTGCAGGAACCCAGCGCCCCCAGGCATTGGCCCGACGACACTGCCGATCCGGACCCGCTGCTGGAGCCGCCGGTGATGTGGTTAAGGTTCCAGGGATTGCAGGCCGGTTCGAAGGGCGTGGTCCAGTCCGGGCCGCCCAGGGCGAACTCGTGCATGGCCAGCTTGCCCAGCAGGATGCCTCCGGCCGCCTTCAACCTTGCAGTGGTGGTGGCGTCCTCCGTGGGCACCCGGTCAATATCCACCTGCGAACCCGACGTGGTGCGGACTCCTGCGGTGTCGTACAGGTCTTTCAGGGCAAAGGGTATGCCGTGCATTGGCCCCTTGTAGGCTCCCCGCAAAACTTCCGCCTCGGCGGTGCGGGCCTGGGCCAGCGCGTCGTCGGCCAGCAGGAGAATGAAGGAGTGCAAACGGTCGTCGGTGGCCTGGATGCGGTCCAGGCACGCCCGGGTCAGTTCCACCGGGGAAAGCTCGCCTTTTTGGATCAACTCCCCGGCCTGCCGGATGCTCAGGTAGTGGAGTTGGGTGTCGGAAGTGGACATCAGGTATCCCTCCTTAGGCAGAGGTAGGGTTTCCTTTCAGGTGGTATGGAGAATCGGAACGGTAGGGGCAGACCTATGTGTCTGACCTGGTCTCACAAGTAAAACCACCTGAACCGGAACGCTATTTTAGACAGACTTGGGTTGTCCGATAGACCGGAACTATGCTTCCGGCCAGTCGGGGTGGAACTCCACCACCATTTCTTCGGCGCCGAAACTCAGGGTATGCAGTTCCCGGGCGTAGGCGGCGTAAAGCTCGTAAATGGGCTTCAGGGCATCCAGTTCATCCTGGCTCATGCCCAGTCCGGCCCGGTCGGCCATCAGCTTGAACTCTTCCATTGAAACTTCGCCCGTATCAGGCATTTCACAACCTCCGGATTCCATATCTGTGGCGGCTGGCGTATTCCCCCAATTTATCCACGGAGGGGCACAAATGGCTTACATTTCCACAATACTCTGGTGATTATCTTTGCCTGTTCCTGGATAAATGCTTCATTACTATCTGAACAGGTCATTGTGAGTGCCTGTCCGTATTAGGGTAACGGTAACGTCATCTTCATCCCAAATCAGGAGCCAATCGTTTTCCAAATGGCACTCGTGATAGGGAGATAAGTTGCCGGACAGCCGGTGCGCCAGGTATTCGGGTTCCAGAGGTTCGTTCGCCACTAGCTTGTCTAGGACTGCCTGCAGCCTGTCCGGATCTTTACCCCTGCGGGACATCCTGCGCATGTCTCTCCTAAATCTCGTCGTCAATACTAATTCGCGCATCCCGGAACTCTGCCATTACAGCTTCTACACTCGCATACCTCGTCGTGCCTTCGTTGCTTCTGGCGCTTTCTAGGGCCTCCACGGTTTCCTCATTGGGGATTAGCTCCTTTATGGGAAACGTGCCATGAAGGACAGTCTGCTTGTAAAAGATGGCAATGGCATCCTGCGGCGTAATCCCCATTTCGGCAAAAATCGACTCTGCCCGGATAACTACATCCGGGTCTGGGTGGCCAGGAACTGCTGTTGTGGCTGAGGTGGTCATCTTCTTCTCCGTCTGCCGACGAATATGCGGAGGTAGCTATTTATCCACGAATGGGCGCGAATAGGTACGGATGGCTTACATTGTCCCATCTAATTCGTGGAAATTCCTGCCTATTCGTGGATTAAAATCCCTAACTCCCCGTCAGTATCGTTACCACTTCCGTTGCCAGGCCCTCGGCTCGCTTGCGAAGTTGGTCCCGGTCCAGGTTTTCGATGGGGTGCTCGGTGAAGATCGTAGGGTAGTCCTCCGCTCCCCACATTTTGGCCATGCCCTTGGCGGTGGGGATGAACCGGTCGGTACAGATGGTGGCCGAAGGCAGGCCCGCCTTCTCCACGTGAATCCCGTCGTGCACACTGCACGCGCTGCAGGACCCTCAATCGCCAATGGCGATCACCACCGCGTCGCAGTCCGTCGCCAGGGCCGCGATGGCCGCCGGGTCGGCAGGGCGGGAAGCGCTGGGCTTGCGGTGCCACTTGACGTCGCCGATTTCATAGCGGGTGCGCAGGACTTCCGCCAGTTCCTGCAGCAGCACGTCGGCGTTGCGCTTGCTGTCGTCTATGATGCCCACGTTAGCGCCGGCCATGGTGGGCAGGCGGGGCGCGCCGTCAAAGGGCGGCGTTACCGGCTCCGTGGTGGGATTGACCAGGGTGTATTCGCTCATATTCCCTTCCCCCTGTCGATTAGGTTAATGGGGACGTTGTGCCCCTATCGGTGGAGTTTTTCGTTGCGGTGAGCTTACCACATGGGAATTTAGGACGCAGTTCGCTACCTGCGCACTTCTTTCGTAACCGACGTGGAACCCACCTTGGGCCCCCAGCTTGGTATCACCGACGACATGTTGGACTCCTCACCCCCCGCGAACACCAGCAGTATGTCATCCGGCCCGCCGGTCAGGGGTACCATCCGTTCCTCGTCCCCCGGTTCCACTTCTCCGGGGAACACCTGCGCCCGCTTGAAGTCGGCCACGGAACGCCGGATGTGGTCATAAAGGTACTGCTTGACGTCGGCCTTGCTCCAGTCCCGCCACAGGTTGCTGTTTCCTGCGATGGTTACCACCGTCTCCCCCTGCCGTATGCCCGCCGCCGGATCACCCACGGAACCGGACGTGGACAAAGACGTTCCCAGGGACGATGCTACGTCGGCGATGGCGTACAGGATGGCTTCAGGGTGGCCCACCGACCGTACCTGCCTCGGCGCTTCGGACGCGAACACAGTGACGGCGCTCTGGTCGGCGGCAAAACCCCGCTCCACGTGCAGCGGCGTCCAGTGGGTCTCCGTTTCCGCCTCGGCGATACAGTAGCTGAACTTGCCCGGGTGCCCGATGACGCTGCGGTCGTAAAGGCCCGGGATAGCGGCGCAAGCGTTCATCAGGACTAGCCGGATGGCCCGTCCAATGGTGGAGTTGGCCCGGTTGCCGGGCCCGAACAGGTTGTTGCGGGCATTAATGCCCAGCTCCTTGACCACCGGCCCGTTGACAATAACCAGCACGGCGGCCCCGCCCATGCTGGACGAAGGGCCCACCAGGTTGAAGGGAGGCGCCAGCATAGCCTCAGTAGCCGCCAGCACCACCGGCATGTACTCGGGCTTGCAGCCGGCCATCACCGCGTTGGCAGCCACCTTCTCGGCCGTAATCTCCCGCCGCCGCTCCGGCAACTCCCCCACAACCTCCGCCCCGTCCCTGCCACCGGCGGCCAGGAACTCCGCCACCTTCTCGGCCGTAGGCGGCAGTATGGGCAACCCATCCGTCCAGCCCAAATCATAAAGGGCTTCAACGGCCTCGAAAATATTGTCCCAGTTTGCGGTGGTGGTCAAGTCGGTCTCCTTTGGTGGGCGTTGTATCAGAAAAGTGCCGAGTGCCCTTTAGTGCGGGTCTAGCACATGGTCGGGAACACAGTGCCAATATACATCCCCAGAATCAGCCGCCTTCTGCACC
>DAOUHR010000047.1:0-11165 GCA_034428635.1 Dehalococcoidia bacterium
TAGCCAGCGACGTAACCCTTGAAATGCTGCTGGAGACTCGCCGCATCGCCGGCGACCGACGCCTGGGCAACGTTATCCAGTGCCAGAATCGGGCCGAGGACCTGCCATTTGCCGATGACTCCATCGACTTGGTAACCTGCCGGGCGGCCGGCCACCACTTCACGGACCTGGGCGCCGCTTTCGACGAAATCCATCGCATCCTCAAGCCCGGTGGTTCCCTGGTCATGGCCGATTCTGTTTCCCCGGAAGACGATGCCCTCGCCGGCTGGTACAACGACGTCGAATTGCGCCGCGACTTCAGCCACATCGAAAACCGGAAGGTTTCTGTCCTCATTCAGATGCTGGAACACCGAGGCTTGAACGTGGTCGAGAAATACGACGAGCGCACCTACATGATGTTCAACGATTGGGTGAAGCGCACCGCCACCCCCGAACCGGAAGTAGCATCCCTTCGACGGGACTTCCTGAGCGCCACCCCTAACGCCAAAGAAACCTTCCTTATAGAACCCCGGGGCGACGACATAGCCTTCGCCTGGCCCAGCCTCGTATTCCGCGCGGTCAAGGGCTAACGAACCGCTGAACCATTACCTTCCCCCTTGATGCGGCAAGGTCAGGATGGAGGGCGAAAGCCCAACCTCTGCACCCTTTACAGCTTCAGAACACCGCTCTCCCCGCCACGCTGACCTCAATGCTGTACAACCCCGTCCGCGCAGTAACAAAGACGGTGCGGTAGCCCGGCCCGCCAAAGCACAGGTTCGCCGGCAGCTGCGGAAACTCGATGGTACCCAGGTGTCCGCCATCCGGCGTCGCCACCCAAAGCCCGCCGGGCCCGGTCACGTACAGGTTGCCCTCGCCGTCCAGCTTCATTCCGTCCGGGCCGCCCTGCGCCTCCACGTTCATATCCAGAATCACCGATGCCTCACCGACTCCCAGGTCATCGTTCAACGGGTAGGCCAGCACGTGGCGGTTGCGGGTATCGTCCACGTAAAGAATCGACTCGTCCAGGGACAGTGCCAGGCCGTTAGGACGGTTCATTTCCTGGTTCAGCAGGGTGACAGTCCCGTCGGTGTCCAGGCGGTACACACCGTTAAAGCCCTGTTCCCCGGGGTCAGGGTCAATCCCATAAGGCGGGTCAGTGAAGAATATGGCCCCGTTGGAATGCACCACTATGTCGTTGGGGCTGTTCAGCCGCTCTTTGTCGAACCGGTCCGCCAGCGTCTCCATGCTGCCGTTTGTCCCCACGCGGGAAACGCGCCGGCCGCCGTGTTCGCAGGCCACCAGGCGCCCCTGCCCGTCAAACGTAAGCCCGTTGGAATTGCCGCTCGGCGTCAGGTAAGGTTCCGGGTCACTTCCTGGAACATACCGGTAAATCGTATCCGCCGGTATGTCGCTGAACAGAAGGTAACCCTCCGGATGCCAGACCGGACCCTCCGTAAACTGAAACCCCTCGGCAATAGTAGTAATGGTCTGCTCAGGAACGAGGTCCCTCAACTCTGTCGCCACGTATTCACCTCGCGAATATCAATTTCACTCTCGTGGGTCAGGTGTGCGCTCACTTTCCCAATCGCCCGTAGCTCGGTGGTATCCGGCGCCACCAAACGGGTGTCGTCGGCTGTTATGCTGCACCTTCCCCGAACCTGACCGAAATCATAGCAGAAACTGGCACGCATCAATGGGTTAGTCCTTTGCCGGATTAAAATAATACTCCCCTTGCCCCATATCCTATCCTGTATATAATTGGGGACACTGGGGGGCTGGTCGCGTATACGAGCTAACCGGGGGCTTCCGGTACCCTGCCCGATTCTTTAAAGAGGAGGCTTGCCTTATGGGTGCAACCGAAACAATTGCTGGCTGGATAGTCAATACAAGCTACGAGGATATTCCCCCCGAAGCAATCAGGGTAGCTAACGAGTCCTGCTTTGACCTGCTCGGCGTCATACTGGCCGGGTCTACCCAGCCTGTGGGCGAGATCATCCAGCAGTATGTGGATGAAAGCGGCGGTTCAAACCAGGCCACGGTGCTGGCTTCTGGGCTACAGACTTCATTGGCAAACGCCGCCCTGGCCAACGGGACTATGGGGCACGCCCTGGACTATGACGACTTCGGCGGCTTCGGTCACCCCACAGTTGCCATCTTCCCCGCCCTCCTGGCCCTCGGCGAAAGTCTGAACTCCACCGGCCGAGATCTGCTTGAAGCCTACGTTATCGGCTGCGAACTGGGCCTGGCCCTGCAGCACACCACCAAGTACTCCCAGATGGAGCGCGGATTCCACAGCACCGCCGTAATTGGACGCATGGCCGCTACCGCCGCCTGCGCCAAGCTGTTGGGCCTCGACCACGAACAAACCGTCATCGCCCTGGGCATCGCCGGCTCCATGGCCAGCGGCGTGATTCATAATTTCGGTACCATGGTCAAGCCCCTGCACGCCGGCCTGACCTGCCGGGATGCGGTAATGGCGGCCCAGTTCGCCCAGCGCGGCTTCACTGCCGGCCACCAGATATTTGAGCACCCCCTGGGCTTCACCACGCCCGTCCTGGGCGAGGGCATCTACGACCTCAACCAGATGGCCGAAAACCTGGGTAACCCCTTCCGGGTTCAGGATGCTCTGATTATCAAGAAATACCCCTGCTGCGGCGGCAACCACGCTATGCTGGACAGCCTGTTCAGCCTGATGCGGGAGCACGACTTTACCTGGGACGACGTGGCAAGCGCCGAGGTCGACCAGTCCTACCTCTCCATCGTGATGCTCTATCCGGAGCCCGATGATCCCCTCAAGGGCAAGTTCAGCGCCAAGTACAACGTGGCCGCCGCTCTTGTTGACGGCGAGGTAAGCATCAATACCTTCAGCGACGAGAAAATCGCTGACCCCGTGCTTGCGGATGCAATGGACAAAGTTACCACCCGCGTGATGTCCAAGTGGGAAGAGAGCGGCGGGGAAGTATTCAAGGGTTTGCCCGTCCGGATAACTTTGAAAGACGGCCGAACTTTCGAGCACGTAACCGACCGGGACATGATCCTGGGCGGCGCCAAAAACCCTTGGGGTTTCGACAACATCAAGGACAAGTTCCAGGTCAACGCGGGCCTGGTCTTGCCGGAAGAACGGGTAGCCGATACGGTGCAAACCTGGTCCGACATTGGGGAGGTCACCGACCTGACCGATGCCATTCGCAATACTTTGGTGGGCGCATAGAAATGGTGGGCGCTTAGAAGCAGAAAAAGTTCAGCCGTTCAGTTGTCATTCTGCTCTGAATGCCGGCCTGCCCCAAGCGACTAGGAGCATCAAAGAAAGGTTGCTGCTATCAGGTTCAATTACAGCCTTAACCAGCTAAAGGGAGACATGTTCGGAGGCGTCACGGCTACCATCGTGGCGCTTCCGGTAGCATTAGCATTTGGCGTGGCTTCCGGTCTGGGTCCCGAGGCCGGTATCTATGGCGCCATAGCCGTTGGCTTCTTTGCCGCCGTGTTTGGCGGCACTCCATCTCAGATTTCCGGACCCACCGGCCCCATGACCGTGGCAATGGCGGTGGTGGTTACCCAGTACACCCAGGGAGACCCTGTCGAGGCCTTCACGGTGGTCATCCTGGGGGGCCTCTTCCAGATCGCCCTGGGCCTTCTGCGCATTGGCCGTTTCGTTTCTTACACCCCCTACTCCGTCATCTCCGGGTTTATGACTGGCATCGGGATGATCATCATCATCATCCAGGTGCTGCCATTCCTTGGTATCGAACCCGTCCCTGGCGGGCCGGTGTCAGTTATATCCGCTTGGCCTGGCCTGCTGGGCAGCTTCAACACCGACGCGGTCCTAGTTGCCCTGGTTGCCCTGGTCATCGGGTTCGCCTGGCGCGGTCGCCCTGCCAGGTACGTGCCGGGCCCGCTCGTGGCGTTGGCGGCCGGCAGCCTGGTCGGCGTTATCTGGCTTACCGGTGCGCCCACTATCGGCGACATACCCAGGGGCCTGCCGGCACTCCAGATACCGGTGGTTTCACCCGATTTTATTCTGCGAGTTATTCAGCCGGCTCTCATCCTGGCATTGCTGGGTTCCATCGACAGCTTGCTGACTTCATTGATCGCTGACTCCATTACCCGCAGCCGCCACCGTCCCAACAAGGAACTGGTGGGCCAGGGAATCGGTAACATGGCTGCCGGGTTCATTGGCGGCCTGCCCGGCGCCGGCGCCACCCTGGGCACGGTCGTAAGCATCCGGGCCGGCGGCCGGACTCCCGTGGCCGGTGTTCTCCGGTCCCTGCTGCTTATTGCCCTGATTATGGGCCTGGGCTGGATTGTGGAACCCATTCCCCTGGCGGTCCTGGCTGCGGTCTTGATGAAGGTTGGCTGGGACATCATCGACTGGAAGTTCGTAAAGCAAATCACCCACGTTCGGCGGGACCACCTGCTGGTAATGCTGTTGACCCTTGCTCTGACCGTATTCCTTGACCTGGTTACCGCTGTGGCCATTGGCCTTATTGCCGCCGGGTTCGCCCACGCCCGGCGCCTGGAACTGCTCGAGGTGGACAACGTGGTCTCCGCACCGCTGCTGGATACGGACTTCCTGGAATTGATGCCACCGGAGGCTGGCAGCGACGAGGAGTTCGACCCCTTCAGCGCCCGGGTGGGTTTGGTCTCTTTCCGGGGTGCCTTCTCTGTAGCCTCTTCCAATCGCCTGGTTCAGGCCATTGGCCCCGACATCAGGGATCACGAAATCGTGATCCTGGACTTCTCGCCCACTACTTACGTGGACGACAGCGCCGCGCTGCTGATGGAGCAGGTCATTTCCACCGCTGAAGAGGAAGGCACCTCCTGCATTGTCCTTGGCTTGGCCGAACCGGTCTCCAGTACCCTGAATTCTCTGAGCGTTTTCCGGCGGGTGCCCGAATCTCACTTTGTGAAGGACATGACCGAGGCCAGGGAACTGGCCAGGGAAATGCTGGGTGTCCCCGCTCCCGATCCGGCAGATTAGTGAAAAAACAATGGGACCGCTCCCGAATAAGGAGCGGTCCTACTTGGCAAACCTTCAATCAGACCTTTTTCCATTGACTGCGCCGGGCATGCCGGGGTGAAAACGTTGGTCCCGTGGCTGACGCCCTAGACCTCCCGGCCATAGGCCCTGTTACGGCTCTATCCGAATAGAGTCTCCCAATTTTATGGCTCCCCCGCTGATGACTATCGCCAGCATCCCCCGGCGGTGGTCTAGCTCCTCCCTCAGCCCCATGCGAATGGCGTCCATTTTTCCGCAGGGCTCGCACTCGCCCACAATCTCCATCGTAACCTCGTCTCCTATGAAGAAGACCTGGCCCGCTTTGGCCTGGGAAAGGTCCAGTCCCTCGGTAGTGATGTTCTCCTTGATCTGTCCCGGGATCAGTTCAAAATGGTCCAGGGTCTCTTTGTCCATCACCAGCACCTGGCGGGCATTTCTTACGTTGCAGCTGCGGTCGCCCTCCAGCCCGTGGGCCGAAATGGCGGTGGCCTCCTCAACCGCATCCGAGGGAGTGCCCTTTACCCTGGCAATGTGCAGATTAACTATCGTTCCTTGCTGCATGGCCCTTCCTCCACGTTTCTGGCCCGGCAATGCTGTCGCTTCAACCGGGTCGTTGGCTTCCTTCTGCCGCCGATTATAGAGTTCGCCGGGTCAAATTACCAACCCTTGTGATAAGGTAATTATCTGCCGCTCCCGGTGCTTGAGATGACCGCCGGAAGCGCTGAAACTGGTTGATGAAATGGAGCCGAAATGTCTGATGAGTTTGTGAAGATCGAAAACAATGAAGGCGTGCTGATTGTCACCCTGCACGACCCTCCCACCCGGAATGCCATCAATCCGGATATGGCGCGGGAGTTCTTTGAAGCCCTGGACCGTTTCGAGGATGACCCGGAACTGCGGGTACTTCTTTTGACTGGCTCTGACCCCTCTTTCTGCTCCGGCGCCAACGTGCGCGGCTTCAGCAGCAGCATTCAGGCCAGGGAAGAAAAAAGCAAACCGGAGGACACTCGCCCCTGGGGCAGCATGGAAGCCCGCTACGCCAGGAAGTTCGATGCGGAGTCCTCCCGGGCCCCCGAAATGGTGCTCCGGCTCCAGGAACAGCAAAAGCCCACCATCGCCGCAGTCAACGGCCACGCCATTGGCGCCGGCATGGGCCTGGCCCTGGCGTGCGACGTAAGGCTGGCCTCTGAGAAGGCGATTTTCTCTGAAGCCTTCGTGCGTATGGGCCTGATTCCTGCCGACGGAAGCTGCTGGAACCTGCCCCGCTTGATCGGCGTCAGCAACACGCTGCTGCTCCAGTATACCGGCGACCGGGTCGATGGCCCGGAGGCTCTGGGCCTGGGCCTGGTGAGCAAATTAGTTGCTCATGACGACCTGCTGGAAACAGCTATGGAACTGGCTCGCCGCGTCGCCCAGGGCGCCACCCGCTCCCAGTCACTGATCAAATACCTGGTGCGGCAGGCCGCCGACCAGAGCTTCCGGGAACACCTGGACCTGGCCCACGTCGCCCAGGACCAGGCCCGAACTACGGAAGACCACCGGGAAGCCGTGCAGGCCTTCCTCGATAAGCGGCCTCCCAGATTCCAGGGCAGGTAGGACGCCGGCCATGCTCATCCGATGGAGAGAGTTCAGCGGAAGACCCGGCGACAGGCTTTTCGATAGATTGAATCGCAGCCTGGGCCAGTATCAGGAGGGAAGCCGGTCCATTAGGGTAGGCTTGACGACTGACCCCATGCGGACCTGGAGTGAAGAAAGGTATGAAGGTTGGAGTGAGATGGTGGTGATCTACAGCACTTCTTCCCAGAGCTTTACCGAGGCCGTAGAAGAGGGTCTGGGCGACCTGGGCTGGGACCGGCACTTCACCACCTGGAACTACGATCCCATAGGAAAGGGCCTCCCCGGCAGCTACACCCGTTACTACGTCTACGTGCTGCTGGAATAGTTAGGAAACCAACTCCAACCCCCTTACCCCTTAACGGGGAAGGCTGGAGCCCGACCTGAGCCTGCCGAAGGGATGATGGTGATGACACTCAAAGTGTATCTGGCATCCAGCGAGATAGTCCCATTTCACGGGCCAACACGTCACTTGCACTAAGATTCCCGAAGCGTGGGAACTGACTCACGACAGGCCGTGCCACGACCCGTTTCTGACATGACCAGTCAATAGCCCGATTTCAGAGAAAAAATTGGGGTATAGGGGTATAATTGATACAACCCTACTCCCTTTGTTGGAAGGAGTTGGCCATGGTAAGCACAAAAAGCCTGAACCTGACCGAATCGCTTCTTGGTTCCGAACTGAGAATTATGGTTCTCGAAAAAGTCGTGGAACAACTTCTGATCGAGCAGGCGAAAACCGGTAGGAAACTAAGCATTGATATGGACGCCATCAATAGGGATTCACTAAGAGAACTGCGTGAGAAGTACCCGGATCTGACCATCAAAGCGGAGGATGACAACTAGAATTGTCTCCCATCCGTAGCCCTTTGGGTGCTGTCGGCGCCTTGCTGGTCGCATTAGAGGCCGTGCTCGCCGGCAGCCTTTTCGTTTTGCCAGCCTATTCCCCGCAGAGCTGGGTGGTGGTAATAACCATGGTCACCGTGTTTGTGGCCGTTGCCTTTGTAGTCTTGTGGATGGTGGTATATCTCACTGTTAAGAAACCCGGCTTCTTTTTCAATCCCGCCGAGGTTGCCCATTTGAGTGAGTCTGCTCAGCAAGGCATTTACTCCATACCTTACTCCCGCTTCTCTGTCGAAACCGTGGATTCAGGCCTGACCGATAGCGATCCCGGTGCGAATGAAACTCCCGCAAGGAACTCGGACAGTTCCGCAGGGGCCTGACATATCCCATCCTCTTAACTTTCCCCCAGGGCAGGCGAACACCAATTCTCCGATTTGCCTCCAACACCCCTTGACGGCCTCACAAACCCTCTCTATAATCCTTGCTTACAGAAAAGGCGGTGAACGCAGGACGGTATGAGAATTACCTGAAAGCATAGCGACAGTTGGGAGAACCCGAACGGCGGTTTGGGGTAACCCAACCGCCCTTTTCTTTGCACCTTAAAAACCGAATAAGGAACCTTGAGAAATTGTCCTGAAAACTCAAACTGTAAAAAGTTTGGAGTTCTTAGCGTGGGTCAAATTATTAAGGGCTTACGGTGGATGCCTTGGGACCAAGGGCCGATGAAGGGCGTGGTAAGGCTGCGATAAGCCTCGATGAGCCGTCTAACAGGCATAGTCGGGGATTCCCGAATGGGGTAACCTGTTCCGGTGTTGAGCCGGTTCATCCCGCGAATGCGGGAGGGTAAGCGGGGGAACTGAAACATCTAAGTACCCCGAGGAAAAGAAATCAACCGAGATTCCCTAAGTAGTGGCGAACGAACGGGGAAGAGCCTAAACCGGTATGACCTAACGGCGTGAGGGCCTATGTCATACCGGGGTTATAGGGAATACCTGGGGTCGCCTCATCAGACCCGAGGAAGTTACCAATCTCGTTTCTAGCCGAAGGCTCCTGGGAAGGGCCGTCATAGAGGGTGATAGCCCCGTAGGCGAAAGGGACGAGACTTCCGGTATTTACCTGAGTACCACGGGGCACGGGAAACCTTGTGGGAAGTTGGGGGGACCACCCTCCAAGGCTAAATACTCTTGGTCACCGATAGCGTACCAGTACCGTGAGGGAAAGGTGAAAAGAACCCCTAGCGGGGAGTGAAATAGACCTGAAACCGTAAGCCTACAGAAGGTCGCAGCCTCGATTCAGTTCGGGGTGACGGCGTGCCTATTGAAGAATGATCCGGGGACTTACTGTATGGAGCAAGGTTAAGGAACTGGAGTTCCGGAGCCGTAGCGAAAGCGAGTCTGAATAGGGCGTTCAGTTCCATGTAGTAGACTCGAAACCGGGTGAGCTACCCATGGCCAGATTGAAGGTTCGTTAACGCGGACTGAAGGATCGAACTCGTGGCTAGTACAAAAGCTTGGGATGAGCTGTGGGTAGAGGTGAAATGCCAATCGAACTCGGAAATAGCTAGTTCTCCCCGAAATGCATTTAGGTGCAGCCTCGGGAATTAGGAGGACGGAGGTAGGGCACTGAATGGGCTAGGGGGCGTGAGCTTACCAAACTCAATCAAACCACCAATGCCGTTCTGCCGATACCCGGGAGTGAGACAGTCACAGATAAGTGCGATTGTCAAAAGGGAAACAGCCCAGACCACCGGCTAAGGCCCCCAAGCGCAGGCTAAGTGGGAAAGGAGGTGGGGTTCCCAAAACAACCAGGAGGTTGGCTTAGAAGCAGCCATTCCTTTAAAGAGTGCGTAATAGCTCACTGGTCGAGGGGTCCTGCGCCGAAAATGTAACGGGGCTTAAGCCTGCCGCCGAAGCCGTGGATGTTCAGGTACAAGAATCTTATTCCAGCCTTGGGGTTCTGCCCTAAAACTGGAGTCAAGGTTCTTGGTGCTGCCTGGGCGTGGTAGGGGAGCGTTCCTCGGGCGATGAAGGTGAGTCGTGAGGCTCGCTGGAGCGCGGGGAAGTGAGAATCCCGGAATGAGTAGCGTAAATCAGGGTGAGAATCCCTGACACCGAAAGCCCAAGGTTTCCTACGCAACGTTTATCGGCGTAGGGTTAGTCGGTCCTAAGCCGTAGGCAAGCGCCGAAGGCGATGGACAGCAGGTTAATATTCCTGCACCGCCGTTGTTTTGTTGATACTCGGAGGGGTGCGGAAGGGTAGGTCGGGCGTCTTATTGGATTGGCGTCCTCCTCCGTAGGCGAGCCAGGGCAGGCAAATCCACTCTGGCGTTAAGCTGAGGGTTGAGGGAATCGTAGCCTAAGGGCTATCGAAATCCGGCTGAACCCAAACCGACAAGAAAAGCTTCGTTTGGAGAAGCAGCGGCGACCGTACCGCAAACCGCCACTGGTGGGCTGGGATAAAAGTCCCTAGGTGTTCGAGCTAACCTCCGCTAAGGAACTAGACAAAAGAGCCCTGTAACTTTGGGAGAAAGGGCCCCCTGGGGGGTGAAACCGCTGGCCGGTGGAGCTCTTTGGGGGCGCAGATAAGAAGGCCGGGCGACTGTTTAACAAAAACACAGGTCTGTGCTAAGGGGAAACCCTACGTATACAGGCTGACGCCTGCCCAGTGCCGGAAGGTTAAGGGGAGTGGTGCAAGCTACGAACTGAAGCCCCGGTGAACGGCGGCCGTAACTCTAACGGTCAACCGAACGCTTCAGCTCCAGGTTAACTGGATCTGCTGCGATTTAAGGCCGTTGTAAAATCTGGCTATATGCTGGGAAGTCCGAGTATCCGGCGCTACCCGCCCCGACATCATAAGGGGTTGGTGACAATGCTTCCGGTGCGGATTATCAGCAGGAAAGGCCTGACCAATGCGACTCTTTGGCAAACCTGCCGGGGCCAGCCCTGGCAGAGACTCCGAGGAAAAGCTAAGTCAGGAATCCTCAGAGACCATACGCCGGACCCGTAGGCGGAACGTACGGGAAGATATGGTCCGATCTGCATGGCGACATGCAGAGGTCGGCAGAAATGACCGGCCCACCTCTTGCCTGGCAACAGGCCTGGAGGGAGTAACAAAATGCCTAAGGTAGCGAAGTCCCTTGTCGGGTAAGTTCCGACCCGCATGAATGGTTGAACGACTTGGCCATTGTCTCGGCGGAGGGCTCGGTGAAATTGCGGTGCCCGTGAAGACGCGGGCGACCCGCGGCAGGACAAAAAGACCCCGTGGAGCTTTACTGTAGCCTGGTATTGGGCTGGGAACTGTCATGTGTAGGATAGGTGGGAGGCTATGAACCTTCAACGCCAGTTGGAGGGGAGCCGTCGTTGAAATACCACCCTTGGCTGTTTTTGGTTCTAACCTCAGCAAAACTGGGGGACAGTGCCTGGTGGGCAGTTTAACTGGGGCGGTTGCCTCCAAAAAGGTAACGGAGGCGCCCAAAGGTCCTCTCAGGACGGATGGAAATCGTCCACAGAACGCATTGGCATAAGAGGGCTTGACTGCGAGACCTACAAGTCGAGCAGGGACGAAAGTCGGGCAAAGTGATCCTACGGCACCGTGTGGAAGGGCCGTGGCTTATCGGATAAAAGCTACCCCGGGGATAACAGGCTTATCTCGCCCAAGAGTTCACATCGACGGCGAGGTTTGGCACCTCGATGTCGGCTCGTCCCATCCTGGGGCTGAAGGCGGTCCCAAGGGT
>DAOUHR010000048.1:0-6539 GCA_034428635.1 Dehalococcoidia bacterium
GTAGGGGCAGACCTGCGTGTCTGCCCTGGCCTGGGGGCTGTCGTCAAATTGAAGTTAGAACCGTCCGAGCGTCCCTTTTCGTCGTTCCCGCGAAGGCAGGAACCTCGCTGGGCTGAGGTCGAGGTTCCTGCCTTGGTAACAATGACATTGAATATGACGACAAGCCCTAAGGACAATACCTCTTCCTCCTGCGGAACAAGGCCACGGGGGTAAAGGCAAAACCGGGCCAAAATGAGACAAAATGGGACGATATTAAAAAAATTCAGCATTCCTCCCAATTCGTGGACAACCAATGGATGAGAAACTTTCCCCGGTGGCGTGGCCCCTCGATTTAAGGTAAATTGGGGGCAGCACCGCGGGACGGGCTATCCCCCGCATGTCCACGAACCCAGCGACGGCCCGTGGGCCCGCTTGAAGGAGGAGATCATGCCAGAGACCATCAGGGATGAGTACATAAGGAAGAATCCCCGCTCGGCAGAGCTGTATCCCAGGTTCACGGAACTGTTTCCCTCGGGTGGCGCCGGCCACGACGGCTACGTGGCGGCTCCCTTCCCCATCACCATCGACCGGGGACAGGGGCCACGCAAGTGGGACGTGGACGGCAACGAGTACATCGACTACGGGCTCGGTTCCGCTTCCCTGCTGCTGGGCCACGCCCACCCCGAGGTGGTGGAGGCCCTCACCCGCGCCGCGCCCACCGGCTCCCACTTCGGCGCGCCTGTGGAATCCATGCTGGAGTGGGGCGAACGGGTCTGCAACCTGATTCCCTGCGCCGACAAGGTCCGTTTCGTAGCCTCCGGCGCGGAATCCACCATGCTGGCCATGCGTATCGCCCGCGCCCACACCGGCAAGGAAAAGATCATCCGGTGGGAGTCCCACTACCACGGCTGGCACGACTACGCGATGCCCGGCAACCTGCCG
Source organism: Dehalococcoidia bacterium (assembly GCA_034428635.1). Lineage (GTDB taxonomy): Bacteria > Chloroflexota > Dehalococcoidia > Lucifugimonadales > UBA3495 > Bin22. Next base: position 922 of record DAOUHR010000048.1, read on the forward strand.
CCCTTCGACGCCCCCGCGTCCATCGGTATTCCCCAGGGCTCGGTGGACTCGGTCATCGTCCTGCCGCCCGACCTGAACGTGCTTGAAAATACCCTGGCCAGCAGGGACGACATAGCCGGGGTCATCACCGAGGGTTCCGGCGCCTCCTACGGCACCGTCCCCCGGGAGGAGGGCTTCGTTGAGGGAGTAAGGGAACTGACCCGGAAACACGGGGTGGTGATGATTCTGGACGAGGTCATAACCGGTTTCCGCTGGAGCCCCGGCGGCCTCCAGGAATGGCTGGGCATCGAGCCCGACCTCTGCACCCTGGCCAAGATTCTCACCGGCGGCCTGCCCGGCGGCGCGGTGGCCGGCCGCGAAGAGGTGATGCAGGTGATGGTCCAGACCGGCGACCGCCAGCACGACCGCTACCAGCGCGTGCTGCACGGCGGTACATTCAACGCCAACCCCTACTGCGCCGCCACCGGCAACGCGGCCCTGCGCATCGCCGCCACCGGCGAAATGCAGGCCCAGGCCGACCGCATGGCCGAGCGGCTGCGGGTGGGCCTCCGCCGCATCATCGACCGCCAGGAAATTCCGGCGGCGGTCTATGGCGAGTCCTCCACCTTCCACGTCTATTTCGGCGGCCGTTCCATCGAGGGTCTCGACGCCAATACCCTCAAGAACGCGCCCCCGGAGGTCCAGACCGCCTTCCGGCAGGCGTTGCAGGTAAGGGGCGTTGACCTGATGTCCCGCACCAGCGGCGTCCTCTCCGGCGTCCACACCGAGGCCGACATCGACACCAGCCTGGAAGCCTTCGACGGCGCCATCAAAGCCATGATCGACGAGGGTATCCTTAGCTAGATTCTCGTGGATTCCCGGGCAATGTGGGAGTAGCCGGATGGCTGCTCCCACTCTTGTGAAGCGCCTTTCCGGTCGTTACCAGGAAGGGTCGGGCTGCGCTTGTATCGAACGGGATTTGTCCCCTTAATGTATGGCGGAGGCCAGCTTGAAGGAGGCAGGGCAATCGCATTATGTTTTAATTGTCATTCTGAACGGAGTGAAGAATCTAAACTCCATCCCTCAGGCCTACCAGGGGGACCCGAAACCGGGCTGGCATGCAGGATTTTAGGCCCTTCGGCAAGCTCAGGGCGGCATGACTTATGCCTGACGGATGTCTGCCACCTGTAGTCTGAATCTAAAACGCGATTGCCCTGTTGAAGGAGGGCGGCCATGGCGGATACCGAGGTCCTGATAGTTGGGGGAGGCATAGCCGGTGCCTCCGCTGCATGGCGTCTCGCTTCTCTTGGGCGCAGCGTAACCCTGCTGGAGCGGGGCGACATCGCTTCCGAGGCCTCCGGGGTTAACGCCGGCGGCATTGGCGCCCTGGGCTGGGGTAATATCCCCGACCTCCAGGCATACCTGACCATGGGAAGCCTCCAGCTATTTCGGCGCCTGCAACTGGAACTCGGTTACGACATTGAATTTCGCGCCTCCGGCGCATTGCAGGCTATCCAGACACAGGAACAGTACAACTACATTCGGGACCAGGTCATTGCTCTAAAGTCGCGTGGCTACACCCTGGACCTGCTGCCCGCCAACGATGCCCGGGGCCTGGAACCGGAGTTGAATCCCGACCTGTGGGGCGCGGTCCATTTTCCCCTGCGGGCCCAGGCCGACCCGGTCAAGGCAACCCGGGCCTTTGCCGATGCCGCCGCTCAACAGGGCGCGCAGGTCTTGACCGGTCGGAACGTGACGGACATTACCCGCCTGGACAGCGGGGCCTTTCGTGTTTGCTGCCCGAGGGAGGAGCACGTGACGGAGCGGCTGATCCTGGCCGCCGGGGCCTGGTGCCAAACTCTTGGGAAGATGCTGGGTCTGAACATACCCATCGTGCCGGTGCGGGGCCAGATGTGGGCCTCCGAGCCCCTGCCGCCAAGGGTATTCCACTCCCTGTCCGCCGCGGAATCGTCCTTGCGCTGGGAGCAGCATCCCGGCGACGATGCCCGCACGCCGCCGCAATTGACCCACCTTGGCGGCCGCCGGGTCACCAGGCACTTGTACGGACGCCAGACCAGGGACGGCGAGCTGGTCTTTGGCGGCGACCGTCAGGTCGCCGACTATGACAAGACGGTCGACGACGCCGGCATTGACGCTAATTTCCGCCACGTCGCCGAGATTTTGTCCTGCGTGGGCGGCCTCGCCATCCGGCGTACCTGGTCCGGGCTGATGCCCTTTTCCCTGGATGGCAAGCCGGTAATCGGCAGCATCCAGCAACTCGACAACCTGTACATCGTCAGCGGCCTCGCCTCCTCCGGGTTCGGACGCGGGCCAATGGCAGGCAAGTTGATCGCCGACTACGTTCACACGGGGCACAGACCGCCGACGCTTGCCGAGTCGGACCCCGCCAGGTGTGTCTCCCTGTGTGAAGATACTGCTACGTGAAGGAGGGTCGAATATGGGCCAGATGGACGGAATGGTTGCCATCGTAACCGGCGCCAGCCGTGGATTGGGGCGCGCCATCGCCAGTGAGTACGCCGGAGAGGGCGCCAGCGTGGTCATCTGCGCCCGCAGCCAGTCCCCCACCGGCCTGGCCGGCACTTTGGAGGAGACGGCATCGGCCATCAGTAACGCCGGCGGCGATGTTCTGGCCGTCCCCTGCGACGTAACCGACGAGGCCCAGGTTGCCGAACTGGTCCGCCAGGCGATGGATCGGTACGGCCGGATTGACGTCCTTTTCAACAACGCGGGCGCCATGGTGATGGGTGAATCCATCATGGACATTGAACCGGCGCGGTGGGAGCAGATAATGCGGGTCAATACCTTCGGCCCCTATCTCTGTACCCGGTCGGTGCTGCCGGTCATGATGGCTCAGCGGCGGGGCATCATCATCAACGTGGGTTCCCGTACCGCCACCGACCCCGCGCAGGGAGGCGGCGTTCTCTACAGCGCCAGCAAGGCGGCCGTGCACTTGTTCAGCCTCTGCTTGGCCGACGAGGTACGGGAGTACAACATCGCCGTTAACATCCTCAGCCCCGGCTCCATGCGCAGCGAGGGCTCCGCCGCCATCCCCTGGGCCCAGCGGGACTGGCACGAAAGGGTGGAACCCAGCGTCATCGGCCCCTGCGCCGTCTTCCTGGGCCTGCAGGACGCCACTACCTTCACCGGGCAGCTTGCAGCCCGGGCCGACTTCGGCATAACCTGGGGCCCGGGCGTCGCAAGTCCAGGTGCCTGACCCACGGGTTGACAGGCCCATCGAACATTGGTGGCTGGATGTTGAAGCAGCTAAAGGACACGGGACACAGGTATGGTTCAGTTCGTAGACCAGGTAATCAGTAACTCCCGGGAAGGCTGGCGCCACTTGGGCTGGTACTTCTCGCCGTCAAACGCAAACAATCGGTCAAAGTTGAGGGATATTTTCTCTCTGGCGGCGTCCATGTCCTTTTCCGTCACCCAGCCACTTTCCAGCACGTCCTGTATCGCCTCGTCCCTTGTCCTGAGCAGGCTCTGTTCCCACCAGGGCGATTGCGGCAGGACCAGCAGATCAGGCAGTATCCCCATTTCCCACAGAACTACCATCAACTCCCGGAAGCCGGGCACGGGCGCAATGGGCTCTCCGTACAATAGATCATATAGGACGGCCTCGCTGTTGGGCGGTGCCATGCTCCAGAGGGTGATCATCACACGGCGGCGGGCGGCTGCCTGAAGCTTCTCGACGAAGGAGACAATGTCCCGCACGAAGTAGGCCACGTCGGCGGTGAAGGCCACGTCGCCCTCCACCCCATCCACGTCCATCCAGTTGGCCTGGATGCGGCGAACGTTGGCGATTCCCGCTTGCCGGACGCAGTCGTCAAACTCCGCGCCCATCCCGGGGGAAGGGTCTATTGCGATGGCCTCGCGGCAGCGCAGGGCCAGGGGCAGGCTGACCCGGCCCGCGCCCGCGCCCACGTCCACCAGGACGTCGTCGGGCCGCAGGTAACCGGCGATGACCCCCAGGTTGGGCTCCAGGGCGCGGTGCGGGTCGAACCGGAAGAGACGGGCCAGCCTCCCGGTCCAGGGGTCGTCGGCTGGGTCAATTCCGTGCAGCCTTGCCTGCTGTTCGGCCACGGCGTCAAGGAGAAGGACAAACTGGTCTGCGGCCACCATAAGTAACTATCTCAAAATCCCTTCCCCCTTGACGGGGGAAGGTTAGGATGGGGGTGAAAAGCAATCTCTTTTGCTGTCGCATTTTGCCTAATGCTCTGCCTTGAATAATCTTGAGATAGTTTCTAAATCCCTCCGGTTCGGGGTGTAACGACCTGCCGGTCAGCTAAGCTTGGCAGCCCGCGGATGGGTAGCCGCCGCCACCTGCGCGGCAGTCAGGCCGGCGAACCGCTGCGGGCGGTAGGGCGCCAGCACCGCCTCCGCCGGCATCCTGTCGCAGATTTCCTGGGCGGCCAACTGGCTGAGCGCCGGGGCCAGGGTAACGCCGCTGTGGGTCAGGGCGATGTACAGGTTGGGCGCCTCGGACGCAAACCCCATCACCGGGTAGCCGTCCAGGGGCATGGGACGCCAGCCCACGGGCACCGGAATGGCCTCCGCGCCGGCGGCCCTTGGCAGGTAGCGGCAGGCCCGGGCAAGCAGGTCATCGGCGTGGGCCTGGGAGTCGTCCTCGGCCAGGCTTTCCTGGTCGCCCTCGCCAATCATCAGGCGGCCGTCGGGGCACTGCCGGATGTGGATCTCGCGGCGACCGTCGCCCAGGGGTGGGGCATACACCACCGGCACGTTCCGGAGCAGGGGCGGCAGTGGGGTAGTCCGTATTACCACGCCCGGGCTTCCCGCCTGGGGTACGTTGACCCCGGCCAGGGCAGCCAGGCGGGTGGTGTCTGTTCCCGCGGCCATCACTACAGCGTCAACGCCCCTGGAACCTGCTCCGGTTTGCAGTGAGCAGACCCGGCCGTCACTAGCGAACTCAAACCCAAGAACTTCCGTTCCGGTGAGGACCTCGCAGCCCATTTCCCGCAGGCGGCGCAGGCAGGCGTCCACCACCATCTGGGGTTCCACCTGGCCCTCGTTGGGATTGTATTCGGCGGCGGCCACCGGCCCAACTTCCAGCGCCGGTTCCAGGCGCTGCAACTCGCCAGCGTCGACCAGGCGGGTTGGGTAGCCCCACGACTGCAACTGCCGCACCCGGACCACAATCCTTTCGGCGTTGGCCGGGTCGGCCTCCCAGGAAACCTTGCCGCCCCAGCGCAGGCCGACGCTGGCCGGGTCACCATCATCGCCAATGGCCTGGGCGAAGCGGGTCCACATGTCCAGCGAGCGGCGGTTCAGGTTGTGGTAGGCCACGGGTTCCTTCGCCCCGGCATTGATCCAGGCAAAGCTGTGGCTGGACGCTCCGTGGCCGGGGTGGCCCTTGTCGATAAGAGTGACCCGGGCGCCACGCCGGGCCAGGCGCCATGCGATGGTGGCGCCCATGATGCCCGCGCCTATTACCGCTACGCTCTTGGGGTGCTCAGGGCTGGCCAAAGGGTGTGTCTCCTTCCGTTGCGACGGTGTGTAGAGCTGGAATTGGTCGCGGCTCCGAAGGCTACCGGAACTTCGGCATAACTTCCCTGCCGAATAGCTCCATCGACCGCATGACTTTGGAATGCTCCATG
>DAOUHR010000049.1:0-13708 GCA_034428635.1 Dehalococcoidia bacterium
GTTCCGGTACGTCCACTAACACCAACGCCAATGAGGTCATCGCCAACCGGGCTTCCCAGCTTCTGGGCGGAGACCTGGGGTCGCGAATTGTCCATCCCAACGACCATGTCAACCTGGGACAGTCTTCCAACGACGTCATTCCCACCACCATTCACCTGGCAGCATTGATCGCCATCAAGGAGGATTTGATCCCGGGCCTGGAGTTCCTGCGGGATGAACTGCAGAACAAGTCTGATGAATTTTGGCCGGTTATCAAGACGGGTCGGACCCACCTGCAGGACGCCACCCCCGTACGGCTGGGACAGGAGTTCCTGGGATATGCGGGTCAGGCGGAGAACGGCGTTCGCCGGCTTGGGCGGGCTCAAGAGGCGCTGGCGGAAGTGGCCCTGGGCGGGACCGCCGTAGGCACCGGCGTTAACACGCATCCTGAATTTTCCAGCCGCACCTGCCGGACGCTGTCCGATGTGACCGGCGTTCACGTTCGGGAAACCGACAACCACTTCCAGGCCCAGGCGGCGCTGGACGGGATTGTGGAGGCCAGCGGGGAACTGCGAACTATTGCCATCAGCCTGCACAAGATTGCCAACGACATTCGGTTCATCGCCTGCGGCCCTCGCGCCGGGCTGGGGGAGATTACCGTGCCCGAAGTACAGCCCGGCAGTTCCATAATGCCCGGCAAGGTGAACCCAGTTATTTCAGAGTCGGTGATCCAGGTTGCGGCCCACGTGGTGGGGAATGACGCCGCAGTTACCCTGGCCGGCCAGGGCGGCTACTTTGAGTTGAACACCATGATGCCGGTGGCGGCCTTTAACCTGCTGCAGTCCATATCCCTGCTGGCGGCTTCGGCCAACAACTTTGCCGAGCAGTGCGTCAAAGGCATTGAAGCCACCGACGTGGGGCCGGCCATGGTGGAGAAGGGGCTTATGCTGGGTACTGCCCTGGCGCCGGCCATTGGGTACGATGCGGCGGCGGCCATTGCCAAGGAAGCCGCGTCCACCGGGCAGACCATACGCGAGGTAGCCCAGCTAAGGACGGAGATAACCGAAGAGCAGCTATCCGAGCTGTTGAATCCGGAAGAGATGACCAAGCCCAGCCTGGAAGTCCGCGGCGGCGGGGGCTAGCCCTTGTCAAGGGGGTGGGCCGGTTCCTGTCCGAGCGCGGTCTGCGCGCCGGGTGTAGCGTACATAAACCTCAAGACATAGCGAAGGAGTGGAGAGATGGCACTGGTACGATGCGTAACGGAAATGGGGATGGGTGTGGACGTTCACGGCCTGGACTACACCAACGCGGCCAAGCGGGCCGTTTTTGATGCACTGCACCACAGCAGCCTGGGCTTTCAGCGGTTGATCGGCAAGACGGCGGACGACATGCGGGTTGATGTAACAATCGGCGTGCCGGAACCCGGCAAGGTTGACGGCGAGGCGGTAGTCGCCACGCTGCCTCACGGCACCGGTTTCATCAACGTGGTATCAGGAGGGCTCCAGGTACTTAACGACGAGGGAACCGACGGCACTCTGATCGCCAACGCCATCGTCATTGTGAGTTTCGACGACGGCAATTAAGGTCAGGCCCGTAGGGTCCAGACAATATGCGAGGCCCCGGACGAACTTCCGGGGCCTCGTTTTTCGCACTATAGGCTTGGCGGCTTAAAAGCTACTCGCCTTCTGGGGCGCGAGTCCCGAATACCTTCTGGCCCTTGACGAAGATGCACTTGCGGATGTTGTTTTCCAGTTCCGTGGGGTCTTCCACCGCCGGGTAGCGCTGGCGTCCCTCGGGAGAACGGAGATACTCGTACACCTTGCCAAGAACCTCGTCCTCGGATTCGCCGGTAACTATAGTCTTGTCGCGAGAGTCGGACAGGAAATTGCTGGGCCTCACATAGTAGACGTCTGGCATAACTCCTCCTCCTTTGATACCAGTGATTTCGGCACCGGTGCCGATCCCAATTTTCTGTAGAAAATCTATACACTAACGCAAGCTCGATTGTCAATGCTGGCGCAAGGCAAAGACATTCGAGCCCTTATTTTCCCTCTTCGGCCGGCGGCTTTCCCCAACCGCCGCCGCCCGGAGTGCGGATGCTCAAAATGTCCCCCGCTTCCACGTCCAGGGTTTCCTTGCCGGCCAGGTGGACCTCTTCATAGCCGCCCTTAAGAAGCACGTTCTCGCCCGGCTGGCCGTGGTGTCCGCCGTGGAATCCCGGCGGGTGGAACTTGCGCCTTTCCGAGAGGATGGTAACCCGCGCCGGACCCAGAAATTCAACGTCGCGCACCAGGCCGTCTCCGCCCTTGTGCAGGCCGTCACCCCCGGAGCCACGGCGCAGAGCGTATCGCTTCAGGCGAAGGGGAAAGGCGAACTCCAGGGCCTCGACAGGTGTGTTCATGGTATTGGTCATGTGAGTGTGAATGCCGGAAACACCGTCCTTGGTGGGCCGACCGCCCATGCCGCCGCCAATGGTCTCGTAGTAGACGAAGGGGCGCTCCCGCTCCAGGTCGTGGCCGCCGATGAGCAGGTTATTCATGGTGCCCTGGCTGGCGGCGGGGATCAGTTCGGGCAGGGCCTGCGCCATGGCGGTGAGCAGCACGTCGGTAATGCGCTGGGAAGTCTCCACGTTGCCGCCGGCCACTCCCCGCTGGGGCTCCGGGTTGACCAGGGTGCCCCGCGGGGTGATGACGTTGACGGGCCGCAGGCAACCCTGGTTGGCCGGCGCGTCGTCGCCTACCACGCACCGCACCATGTAAAGGCTGGCGGACATGGTGACGGCCTGGGGAGCGTTAATGCACCCGGGGCGCTGGCGAGAGGTTCCAGTGAAGTCTATAGTCATGGCGTCGCCGGCAATGGTAATGGTCACGGCGATGGGAACAGGTTCCTCGGTCAGACCGTCGTCATCCATGTAGTCCACCACCCGGTATACGCCGTCCGGAATACGGCTGATCGCCTGGCGGGTCACCCTCTCCGAATAGTCCAGGAGGGCAGCCATGTGCTCGCCGGTCACGGCAACGCCGTATCTTTCCACCACCTCCTGCAGTCGCTTTTCGCCCACACGGATGGAGGCAATCTGGGCGGCCAGGTCGCCGCGCCGTTCCTCGGGAGTTCGGGAGTTACGGCAGATCAACTGCACCACTTCCTGATTCAGGCGGCCGCCCCGGGCCAGCTTGATAGGGGGGAGAATCAGCCCCTCCTGGTACAGTTCCGTGGACAGGGGCAGAGAGCCCGGGGTCATGCCGCCCACGTCGGCGTGGTGGCCCCGGTTGGACACGAAACCCACCATTTCCCTTTGCCCGTCCACGGTAACGAAGACGGGCGCCACGAGAGTGATATCGGGGAGGTGGGTGCCGCCCAGGTAGGGATCGTTGAGGATAACCATATCTCCGGGCCGGAGGGCGCCCGGGAAGGTATCCAGGGCGGCCTGCACCGACGCCGGCATCGCGCCCAAATGGACCGGCTGGTGGGCGGCCTGGGCTATCATCTGTCCTTCAGGATCGAATATGGCGCAGGAGAAGTCCCGCCGCTCCTTGATGTTGGGGGAATAAGCAGTGCGAAGCAGGGCAACGCCCATCTCCTCGGAAACAGAGATGAACATGTTCTTGAAGACTTCGAGGCTGATGGCGTCAACCGGCATTTGTGGGCCCTCCGTGTTCCTGGTTGCCAGGGATGATCGGATTACAGGCTTCCCAACAAATCGTTGCCCGGCGCCGTTCCTTCGGGGAATATCAGGGCATAGTACTCAGTGCCCATAATATCCCGGGTCATTTCCCTGGGCAGCTGGGCAAAGGGGCCATTGGGCGATATTTGGGTGCGGTGGCAGTTCAGCGATTCGATCTTGGTGTCCACGTAGGGGCTGATATCCAATGTGGTGGTAACTTCATCGTCCGGCGTGCCTACCAGTTCAACATCCTGGCTGGCGAAGGGCGGGGTGATGTCCATTTCAACCATTTTTTGCCACATCCGCTGAAAATTGCTGCGGGGGAAGCAGACATAATAGAGGGAAGTTGTCGGGCTGGCTTGTTTCTCCACCGCCAACTTGTAAGCTTCCGTGGTGTGCCGGCACATGGCCCGGTGGTCGGGGTGGCCGTATCCGCCCGACGGGTCGTGGGTGATGACGATATCGGGCCTGGTTTCCTGGATGATCGCGACAAGCGTCTCCACTACCTTTGACGAGCCAGCCTGGTGCAGGGAATTTGGGTGTTCATTATCCTCGGTGCCGGCCATACCCGAGTCCCGGTAGTTGAGGAAGCGGATGTCGGCTACGCCGGTAACCGCCATTGCATTTCGCAGTTCCTGCTGCCGCACCTGGGGCAGAGTCTCAGGCGTCGCCAGGGCCGGGTCGCTGATTTCGCCCACGTCGCCGTTGGTGCCGCAAACCAGGGTTACCTGGGCCCCGCGGGCGACCAGCATTGCCAGGGTGCCGCCGCTGCCGAATCCTTCATCGTCGGGATGGGCGAAGGCGGCGAGCAGGCGCAGATGCGTCAGGTCTTTGGCGGGCGTTGTCATAAATAGGAAACTCCGGCAATTTGGGTCATCGAAATTTGGCTGCTAATCGGGTTCCAGCACCAGGTTGCCATACAGGTCTACGAAGCCTGCCCAACCCGGAGGGACGACTATGGTCGTATCCAACTGGACCAAGAGCGCCGGGCCGGCAATGCGATTGCCGGGCAGCAGCAGGTCCCGGTTATACAGGGTAGCGGCAACCTGCCCCTGGCGGAAAACGACCTCAGTCTCGCCCACCTGGGCCGCAGAAGCGTTTTCCTGCCCCGGCTGCTGGAGAGTTGCCTGGGGCTTTTCCACCGCCAGTTCCATCTTCAGGCGCAGGTTCACGATTTCCACTGCCTCGTTGCGGTCGGCGTAGCCGAAGCGTTGCAGGTGGGCCCGATAAAAGCTGTTGGCGATGGCCCGACGCAGGTCGGACCTTCGGTTGAGCGACGGGTAGTCTACAGTCAACTCAAAGGACTGTCCCACATAGCGGGCATCCAGATAGCGGCGGGAGACCATTTCGCCAGCGGGCAGCCCTTCCTGCTGAAGTTCGGCCCGGGACTGGCCCTCCATGCCGTGAAACTCCTCTTCCAGCCTGGCCTGGTTGATGTCCTCTCCTCGCAGCATGACGGTGCGGGAGTAGTCCTTAACGATGTCGGCGATGGCAACACCGAGGGCTGAGAGGATGCCCGGGTGAGTGGGAATGAGCACCCGAGGTATTCCCAGTTCCTGGGCCAGCTCGCAGCTGTGCATGGGGCCGGCGCCGCCAAAGGGCACCAGAGTAAACAGGCGCGGGTCGTAACCCCGCTCCAGGGAAATGGTGCGTATGGCCCGCTCCATGTTTGCGTTGACCACCCGTATGATGCCCAGGGCAGCGCCTTCGGCCGTCGTCCCTATTTCCCCTGCCAAGTCTGTGATGAGACTCCGTGACCGCTCCCGGTCCAGCGTCAGCCTGCCACCCAGGAACTGGGCCGGCATCAGCCTTCCCAGGACCAGGTTGGCGTCGGTTACGGTAATTCTGTCGCCCCTGCCATAACAGGCCGGCCCCGGGTCTGCCCCCGCAGATTCGGGACCCACGACCAGGGCGCCGCCGGTGTCGACGTGGGCAATTGACCCCCCGCCGGCGCCGACAGTGTGAATTTCTATCATGGGTACGCTGATGGGGTAGCCACCCAGGGTGGCGGAGGTGGTCTCCTTGATGCGGCCGGGGCATAGAGAAACGTCGGTAGACGTGCCGCCCATGTCCAGGGTGATAATGTCGGGATAGCCGGCCTGGCTGCCAGTGTAGAAGGCTCCTACCACGCCGCCGGCCGGGCCGCTGAGAATGGTGCGGACCGGTTGCTCCGAGGCCATCCTGGCGGTGATGCTGCCGCCCGAGGACTGCATGATTCGCAGGTCGCTGCCCAACGACTGTTCCAGTTCCCCCAGGTATTGGGCCATCACCGGGCCGACGTAGGAATTGACCACCACGGTGCTGGTGCGCTCGTACTCGCGGAACTCCGGAATGACCTGGGAAGAAACGGATATGAAGGGGGCGCCGGGCATGCGGTGGAGGGCGGCGAGGAGTTTCTCCTCGTGCAGCGGGTTGAGAAAGGAAAAAAGGAAGGACACCGCAACGCCGTCCACCTGCGCTTCCCGCAGCAGGCCCACCAACGTTTCGATGGCATCATCGTGCAGGTCTTCCAGGATTTCTCCCTGGTAGTCCACCCTTTCCGGCAGCCCGAAGCGAAGTTCCCACGGCGCCAGGGCAGGGGCCCGGTCCAGGTTCAGGTCGTACAGGTCAGCCCGGCTTTGCCTGCCGATTTCCAGTACGTCTTCGAACCCCAGGGTGGTAACCAGGGCCGTCCGTCCCCCTTTGCCTTCCAGGAGGGCGTTGGTGGCGACGGTGGAGCCGTGGACATACTGGGCGGGCCCGGCGTTGATCTCGCCGATGCCCTGGCGGACGCCCTGGGATGGGTCTGCGGGAGTTGAGGGGAGCTTGTGAACGGAAAGAAGGCCATCGCGAAGAATGGCAATGTCGGTGAAGGTGCCGCCGACATCAATGCCGACTATGGTTTGAGTCATGGGTGCTCTTCAGCGTCGGTTGAGTTTCCCCGGGGTTACCTGGAATAATGTGGTAGACAGGAATTGTGGGCCACTATACCAGGGGCTTGTGGCCGAAATGACACAGTCACCCTTGGCTGCCATTACTCAGCCAGGGCAATTCTCAAGCGCTTGTTAATGCGGCCCTTGCTCTCGTGGCCGACGACCCTGATGGCCCCGACTTCCGAAGTGTTGGCCACGTGGGTGCCGCCGTCGGCTTGCAGGTCCAGGCCGGAGATGTCAATGGTCCTGACTTCATGGATATTGGCAGGCAACAGGTTGATCCGCGTACGTATGAGGTCGGGGACTTCTTCCGCTTGAGAACGGGACAGAACGTTAACGTGGATGGGACGGGCGGCGGCCACTTCGGCGTTGACCTTTTCCTCTACCTCTGTAGCAAATTCAGCGCTCATCTGCTCCAGTTCAAAGTCCATCCGGGCTTCGCCGGGTCGCATGTCGCCGCCGGTCACCTTGGCCCCGTAGTCCCGCCAGACTACGCCACAAAGAATATGCAGAGCGGTGTGGGTCCTCATCAGGCGGTAACGGGTATCCCAGTCGATCCGGCCCGTAACCGACGCACCCTGGGCTGGCAGGGGCCCGTCAATCTGGTGGACAATCTGCCCCTCGGCACGCCCAACCCGCTTCACGGTGTAAGTCTCGCTGCCGTCGTCCAGAGTACCCGTATCGCAGGGCTGGCCGCCGCCGCCAGTGTAAAACCCGGTGCGATCCAGAATTACGCCACCTTCTACCACATCGGTAACAGTGGCGGTGAATTCTTGAAGGTATGCGTCAATCTGGGCCAACAGTTCCGTCATTGGTCTGGTTCCTTCTTGTGGAGGTGGAAAACTGGCTCGCATTATAGCAGAAATCCCGCTTATTCCTGACCGTGTCCGTCGCTTACGGGAAGCGCCAATTGCTGAGCCTGTTTCCATGCAATTCTAATTTGACCGGTCAGGACACTGAGGGGGGAGTGACATTGCCCCCTTTGATATACTGGGCAGTGATGTCATAATAATTGCTGATGTCCGGTGTTTCGCTAATGGATTCGGGCGTCGGACAATAATCGGACAATAAATAGATCACAGGTGACCCGCCGATGAAACTCTCCTGCCTGCAAGAAAACCTGAGCCGCGGCCTTTCCGTTGTTGGGCGGGCGGTCGCCACTCGCGCCACCCTTCCCATTACCCAGAATGTGCTTTTGGAAACCGACCGGTCCATGCTGAAACTGTCGGCGACCAACCTGGAAATAGCCATTACCACCTGGATTGGCGCCATGATTGAAGAGGAGGGCTCCATTACCCTGCCGGCCCGCCTGCTGACTGAGTTCGTTAATTCCCTGCCCAGCGATCGTATTGACCTTGAATTGGAGACCGGCAGCGGCGTAATGGAATTGGTCTGCGGACGCGCCGAGGCCCGGATTCACGGGGCCAGCGCCGACGATTTTCCGCCCATTCCCCAGGTGGAGGAGGGTGTCTCTGCACGCATTGGCTCTCAGGACCTGAAGAACGCTATTTCCAGGGTGGTCTTTGCCGCCGCGACCGAGGAGTCCCGACCCGTGCTCACCGGCGTTGAGGCCAAATTGGTGGGGGACCGTTTCACCTTCGCCGCGGCCGACGGGTTCCGACTGGCGGTGCAGCATGGCAGCCTGGCCGAACCGATTGCGGAGGAGATAGGGGTGATTGTCCCGGCAAGGACGCTGAATGAGGTGAGCCGCCTGCTGGGAGACCAGGACGACCCGGTGGAGATAATGATGGTCCCCGCCCGGGGCCAGGTCCTGTTCAAGGTTTCGGGCGTTGAGGTGGTGTCCCAGTTGTTGCAGGGCACCTTCCCCAATTACGACCAGTTGATTCCCCAGAATTACGACACCCGCAGCGTGTTCGACCTTCAAAAGTTGCTGCGGGCCGCCCGCACCGCTGCCATTTTCGCCCGCGACGGCAGCAACATCATCCGCCTGCAAATGACGCCCGGCGAAGAAGAAGGGGTTTCCGGCAAGGCAGTAGTTTCCGCCCGTTCCGAGGAAGTGGGAGACAACCAGGGCGAGGTGGATACGGAGTCCATGGAAGGGGGCGAATCAAAGATCGCCTTCAACAGCAGGTATCTGCAGGACGTGCTGGCAGTGCTGGAAAGAGGCCAGGTGGCCCTTGAAACGACCACTTCGTCCAGCCCGGGTGTGTTTAAACCCATAGGTACCGACGACTATGTGCACGTTGTGATGCCGATGTTTGTGCAATGGTAACAACATGAGGTGCGCCTCTCTGGTGTGATCAACAGGTTCTTTGCCTGGCCGGGTGAGTTGAGGATGGCGGAGTCGGCGCTTCGGACTTTAAGCTGACTTTCCAGCCGGACCGGCCATTGCCGGGGTTTTGGCAACTGCCGCCGACCCACAAACAAATCTATACTCTCGCTTTTTCCATTCCCCTTTTCCGGCGCTTTGGACCCGCTCACCGTACCAGAATGTGTTCCGGCAGCCAAGTGGGATTACTGCCGAATTTCGAAACATTTACAACGAATACTGCCCGTGCTACCATTTCACGGCGCCAATTTCCCATTAGTTTTTCGCGCAAGTTTTGCAGGGAATTAGTCTGCTGAATGGCTGACCTGGGCGAAATCACACTCTGGATAGGGCTGGCCCTAGCATGTTATGCCTTTTTTGGCTCGCTCGTGGGCCGGATCAGGGGCATTCCCGCGCTGGTTGACAGCGCCCGGCGGTCTGTCTATGTCCTGGCGCTGGTAATGCTGGTGGCCACCCTGAGCCTGGTGGGTTCCTTCATTAACCGGGATTATGAAGTGGCCTACGTGGCGGCCCACAGCAACAATGCCATGGCCGACATCTACACCTGGGTTGCCTTCTACGCCGGCAACGAGGGGTCCCTGCTCTACATCGCCTTTGTTCTTTCTGTAATGTCTGCCGCAGCCATAAGGTGGGCGCCGGAACGGGTGAGGGATTTTCTGCCTTACACTGCGGCCACCCTGATGGTAGTGCAGATCTTCTTCATCGCTGTCATGGCCTTCATGGCCAATCCCTTCACCAAGCTGCCCTTCGTCCCCCCGGATGGCGAGGGAATCAATCCCCTGCTCACCCACTTCGGCATGTTTTTCCATCCCCCGGCGTTAATGGCCGGGCTTATCGGGATGAGTATTCCCTTTGCCTTCGCCCTGGGTTCGCTGGTGGCCGGGAAGCAGCGGGACGAGTGGGCCGATACCGGGCGAGTCTGGGGAATAGTAGTATGGGCCTTGCTGGCCAGTGGACTGCTGCTGGGTTCTTGGTGGGCCTACACAATCCTGGGCTGGGGCGGTTTCTGGTTCTGGGACCCGGTGGAAAACGCCGCTTTTATGCCCTGGCTGGCCCTGACGGCCTTTGTGCATTCCATAATGGTGCAGAAGCGGCGGGGAATGTTCCGGATGTGGAACATCGTCCTGATAAACATGGCGTTCGGGCTGGCCCTTTACGGAATGTTTATGAATCGGGGCGGGCCCACTCCATCGGTCCATTCCTTTGGCGCTTCATCCCTGGGGTGGGTGTTCCTGCTCTTCCTCGCCGTGGGGGTACTGGTGCCCTTTGCCATCTTCATTTGGCGGTACAACCTGCTGAAGAGCGCGCAGAACCTGGACTCAATGCTGTCCCGCGAGGCTGCATTCCTGGTAAACAACCTGCTGTTGTTGGGCATTGCATTCGTTACCCTTTGGGGAACGGTATATCCCCTTTTCGTCAAGCTTGGCGGTGGAGAGGAAATCACCATTGCCCGCCCCTACTACGACCAGGTTAACGGGCCGCTGCTGTTGGCGCTGGTGCTCCTTATGGGCGTGGGGCCCTTGCTTCCCTGGCGGAGGGCGAATTGGGCCAGCCTGCGCCGGGCCCTGCTGGCGCCCGGTACAGTGGCGCTGGCGACGGTGGTAGTCTTGGCCGTCCTGGTTACACGCCAGCCCTTTGCCCTGATCGGATTCGGGCTTTGTGCGCTGGTTACTACCGGTATTGCCCTGGAATGGTGGCGGGGAATGCAGGCGCGCCATCGCAATTCGGGCGAAAATCACGCCATCGCACTGCTTCGACTTATAGGGGCCAACCGGCCGCGTTACGGCGGTTACATAGTCCACCTGTCGGTGGTTATGGTGGCCCTGGGTGTGCTTGGCGGATCCCTGTTTGAAATTCAGCGGGATGTGGTGCTGGCCCCCGGAGAAACTTACGAGGTATCGGGGTACGAACTGCGGTACCTGGAAACGGTGCAGGCCTTGAAGTCAGACCGGACGGAGTATTTTTCCACGCTGGAACTTTACCGCGGCGGCGAGTTTCTGGGAGAACTGGAGGCCAGACGGAGCTTCTATCCGTCCTTCAATGTGGCGTCAACCCTGGCTGCCATCCGTTCCACGCCGGTGGAGGACTTTTACGTTGTGCCCAGCGAAAATCTGCCGGACGGGTCGGTGGGATTCCGAATTCTGGTTAATCCACTGGTGTGGTGGATGTGGGTGGCCGGCCCCGTGCTGATTGTGGGGACGGTGATAGCCCTTTGGCCCGAGGGCAGCCGGCAAAGGGTACGAGTTGCCCGGCCTGAATCCGTTGCCATCAATTCCGGTGAAACTCGCCCAAACGTGGTATGATCCGCCTCTTCAAACAGATGCTCAAAGGTGCAGCAGACAGCTACCGGACGTCTCGATGGCCCTGGTAATCGGAGGCATCCTGGCGTTGCTTGGCCTTGCCGTGGCTGTGTATCCCTTTTTACGGCACCGGTTTTTCGGTGAAACTTCCGGCCCCGATTCCGAAGAAGACGGCGCGGGCCCCAACGCCGACGTTGCCCTGGCTGAAGGTGAACTGGCGGAAATCTACCGGGCCATCGGCACCCTCCGGCTGGAACGGCAACTGGGCAACATTCCAGAGGGACTATACCGCGAACAGCTAAATGGTTACCGGTTAAGGGCGGCCAAGGCGCTCCGTGACCTTGAACTTGCCCCGGACGATGACGAAGACTGGGCCCTGGAGGAGGAGATAAGGGTGGCCCGGTCGGGTCTATTTGGAATTGCTGGCGTGGGCTTTTCCTGTAGCAACTGCGGCAGACCGATATTGGCTGATCTAGCCGAATGTCCCGAGTGCGGTGCGGCAATTTCCCGCCCCGGCGCCGGTTCATTTCCCCCATCCGATATAGAGGAAAAAGATCGATAGATGACCTCTCATAGTTTTCCCCATCCTGCCCTGGCATTGCCCCTGGCTATTCCCCTGGTTCTTTGTCTCCTGCTAATCGCTCTGTCGTTTCATACACCGACCACCGCCTATGCCCAGGATGCAGAGGTCGTGAAGGTGCAGGGTGTCGCGGTCAACGGGACGGAAGATAGCCCGATTCCCGCATCCCTTACCATTTCCCTGCACGCCATCGACCCGGTTGCGGGTCGCGTAGCCACCTACAGCGCAACTACCGACTCAGAAGGAAAGTTCGCCTTTGACAGGGTTGATCGGGTAGCAGGGGGCAGCTACGTCCTGGTGATGGACTACCAGGGAATGCGATACAGCGAACTGCTGGAGTCCGCAGATCTGGCTGATCCGGTTGCATTTGCGGTATTCGAAATAACCAGAGACATCGGCGTGATTAACGTTGAGCGCCAGGCGATGATAATTGCAGACATTGATGAGCAATCTCGGGAAATTCAGGTTCTGGAAGTGCTGAGTCTCCGCAACAGTTCGGACAGAACCCTGTTGCCAGAACTGACTAACATAACCAATCCCGCAGATATTAACTTCCTCAGGTTCTCCCTGCCTGCGGACTCCACCGAACTGTCGGTGCAGTCCAGCCTGCCGGGCGGCGATACGATTCCTATGGGAACGGGCTTTGCAGTTACCGCGCCCGTCCCGCCCGGTGATCATGAGGTTACCTACACCTACCGGTTTCCCTACCAGGGTGAGGCTGTTGCCTTCAGCCAGCGGTTAATACAGGGCGCAGAACATTACCAGGTGCTGGCCCCCGAATCCTTGTCCCAGTTGCAGGTCTCTCCGCTGCGGCCCATTCCTCGCGTCGACGTGGGCGGCGTTTCCTACCTGGTCTGGGAAGCCGAGCAAATTCCGCCCGGGCAGGGCGTTGTGCTGCAGTTTTCCCAGTTGCCACAGCCATCCCTGACCAGCAGGGCGGTTACGTTTGTGTCCAGCGCTGAATTATGGTTGACATCCATTCCGGTGGCGCTGGCGCTGGCGCTGGGCGCGTTGCTGTTGTGGGCCTGGCTTCGGGCGCCGCGGTTAGCCGGACAGGGGGCAATCGCCGATGTCGCTGGACAGTCCCGCCGCCAGTCCCTGCTTCAGGCGATAGCCGTTTTGGACGACAGGTTCGACGGTGGGCAAGTAGCCGAGGAAGAATACCGCCCCCGGCGCCAGGAAATGTTGGAACAACTGCGCCGCCTGACTACGTCCGCGGACGGCTGAGAAAGAACGCCGTGAGCACGCGCGTCTGGATATTGGTGGCAATCGGGGTTCCCCTGCTGGCGTTTCTGGGCATCCTGGTCTGGGCGTCGGCGCAAACTGGGGGCCGCGCCGGTGGTATGGGCGTCAACGTCGAATTTGGGGTGGCAGAAGTTGACACCGAACCGGCGCCGGACTTTAGCTTGGTTTTGCAGGATGGCGGCGAGGTCAGTCTTTCCGATCTGCGAGGCAGGGTCGTCCTGGTAGATTTTTGGGCTTCGTGGTGCGCTCCCTGCCGGCAGGAAGCACCCGCCCTCGAACAGACCTACCTTGAATTCGCCGGAAGTGATTTAGAGTTCGTCGGCGTAAATATCTGGGATCTGCCAGACAATGCCGCCAGCTACGTCGAGCAATTCGGCATAACCTACCCCAATGGTGTGGACGAAGACGGCAAAATTGCCATTGATTATGGGGTTCAGGGCATTCCAGAGAAGTTCTTTATTGACCGTAATGGGCTGGTGCGGCAGAAATTCGTTGGTCCCATCAGGCAAGGAGTTCTTAGGGAGACCCTCAATTACCTCTTGGCCGAATAGGTTTGCCGCCAACGCTCTATTGAGACGGCCGTGGGCGCGAATGTTACCGCATAGAACAGGCCCTTGAGTCAGTCGGCTCTTCCAACAGTTTTTCTCAGGCAGGCACCCCTTTGGCTAATGGCTCCTGTGTTTTCCGTAGCGCGGTTTTCATTTCTAATGCGTCGGTATACCATTAGTCGGCAATTTA
>DAOUHR010000050.1:0-6246 GCA_034428635.1 Dehalococcoidia bacterium
AGTCTTCCAGAAACCTAAAATGGGGGTGCTGCTTGGCCTTGACCAGTTCAAACTCCCCGATAAGAAACCGCCACTTCTGCACCAGGTTTCGCTCAATGGTGCGATCCTCGCTGTTGTTCCGCATATTCGCCTCCAGATCGGTACTTCCTTTTTATACCCATCTGTCAACGAATTACCTGACACATACAAGAATGACAGTTAATTTAAACGGCCATGGGTTCCAAGGCCACTTTACGGGTTGGAGTTTAGATTCTTCACTCCGTTCAGAATGACGGTTAATTTAGACGGCCATGGGACCCAAAGCCACTTTATGGGTTGGAGTTTAGATTCTTCACTCCGTTCAGAATGACAGTTAATTTGAACGGCCATGGGTTCCAAGGCCACTTTATGGGTTGGAGTTTAGATTCTTCACTCCGTTCAGAATGACAGTTAATTTAAACGGCCATGGGTTCAATGCCACTTTATCGGTTGGAGTTTAGATTCTTCACTCCGTTCAGAATGACAGTTAATTTAGGATGCGATTGCCCTGAGGAAGGTCAGGCCGGGCCAAAATCATTCTCGGGAGCAGGAGGCACTGTGGTTACGATACTATCCAATGCAACCCTGATCACCGGAGACCAGGGCCGCAGCATTCTTTATGACTCGGCGCTGGCAGTGCAGGACTCGATGATCGCGGCGCTGGGGCCCACGGAGGAAATTCGGGCCCAATTTCCCGGGGGCGAGATTGTCGACTGCCGGGGAAAGGCGGTGTTTCCAGGCCTGATTAACTGCCACACGCACCTGTTGGCGACCGCAGACCGGGGCATTCTGGAGGACTTCGGGTTTCCCACGACACTGCGCTTTCCCGAATCCACGCGTTCAATGTTATCCACAGAGGAACGCCAGGTTATCGCAACACTGGGCACACTGGAGGCGATTCGCAGCGGGACAACCACTCTATTGGAAATTGCAGACCACGTGGGGGCATTCGCGGACAGCCTCTCAAACACCGGCCTGAGACTCGTGCTTGCGGACAACTTCAACGACGTGAACCCGGCCCGTATGCGGGAGGGAGTGTTCGAGTTTGAGCCGGCCCGGCGGGAAGAGGGCCTGCGACGAAGCGCCGACCTGGCGGAAAAGTGGCATGGCAGAGACGACGACCGGATAACCTGCTTTCTGGCTCCCCACGCGCCGGAACTTTGCTCGCCTGAATTGCTCAGAGAAGTGCGGGCAATGGCTGAAGTCAACGACCTTGGTTATACAATCCACCTTTCCCAGAGTCTTCTGGAAGTTGAGGCGGTTATGCGTACAAGGGGGGTGGACCCCACCCACTATCTATTCGCCAACGAATTTCTCGGGCCACGCCTGGTCGCCGCGCACTGCCGCTATGTATCGCCGTCGGAAGTGTCCCTGCTGGGACACCACCGGGTGGGCATTTCCAACAACGCAGCCATCGCCGCCCGGCGGGGCGCGGCAGCGCTGGTGCGGGAACTCCAGGCCGCTGGCTGTCCCATAGGAATGGGTTCGGACAATATGGCGGAGGATATGGTGGAAGTGATGCGGGCCGGCTTGTTTCACGAACGGGTTCGCCGCAACGACGAGATGTGGCCCCAACCCGAGGACGTGCTGGAATGGGCCACCCAGGGGGGAGCGCAGATTCTGGGACTGGGCGACAAGGTCGGGTCGCTGGAAGTGGGCAAGGAAGCGGACCTGTTCATAGTAGATACCTTCAAAGCCCACCTGGTCCCCACATTACGAATCGTATCGGGCTTTGTTCACAACGGCCAGTCGGCCGATATATCGGGGGTGATGGTGAAAGGGAACTGGCTATTGAAGGACGGGCGGGCCCTGACCATTGACGAGGATGACATTATCCGGAGGGCCGAAAGAATCAGCCACGCAGTTTGGGGGCGATTGCTGGACAATTATCCCAACGTTCCGTTCCCGGTCAAGTTGCCACCAGGACCGACCTACTGAGCCGGACAAATAATGCCGGCCCTTCAGCAAGCTACAGTTACGGGCAAGCCACTATCTCTCTGGAGAGACCTCACTTAACAGATAATATTCTCAACGTCTGCTTCTACAAGTTCTGATACAGGGGGAATATCGCCGAAGCGCAAGGGGTGTGCCGGCACACCCCTTTTGATGGCGACCCGAAAGGGGAAGTCGGGGTGGTGATAGGAATGGTAGACTTCGTGAATCAACTGGGGGGACCCTCATCGTTGCCGGTGGCCTTTACCCCGTGGCACTGATCGCAGTTTGCCTGGAACAGTTTCAATCCCCTTAGGGAGTGTCGTCAAATTAGCCATTACTGCCGGTTAGGTATCGGGTATAAACAGGCGATATACCAGAGTCCTGGTGTATCGCGGAGCATATCACCCATTTACATGACGGATCTGGATTCCGGCTTTCGCCGGAAAGACGAAACTCGGCTATTGACGACACCCCCTAACTTCATTATGAGAAATTAATGGGGAATCAATCCCGTCGGCCCCTCCGCAGGGACCGGCCGGGCAGGGCGCCGGTATTTTCTCCCTGGTCAACAACCACCCGTCCGTTGACTATCACGTACTCTATTCCTACGGGGTAGTGTTTAGGGTCTTCACGGGTGGCATAGGTTTTGACCGTGTCAGGGTTGAAGATTACTATGTCCGCCTTAAAGCCGTCGCGAATAAGGCCCCGGTCGGGCAGGCCCAGCCTCTGGGCCGGGAAGGACGTCATTTTGCGGATGGCCTCGGGCAGCCTCAGGTGTTTTTCGGCCCGCACAAATTCGGCCAACACTATGGGGAAGCAGCCGTAGGTACGGGGATTGGGGTATTCCCCAAAGAGAATTGCGTCGCTGGCAATCATTCCGTAAGGGTGGGAAACGAAGGCCGGCAGGGTCTGGGGGTTGGTGCCAAGACCAACCGTGGAAATGCCCAGGTTTTCCTCGAACAGCAGGTCAAACAGGGCATCGGCCGGGTCCTGGCCCCGCATCTCCCCGATTTCGGTAATCAGCCGGCCCTCGTACTGCCGGTTCTGAGGCTGGGTAAAGTTGGTGAGCCAGTTGTTTTCAAGCCGCTCAGGCAAGACTTCGCGCTTCATTCGGGCCCGGTCATCGGCGTCCTGCAGGGCAGCCATCAAACGTTCCGGGCCTCCATCCTTGGCCCAATGGGGCAGCCCAATGGTAATAGTGGTCCCCGAATAGGGGTAGGTATAGCAGTCAAAAGTAACGTCCATACCCTCGTCGCGGCCGCGCTCCACCAGACCCAGGTAGTCCAGGTGGCTCCCCGAACCCTGAGCGCTCTGGCGGTAGTGAGTCAAATGAATGGGGCAACCACTGCGGCGGCCAATTTCCAGGGCTTCCTCCCAGGGAGCCAGCAGGCCCTGGGAACGAAGACTGGCCCGTGTATGGGTGTGGTAGAAACCTCCCAGGGATGCCGTAACGGCAGAAAGTTCGGACAGTTCGGCGGTGTCGGCGTAGGAACCGGGTGGATAGTCCAGCCCGGTGGAGAGGCCCCAGGCGCCCTCCTCCATGGCCTCCCGAATTACCGCCTTCATGTCCTCCATTTCGGCGGCAGTGGCGGGACGGTCGTTCCAGCCCACGCCCCAGATGCGCACCGGCGCATTGCCCAGAATGTAGGCGATGTTTATGGCCACGGAATTGTCGTATTTTGACAGGAGGTCGGCCACCGTCAGCCAATCCGCCGGCATGGGCGGGTAGCCGTTGAGGCCGGAATCCAGCCAGATGTAGCGGTGCAGTTCCTGTTGCGTCTTGAAGGGGGCGTGGGAAATGCCGTCTATTCCAACCAGCTCGGTGGTCACCCCCTGCCGCACCTTGGGGTCGTGATGGGGCTCGCCGAGGATGGTAAGGCCGGCGTGGGAATGCAGGTCGATAAACCCGGGACAGACCACATGGCCGGCGGCATCAATGGTACGCGCCGCTTCGATGTGGCTGGCGTCGCCACGCCAGATGGCAACCTCTTCACCGTCCACCAGCACCGTGGCGAAATAGCCCGGACTGCCGCTGCCGTCTATGACCTGCCCGTTTTCAATCTTCAAATCCACCATGATTTCCCCGCGATACATCTTAACCAGGTACATCCGCCAAGCTGGTTGACGAAAGCCCGGTTCCGTTAGTTGTACTTAGACCTGCTATCGGAATCCTATGGATTGCGGATATAATACCATCCAACCGGCGGGTTTAAGTCTCAATCCGGGGAATGCTTTGAAATCTGAACAAACTCTTCAGGAAAAGTGAAAATCTTCAGCCGTTTTTCTGTCCACGTGGTTCGAATGGCGCTGCTGGTCTGCGCTGTCTTCCTGGTTGGTTCCGCCGTTCTGCTCTGGAATGTCGGCGAAACCAGGGCGGGAGCGGAAGCCCCGCCGTGGGAGACCTACGCCCAGCACGATGCAACTGCCAGTTATTGGCTGGACGATGACCTGGGCCCGCCCGACTACGCGCCCCAGAGTGACGTGGATGAACAGGAGCATGTGTATTGACTGGGCGCCATTGCCACCCTGGTGGGGGGGCCCGGAGACGACATTCTGATAGGTACCGACGGTGACGACGTGATCCTGGGCCGAGCGGGAGACGACCGGATAGACGGCAAGGGTGGCCACGATATACTGTGCGGCGGTTCCGGCAATAATCTGATCTTCGGTGGCCCAGGCGATGACTACCTGCTGGGTGGAGACGGCGTCGACCAGTTGATCGGCGGGTCAGGCAACGACTTTCTGCGCGGAGACGACTCCGACGACCTCCTTATCGGGCAGGCCGGCGGTGACTTCCTTTCGGGGAACGATGGCAACAACATCCTCCTGGGCGCTGACGTGGTACCGGAGGAAGACGACCTGCTGGCGCAACTGTTCGGCTTCTACCGCCGGGACATTATCCTGGGCAGCGTCGGGAACGACGTGCTTATCGGGGGCAAGGGCAACGACGCCCTGCTGGCCTTCGGCGGCCACGACGTGCTGCAGGGCAAAGAGGGGAACGACGCCCTCATCGGCCACTATGGCGACGATTTCCTGGACGGCGGCGACGGGGAAGAGGATGAATGCAACGGCAGCGAGGGCAGCGACGCCTCGGCCGAATGCGAATTAATGATAAGCATCGAACGGGGCGAACAACGGGGTGTCCCCGACTGAACACACCAGGCAGGGATTTCAAACACACTTCTGGAAGGAAGCCAAAAAAGGGATGAAATACGACGTAATTATTGTGGGGGCCGGCTCTGCAGGATGCGTGCTGGCCAGCCGCCTTAGCGAGGTTGCCAACCGGTCGGTGCTGCTGCTTGAGGCTGGGCCGGACTACCCGGACCCGGACAACATGCCGGCTGAGTTGAAGCATGACCTAAATCAGGCAGCCTCTGAAAAAGACGCTCCCCATAACTGGTCATTCATGGGAGAATCCACTCCCCAGCGGCCCGAACCAGCCCTGGTGGCCCGGGGACGGGTTACGGGCGGCACCAGCGCCATAAACCACCAGATCTTCCTGCGTGGCCTGCCCGAGGACTTTGAGTCCTGGGCCGAGGCAGGGAATGACCGTTGGGGCTACCTGCAGGTCCTGCCCTATTTCCGCAAACTGGAAAGGGACGCGGACGTGCAGGACGATTTTCACGGCACCGAGGGCCCAATCCCAGTGTGGCGGCATCCCCGGGACACCTGGCTTCCCATACAGGCTGCTTTCTACCAGGCCTGCGCCGACTTGGGGTTTTCCGAGAATGAGGACATGAACCACCCGGAAGCCACCGGCGTGGGCGCATTCCCCCTGAACAATCCCGGCGGCGTCCGTATGAGTACGGCGCTAACCTACCTGAATGAATGCCGCCACCGCCTGAACCTGACCATCCGAGCTAACGTGCAGGTAAGGAAGGTAATATTTCAGGGCAAGAAGGCCACGGGCGTCCAGGCAATGAGTGATGGCGAGGACTTCGTCGTGGAAGGGGAAGAGATCATCCTCAGCGCCGGGGCCATAGCCTCTCCCCAGTTGCTGATGCTCTCCGGGGTGGGGTCGCCTGACAGTTTGAAAGAACTGGGAATTGACGTAATTCACGAATTGCCCGGGGTAGGGCAGAACATGAAGAACCATCCGTCGGTTTCGCTCCGGTACCGCCTGGTGGAAGGGAACCGGCCGGCGCCGGATGCACCGCGCAACCAGGTGGGCCTGAGGTTCACGGCCGAAGGGTCGGAGTACAGGAATGACATCCAGGTTCAGCCGACCACCTCCTACCCGGAGGGCCCGGTCACCCCGGACATACGAATAGGCTGCCGCCTGGAATTGCCCCT
>DAOUHR010000051.1:0-2759 GCA_034428635.1 Dehalococcoidia bacterium
ACTCTGGCCTACCAACTGACTACCCTGCAATCCGGACTTGCAGGGAAGTCAGTAATCCGATTTGAGCGGTACCAATACCCAGCACCGCAATCAGGATTTGACGCTGGCCGGGCCGCAGTTCCCGAGCGGCCTTTGACAGCTCGCCGGTTTGTCATCCCAGCTTTCCCAGACTGACATCGTCGATCATCGTTGCCATAGCGATTACTATAAGATTGCGAAATACGCACAAGGGACCAGACCCTCTCCCATGGTGAGGGCGGTATGTAGCAGCCAGGGGAACCGCTAGTTGTTGAACAGTTCTCCTACCGACTGGCCCTTGTGGATGCGGATAATCGCTTCACCCAGCAGGGGGGCCACGGACAGCACCGTGAACTTGCCGTTACGCTTTTCCGGTCCCAGCGGTATGGTGTCTGTGACCACGACCTCCGTGAACGCACTCTTGGCCATGGTCTCAGGCGCGTTGCGGGACAGCACAGGGTGGGAGGCGCAGCAGTAGACCTCCCTGACGCCGTGGTCGAGCAGCGCTTTCGCCGCGTTGACCACCGTGCCACCCGTGTCGATTTCGTCGTCGAAGGTCAGGGCCACCTTGCCTTCCACCTCTCCGATGACGTTCATCAGTTCCGTGCGCCCACTGTTGTCGGTACGGCGCTTTTCTATGATGGCCAGGGGCGCTGACAATCTTTCCGCGACATCGCGGGCCCTCTTGCTGATGCCGATGTCCACGGCAACCACCACCAGGTCTTCGATGCCCATGTCGGCGAAGTACTGGGTCAGGATGGGCACCGCGGTGAGCTCGTCCACTGGCATGTTGAAGAAGCCCTGCACCTGCGCGGCGTGCAGGTCGACGGTCAGCACGCGGTCGGCCCCCGCCGCCGTGAGCAAGTCGGCCACCAGCCGGGCCGTAATGGGGACCCGGGGCTGGTCCTTCTTGTCGGTGCGGCCGTAGCCATAATAGGGCATCACGGCGGTGATTCGCCCGGCCGACGCCCGCTTGCAGGCGTCTATCATGATCAGCAGTTCCATGAGGTGGTCGTTGACCGGAGCGCAGGTGGGCTGGACTATAAACACGTCTCGCTGGCGGATGTTCTCCAGGATGCGCACGAAGGTGTTGTCGTTGGCGAACTTGAAAACCTCCGCCTGTCCCACCGGAATCCCCAGGTAGTCGCACACCGACTGGGTCAACCCCGGATGCGCATTTCCGGAGAACACTACCATCTCGTCGTGAATACTGACCATTCTGGCCTCCTGGACAACGGGGATAGTAGCATCTTCAGGGCGGGCTGGGTGCGGGAATTTCCCCATGCACAGCCGCCGGGGGAGGCATCAAGTGCCGCCGAATTATAGCACAGCGGTGGTTTGAACGGGGCAGTGACAACGGCGCAGGGTCTGGTGCCGCGACCTGCTCATGCGTAGATTAAGGGCGTTAATCTACGCAGAATTTGCGGTGATTAAGGCATGTATTTACCGCAACCACTGCGAAGATGAGTAGAACTAAACCAAAGCCACAGTGGGATATACACACTTACCTGCTGCAATCGGGTTGACTCGACGCGTTCGGCCTTTTCCGGCCACGGCAGGGACGCCTCCACCCTGGCCCTCCCCCGGAAAGCCAGGGAACAATGCGCAATTCACCTTGGCTTTGGTTCAAACTCAATGCCTGGAATTTGCTCCCTGCGGGGAATGGATACTATAATAACCGCGAAATATGCGGTGAATAAGCCAATGGCCCTAATGCCGATTATTTGCTCTTTGCGGGGAATGACTCCTGTTTTAGCCGCAATTTTTGCGGTGAAAAGAAGCCCAATCACTGCAAAGGACTCTGAAATGATCAACCAGCCTGGAGCAAAGCTGTCGCATGCCGAAATGGCAGACTGACGGAATGAGCAAAAGATGCAGAATTTGTACATCCACCAACACCCAAACTGGCCCAGCCTAGAGTGGCGACCGGAAGATCTGATTGTCGGTTTAGCTAAGGTGCGCTTTCTACAGGGCAGACTGATAGGACGCATGGAATCCCTCGGGTTCCGCCCTGCTCAGGACGCTATGCTGGAAACTCTTACCGGCGATGTAGTCAAGAGCAGCGAAATAGAGGGAGAAATACTTAACGTCGAGCAAGTACGTTCCTCAGTCGCACGGCGGTTGGGTCTGGACTACGCCGGACTACTCCCCCCCGAAACCAGCGTTGACGGCGTAGTGGAAATGATGCTGGACGCTACCCAGAACTATGACCAGCCACTTACCACGGAGCGGTTGTTTGGCTGGCACGCCTCACTATTCCCAACCGGGCGAAGCGGGATGACTCCCATCACTGTTGGCAACTGGCGGGACGATATCGGGGGACCCATGCAAGTCGTTTCCGGTCCCATTGGCAAAGAGAAGGTGCATTATGAAGCCCCTCCTGCGACACGGGTCGAACGGGAAATGCAAACCTTCCTAGACTGGTTCAACGCGCCACCCGATACCGACATGCTGCTACGAGCAGGCCTGGCCCACCTGTGGTTCGTCAATATCCATCCGTTTGATGACGGCAATGGCCGAATAGCCCGGGCCGTCGGTGACATGGCCTTGGCACAGTCAGAAGGCACTCATAAACGTTTCTACAGTATGTCGTCTCAAATTCGAAAAGAGCACAATGACTACTACAGGATTCTAGAGCGTACAGGCAAGGGAAATACGGACGTAACTCCATGGATGATTTGGTTCTTGGACTGCCTAGGAAGGGCGATAGAGAGGGCTGAAGATAATCTAGCATCGGTACT
>DAOUHR010000052.1:0-9892 GCA_034428635.1 Dehalococcoidia bacterium
GAGCGCATTACGGCGCCCACCCGGCCCGGCGTGGTGTCGCCCACGGTTACGAAGATGGTCTGCGGGTCGTCGGGCTGCACCTTGACGCCCCGGGGGTAGCCGTAGGGGAAGTTCTGCTTTACGTTCAGCGACGTCCAGTTGTCGCCGTCGGGGCTGGTATAGACGTCGTCGTTGACGAGCACCACCACCGTCTTGGGCGGCCCGGCGGCCACGGCCACGTTGTGGATGTCCAGGTTGGGTATGGATCCGTGGTTGACTTTCTCCCAGGAATCTCCGCCGTCAGTGCTGCGGCGCACGCCGTCCACTTCCAAGCCCACCCAGATGTCCTGGCGGTTCTCCGGGTCAATTGCCATTCCGGTTACCCGGGGAATGCCCACTGCGGGGCAGGTCTCGGCCACTTCAACCGGGCGCTTTTCCCAAGTCTTGCCGCCGTCGCTGGAGCGGAAGATGGTGGCCGGATCTGGGGTGCCGGTGCCGGCATACATGGTCTGGGGGTCGGACTCGTCGATGGCCACGGCCCAAACGCAATAGTCGCTCAGCGGGGATTCCACCAGCTTCCAGGACATGCCCGCGTCCTCGCTGCGGTAAAGACCCTTGTCGGTACCGGAGAAGAGAACCTCGGGCTGTCCGGGGTGATTTACGACGCAGCGCACCAGGGCGTCGGAATGGAGTCCCTGGTTAATGCCCACCCGCTGCCAGCTCTCGCCGCTGTCGCCGCTGCGGATGATGCCCTGGCCCACGGTGCCCACCAGCATGGTCATCTTGTCTGCCATTGCCTTGCCTCCTCATCTAATAATGTTGGAGTTGGGAAGGGATTCGGTAAATGGAGATACGCGCTCCAGATAGCGGTATCATACTACCGGCGGTGGGCGAAAGCTACCGGGATAATGGCGGGACAACCGCAATCCCGGCTTGGTGGCTGCGGCTCAGGACGGGATTTCTGTTGACGGTTCTATCTGCTCTTACTGCCCCCTCAACTGGCGGAGTTCCTCTTCCAGTTCCCGAGCCCGGTTCAGGGCCTCGTCGCGTTCCGCCTCGGCCTGCCGTAGTTGGGCTTCGGCTGCATCCCGCTGGGCCCAAGACTCTTCCATGTTGGGCAGGTATTCCCCCGACGCCCGGTCAAAGAACTTCAATTGTCTCTCCGCCCAGTGCAGCTCCAATCCCAGGGCTTCGCTATAACCCCGGTGAATCCCGTCGTCGCCCAAACTTACCGGCATTGGTTGGTACATCCCGTCCACCAGCGTGTCCCCTGCCAGGGCCGCGTCGTGGTATGTACCCCCGGTATGGTCAAAACGCCAGTACTCCCGCACCCCCATTCCGGCGTAGATGTCCCGTTTTACCGTATAATCCCGCCGGCCCGTGGTGGGAGACCCCACCTCCAGCACGAAGTCCGGGGGTTGGCCGATTTCTTCTATCGTGTAGCCATTAGCTTGCTCGATGAATGCCGGGTCAAAGGGCAGATTCAGCGCCACCACCACGTCGGGGCGCGGAGAGCGGCGGGCTTCACCGGCCCGTCGGCAAACGTAGCCGTCACCGGACACCAGCACGTCGTTGCGCCCCAGGGCCTGGCGAAAGTAGGCGTGCAGGATTACGCCAGCCCGGGTGAAATGGGGAAATTGCTGCATACGATATTCTTCCGGCGGGTTTGGTAACTGAGTGAGTTTCGGGTGGGCAATCGGCCTGGCTTTGCTGGTCATAGCGAACCTCGCCCGGGGTGGGAATGAAATATTGTGGACGAAATTATATCAGAGCGGCAACGAGCCACTACATCACGGTTTCTGCCTTCGTGCTCGCAACGTCGGGGATGAAGGGGCCTTAACCCCACAACTGCTCCGACGCCATGCGCGCCCCTTCCACCAAAGACGCCAGCTTCATCCAAACTATCTTGGAGTCCACCTGCAGGCGGCCGGCGAAGGTGCCGAACCCACAGTCCACCCCGGCAATCATATTTTCCTTGCCGACAACTCCCGCATACCGTACCAGGCGGTCGCACACAACCTCGGGGTGTTCCACGAAGTTGGAAGTGGAGTCGATGACGCCGGGGATGATGATCTTGCCCTCGGGCAGCTTGATCAGGTCGCGCCAGACCTTCCACTCGTGCTCGTGGCGGGGGTTGGCGCCGGGGAAGGCCACGGCGCAGGGCTTGGCAGTCAGAACAATGTCCATGACGTCGGCAATAGGTACGTCGGTGTGGTGGGGCCCCAGGGTGCTGCCCCAGCAGATGTGCATGCGCATCCGGTCGGCGGGAATATCGGCCACCGCGTAGTTCAGGGCCCCAACGTGCATCTGGGCCACGGCGCGAAACTCTTCCAGGCTCAGGTGCGAGAAAAGCTGGTGACGGCCCAGGGCCAGGTCGGGGCAATCCAATTGCAGCAGGAAGCCGGCGTCCACTATGGCGTCGTACTGCCGTTTCATCACCCCGGCCAGGGCGTAGATGTACGCCTCATCGGAAGGGTAGTACTCGTTGTGCAGGAAGCGGGATATCTGGCCGGGGGAGGGCGACGTCATAAAGACTTCCCCGGCATTGGCGGCGGCGGATGCGGCCCGCAGGTTCTCGATATCCGTCTCCACCGCCGGCCAGTCCATCCAGTCGATGGGGCCGGTGCAGGTGGGCCGGACCTGGAAGGGGGAAGCAAAGGGCTTCAGCAGTTCGGCCAGTTCGGGAAATTCCACGTCGTCGGTCATGCCGCCCAGGGGTGTGCTTTCCCCATCGTAGCCGGTCAACCGGTCCTTGACGTAGACGGTGTAGTCCACCCGCCCCTGCTCGCCGTCGTTCACCACGTCCAGGCCCGTCTCCACCTGCCGCTGGAACACACCCCGTACTGCGTCGCGGACCGAGTTGTCCAGCTGGGAGCGTTCCGACAGGCGGCGCTGCTGTTCTTCCACCAGCAGGCCCAGCATATCCGGCGGCCGGGGCAGGCTGCCGGTGTGGGTGGTCAGGATGTGGTCTGTGCTTTGCTTCATGATTTGTGCCTCTTGTGGATTGGTTGGTAAGAAAGGGTGGCCCGAATAACCGTAAGGCCTTCAGACCGGCGCCCCGGGAACGGAGTCCACCCTGAGTCCAGAAACGCCATTCCGGTGAAAACCGGAATCCAGGGTCCTTGCAGCAATGATCGTCGCTAAACTATTGGAGCAACTGGATTCCGGCCTGCGCTGGAATGACGGGTCGTACGTTGAAGTGGTCTGCCAGCCCATAACGTTAAGCAGGTTGCTACCTAGCTATGCTCCCCTTCCGCCAGCTGGAAGTGGATGTTGTGGGAACTGCCGGGTTCGATATTGGCCGTTTTGTAGCCATAGGGACTGACCGAAGGGCCGTCGCCCCGCAGTTCGGCGCCCCGGGACGTCAGGTCGTTGAAAATGCCGTCTATGTCGTCCACGCCCCAGGCCACGTGCATGACGCCGGGCCCGGTCTCGCGAAGCTGGCGCGCCAGGGCCGTGTCGTCGCGGGTTGGCTCAAAGAAATCTACCAGGGTCTCTCCGACCTGGAACAGGACGGACTTGAATCCCCGCTCGGTGAACTCGTCGACGCGGATGGGTTTCAGGTCAAACTTGCTTTCCATGTAATCGGCTATGTCGGCAATGCTGTTCACGGCATAGGTGACGTGGTGGACCTTGTTCAACATCATGGACCTCCCCGCTGTTAGAATTGCTGCCAGCCTATTCCATTTGACGCCGCTATTCAACCCAGGGGAGGCAGAGCTATGACGGACTACAAGATTTTCGAACTGGGCGACGTGGACCTGCAGTGCGGCCTGCGGCTGCGGGGCGCGCGTCTGGCCTATCAGACTTACGGGGAACTGAACTCCAAGCGGGACAACGTCGTCGTCTTCCCGACCTTCTTTTCTTCCCGGCACGAGGCCAACGAACCTATGATCAGGCCGGGGATGGCGCTGGATCCCTCCCAATACTTCATCATCGTGCCCAACCTGTTCGGCAACGGCATTTCCTCGTCTCCCAGCAACACCCCAGAACCTTACGACCGGGCCCGGTTCCCCACCGTCACCTACTGCGACAACATAGGGTTCCAGCATCGGCTGGTTACGGAGCAGTTCGGCGTAGAGAAGATCAAGCTGGTGTGCGGTTTCTCCATGGGCGCGCAGCAAACCTTCCACTGGGGCGCGCTGTACCCCGACATGGTGGAGCGGATCGCACCCTGGTGCGGCTCGGCGAAGACGTCGAGGCACAACTTTGTTTTCCTGGAAGGGGTCAAGGCCGCCCTGCGGGCCGACGCTGCCTGGAACAATGGCTGGTACGATTCGCCGCCCAAGACGGGCCTGCGGGCCATGGCCCGGGTGTACGCCGGGTGGGCGCCGTCTCAGGCCTTCTACCGGGCAAAGGTGTACCTGGACATCGGCTTTTCTTCCCTGGAGGACTACCTGATTACTGGGTGGGAGGGCCGGTACCTGCAGCTGGACGCCAACGACATCCTGGCCATGGTCGCCACTTGGCAGGCCGGGGATATCAGCGATAACCCCCTTTACGGCGGCGATTTTGAGAAGGCGCTGGGTTCCATCAAGGCAAAGGCCTTCGTCATGCCGTCGCGCACCGACCAGTACTTCCCGCCGGAGGACAACGAGATTGAGGTGGGGATGATGCCCAATGCCGAGCTTCGGGTTATTGAGACCATCTGGGGCCACACCGGCGGCGGGCCGGGGCGAAATCCCGTGGATACGGCCTTTATCGACGCCCAGTTGAAGGAATTGCTGGCCAGTTGACGGCGGTAAATGCCCCTAAGCCTCCAGCCGCCGCAAAGTGGGCCGCAAAATAGCCAGCCACAGGGTGAAGATGAAGCAGACAATAGCCCCGCCGGCCAACGCCACCGGCCAGCTTACCAGGTCGGCCACCAGGGCCATGGGCAGGGCGCCGATGAACATGAACCCGGCGGAAAGGTACCACAGGCTCATTACCCGTCCCTGCAGTTCCTGGGGCACGGAAAGTTGCAGCACTGTGGTGCCCAGGGAAATGTAGCCAATGCTGCCCATACCCACAAACAGCAGTATGGCCCAGGAAACCCAGAACCAGTGGGACCAGGCAAAGGTGAATAGGGCTCCCTCGAACATCAGGAGAGCGACGATAAGCAGCAGGTTCTTCTTCCGGTAGTTGCCTAGCATGGTCAGGATGACGTTGGCCGCCAGGGAACCGATGCCCGCGGCGGTCATGAGCAATCCGGCCTCGCCGGCGCTGGCGCTGAGCACTTCGCGGGCAAAGGCCGGCATAACCTGCATGTGGGGCATGCCGAAGAACCCAAAGGTAAAACCGATGCCCACGATGGTATAGACCACCGGCGTCCTGGCAAAATAGGCCAGCCCGTCCCGCAGGTCGCCCAGGATGTTGCGGCGACTGTCGGGCCTATCCTGCTCGAAGTTGCGAATCAGCAGAATGCAGGCAGCGGCGCCCAGAAAGCAACCGGCGTTGACAAACAGGGCAGGACCCAGGTCTGTCAGGTCGATTATGAACCCGGCCACGGCCGGACCTACTATGCGCCCCGCGTTCATTACCGCGGCGTTCAGCACCACGGCGTTCATAATGTCTTCCCGCTCCACCAGGTTAACCACCATGGCCAGGCGGGTAGGCATGTTAATGGCGTGCAGGGCCCCAAGGATGAAGGAGGCGGTGAAAATCTGCCACACCTCTACCAGGTCCGTCACCGTTAGGGCGGCCATGACGAACATGATGACCGTTACGCCAAACTGGGAGAAAATCAGCAGTTTCTTGCGGTTGACGCGGTCGGCGAAGATGCCGCCAAAGAGCACCAGTGTCAGGTTGGGAATGCCATAGAAGAAAATGGTAAGCCCCAGCTGGGAGGTGGAGCCGGTCAGTTCCAGCACCAGCCAGCCCAGGATGAGGAACTGCATTCCCTGGGCCATGGCCTGGCCCGAGGTGCTGATCCAGAACCAGCGGAAGTTGGGGTAGCGCAGGGCCTGCAGCCTGGATAGGCCCAGCCGCCCGACCTTGAGCCGTCCTAAACGTACGGCCATTCAGCTTTTCCAGCACGGGGGTTGGTGGCGTACATCACGGCGCAATCAACCTGTCATATTCCTCGTGGCCGCCTATCCAAACCCAGATGAAGTCCTCCCCGTCTTCTATTGCGAGCGCTCTGTATGAGCGGCTTAAACGAACCGATCAGTAGTCGCCACTTTCTTGAACCGGAGAGAAGCGTATCGCGGATTGTCCTTAAGCCTCTGGAAATTCCGTCGAGCAGACCTTTGAACCGATTCGGGCAGGTGAGCAAAGCGCGTCCAGAACTCGGGGGTAGTGCGTGCACTACAGGTC
Organism: Dehalococcoidia bacterium; assembly: GCA_034428635.1. GTDB lineage: Bacteria > Chloroflexota > Dehalococcoidia > Lucifugimonadales > UBA3495 > Bin22. The sequence continues at coordinate 6,274 of DAOUHR010000052.1, forward strand.
TACCAGCGTTCCATTTGCCTTGGCCCCCTCGGCCTCCGCTTTTAAAGAGTCCAGCCGACCTGCAGAGGAGTCAGCCTCAATCTGTCGGTCCCACTCGAGTTCTTCGAGTTCATACAACCACTCGATAATCTGGGCGTATTCGTCCTGGGGAAGGTTGAGGATGGCCTCTTTGATTTCCGTGACGGTCGACATGAGCTTCCCTCTGCTTCTTCTTCAGGAACGCATTATAACCCATTCCAGAATGGCCAAATCATTCCCACGAGACTACGATGGCAATACTCCATTTGGGAAGCGTATGTTGAGCTATTACTGCCCTGTTCCGGTAAGGGATTTTGTCTAATAGTCAAGCATGAACTGGGAATGCCCGAATGTCCGCTATAAGCATCAATCCTTAGTGTCCATGGTCATGACTATGGTAATATTCTGTAAAGGTCAGCGTGTAGAGGAACAGATATGGCAACTGCTGAAGGAAGTTCGCACGGGCCCCGAACCATCAAGGCGTCCGAATTCAAGGCCAAGTGCCTGAAGCTGATGGATGAAGTGGCAGAAAGCGGGGAGGAAATAGTGATAACCAAGAATGGCCGCCCCACGGCCCGATTGGTGCCATATCGGTCAAAGTTTGAGGAATTTTTTGGGGCTGACAAGGGTAAGCTCGAGATAATTGGAGACATAATTTCCCCGATTGATGTGGAATGGGAAGCTATGTCAAACCCTGACCGTGTGGTGAACCCTTGATACTGCCTGATTTTAGTCATGCTTCTGGTGAAAAGATTCAGGGTTCGAGTTTAGGAGGAAGAAAATGCCAACTGCTGAAGGAAGCTCACATGGGCCCCGAACCATCAAGGCGTCCGAATTCAAGGCCAAGTGCCTGAAGCTGATGGATGAAGTGGCGGAAAGCGGGGAGGAAATAGTGATAACCAAGAATGGCCGCCCCACGGCCCGATTGGTTGCCTATAAGTCGAAGCCAAGCAAATGGTTCGGTGCAGACGCGGGTACTATCGAGATACTCGGAGACATAATTTCCCCGATTGATGTGGAATGGGAAGCTATGTCAAACCCTGACCGTGTGTTAAACCCGTGATCCTGCTCGATACCCACGTGCTGATATGGTCGAGACAAAACAATTCACCAGTCGGGCCACGATGCCGTCAATTGATCGAACAGGCACTGGCGGAGGGTGACCTGGCAGTTTCGGCGTTCACCTTTTGGGAAGTTGCCATGTTAAGCGATAAAGGACGCCTGAACGTGGCCAGGGACATTTTCTCCTGGCGCAACAGCCTGGTTGAAGATGGCCTGTTTGAAATTCCCGTTGATGGGCAAATCGGAATCCGCGCCAATAACCTCCCCAACTTCCACCCCGACCCGGCGGACCGCATTATCGTAGCCACCGCCCTGGAAGGCCACCGCCTGGTGACTGCCGACGAGTTGATTCTCCAGTGGAGCGGCAGCCTGGACAGGCTGGATGCCAGGGATTAACCGCCCGCGCAAACGTTAAGGCCCCCGCTGGCAATCTACGGAGGCCGCTGGTTCCACGTTTTCCGGCGCCGCCGGAATCAAGGCAGTTTGACCAGTCAACTATTGGACCGCCGGTAGCGCGGACTGAGGCCCATGGACTCCGCCTCCAGCAGCAGTTCCACGCACCTGGCGGCGCGCCGCTCTCGCGTCTCTGCCCGCTTGGCCCGGGTTACGTGGTCGCAGTAAGCCTTACGGTGGGAGTAGCCCAGCTTGTCGAAGACCTGTTGCGCCCCGGCTCTGGACCGCAGCGCTTCGGCTAACTCTTCCGGTACTACCACCTGCCTGGTACCCGTCTCCCGCTCCAACGTTACCTGAACCACGTCCCCTGCAGTTACTCCTGCCTGTTCGCGGATTTCCTTCTTGACCACCAGGATGTGGACTCCCTCCCCCTGGGGCAGCAGGAAGTTCTCGTAGGGAATTCCGTTGACAGTCCCCTTGACCGCCACCTGTCCCCTGACCCCGAACTCCTCGGCCGCGCTGAAGGGTATGCGTATGAAAGTCCACGCTCCCCGCATATCCGGCCTTTCCAGGATCGCTTCAAACTCGTAAATCCTCATCAGATGTCTCGTTCATTCTTACCGGCAGGTTACTGCTGTTGCACAAAACGATGGAAGACCTCTTCCTCGGTCAGGGATTCCCGACCGAACCACCGGTTTTCGATGGCATCGTAGGCGCTCGCCAAGTGGGCCGTGATGCCGTCGGTCAGGGCGACTACCCCTTCCGGGGAGGCCAGCGTGGTCCGGTCTGCTTCCCCAAGTTCCAATATGGCTTCGGCGATTATGCGGATAAGCTCCACGGGCGCCACCTGGGCGGCGTTCAGCCTGGCGCTGGAGAGGCAGTGCATGGCGGAGGAAGTCGCGTTGTCCAGCAGCAATTCCTCAGCCAGCAGTGTCTTGTCCTCGACTTTGACTCCGGCGGCGGCGGCAACCGGGACCAGGGCGTCGCCCAGGCTGCAATCCTTCGATACGTTTCCCGTCGCCTTGCGGGCCGCCGAGTTGACGGCCCGGTTCATTGCCTCGGCCCGTTCCAGCCACCGGCCCAGCCAGATCAGGTTGTAGACTCGGGAGTCGGTAAGCCAAGTACCGGTGGCCGCTGCCAGTGACCTGGGGTCTGTCATGAGAAAACCTGCCTTCAATTACGGTGGTAAAGTCTCTATCAAACTCAGGGCGTCGTCGAAAGTTACGGAATCCCGTCCAATCTGTATCTGGGCCACGGCGGCATCCAGCCGGCCAGCGCCCCTGGAAACGAAAGATCCCGCCACCGGCGCCGCCTCCGTGTAATCGCGTCCTACGGAAAACTTCAGGAGATCACCGTAGCGGGCCACCGAATGGCCGCGGGTGGGATCCGAAGGAATCCAGCCCTGGAGAGGGTGCCAGAATTCCAGCCAGGCGTGGGTCTCTCCCACCTCCGTGGTCAGCAGGCCGCAGACGTAACGGGAAGGGATGCCCAGGGCCTTCAGCATGCCCATGGCCAGGTGGGCCATGTCCTGGCAAACTCCCACGCCGGTACGCAGCACTTCCTCCGCGGTGGTGGACACCGTGGTGCTTTGCTTGACGTATTGGATATTCTGGTAAACCCAGCCGGTTATCCCTTCCACCGCCTCGAGCAGACCGGGCGCTGGGCCCACTATTTCCCTTGCCCTATCCGCCAGTAGCTCAGGATGAACCAGCGGAGTGGCGGTGAGAAATTCCTCCAGCGACGGGTCATTGTAGACGGGCGCCAGGACCAATTCAGATGGAAATGCTCTCGGCGCCTCGAAGCGCACCACCCCGATGGAGAGGATGGTAAGTTCCTGGTGGGGCGCTGTTACCCTGGAGCGGTGGACGGAGTTTCCGAATGCGTTCTGAAAGCTGACCGTCCCGCTGGCGGGCCGCGTGAGTACGGAGGTGGTGATGGGAGTCTGGTAAGCGTCGGTGGCGGCCGTCAACTGGAGGAAGTTGTCGTTCTGGACCACCACTTCACTGTAAACGTAGCGGGCGGCATAGCCATAGGCAGCTACAATACCGCTGCCCGTCTCGCTTAACGAACCACCCAGGTCGGTTTGCATAGGCCACCCGATGAGTTGTTGGTTATGCGGCTGTTGGCCCGGGAAACCCGGGTAAGG
>DAOUHR010000053.1:0-2490 GCA_034428635.1 Dehalococcoidia bacterium
AGCCCAGGACTGTTTCAAGGATTCCCTGACCCGTTCGTCGTGAGCCACCCGTTCGTGGTGAGCCTGTCGAACCACACCCTGGCCCGGGGCATCTTTCGGCAAGCCCAAGACAAGAGGGAGCGGGATCAGGGCAGACACGCAGGTCTGCCACTACCTTGACCCAATACTGGGCCGCCTGGAGACCAACCCATCCCATCCTTTACCCTAAGTTGACACGGCACCTGCCGGGGCTATAATCAAGCCAACCCAAAGCTGGCGGGCATGGCCCGGCAAAGGCAGGTAAATGAATGACGCAGCACGCGGAAGGCGAACTCAGTCCTGAGCTGGTAATGGCCGAAATGAAGAAGAACGGCGTCACCCACGTGGTGTGGCTGCCGGACAGCGAGACCAACTTCCTGTATCTGCTGATGGAGTCGGACCCGGACCTGGACCTGATTCCGGTCAGCCGCGAGGGGCAGGCCTTCTCCACCGCCGCGGGCCTGACCGTGGGCGGTAAGAAGCCCATTATCCTGATCCAGAACACGGGGATGATGGAGTCGGGCGACTCTCTGCGGGGCTGGGGCCTGAGCCTGAACATTCCGGTGGTGATGATGGTGGGCTACCGGGGTTGGACGCGCCACGGCGTGAACACCGACACCGCCGCCACCTACACCGAGCGGTTCCTGAACGCCTTCGGCATCCAGTACTACCTGGTGGAGACGGGCGAGGACGCGCCCCGCATTTCGGTGGCCTTCGAGGAGGCTTCCCGCACCCGCCGTCCGGTGGCAGTGCTGGTGGGCGACGAGTACCACGGGTTTAACCGGTAGATTCAGACGATTCAAACATTGATATACAGGATGCACAGGATTGTGATTGGCCCATGCCGGGCACGGTTTCGTTACCGCACAATCCCGTCTAACCACGAAAATTAGCGAGGCAACATGATCGACACCGCAGATATGTTCAGGGCTTTTGCCCCCCACCGGGGCAACTCCATCGTCATTCCGGGCCGCGGCGGGCGGCACTGGACCCAGATCAGCGACCAGCCCAACCGGGACCTGCCGGTGGGAGATCCGGCCATGGGCGGCCACGCCTCTTTCGGGCTGGGCGTGGCCCTGTCCCTGCCCGACGAGCGGGTGATTCTCTTTGATTCGGAGGGGGACGTGCTGATGAACATGGGCGCCCTGCCCACCATCGCCGAGAAGGCCCCGAAGAACTTCTACCACTTCATGCTGGACAACGAGTGCTACGCCACCACCGGCGGGCAGCCCGTGCCCAACGCCAAGAACATCGCCTACGAGGTCATTGCCAAGGGGTCCGGCTACCCGGCCACCTACGCCTTCGACAACCTGGAGGACTTCGCCAGCAGCGTCGAGGAAATCCTGGCCCAGCCTGGCCCGGTCTTCGTGGCCCTGAAGGTGGATCCGGAAGTGGAGAACACCCCCATCGGCGCCCGCGTCCGCTGGCAGACCCGCTCCCGCACCCAGGTTATTGATGATTTGAAGTCGGAACTGGGGGTTGAAGGGCCGTAGATTGGGGTTGCCTTTTTGAGGGGAGAAGAGAGAGGCCCGGCGGGTTGGACGCCGGGCCTGAGGTTTGCCATCCAGTCAACGGTAAGGTTACTGGGGCAGGTCTGCGGCGGCAATTTCCCTGTTCCTGGCCAAAGTCAAAAGGTCCGTTGTTTCCAGGCCCGCCCAAAAGGTGGCGTCGATGCCAAGCGCTTTTTCCAACCCCAGGGCGGTCTCCGCAGTTACGGCCCTTTGAGCCCGATATGTTGGTTAATAGCTCGGGCTGGACGGACCATCTCAGTGGTCCGTCATTTTGCGTCATATCCCAAGCTTCCTGTTTTTCAATAGGTACTTCGACGGGTGGGATGAACGGTTCATTCCTCCCACACTCGTTGAAGCCTTGAGTGTTGTATTGCCTCGCCATGCACAATTGACTACAGATTGGTATTCGGTTGATACTATGCAGGTAGACATAGCCTTTGTTGAGGAAAAGTGATGAGTCTCCACAAAATCACAGCTCGAGTGTGGGAGGAAGGCAACTGGTGGGTTGCCCAAGCCGTCGAGGTTAATGTAGCCAGCCAGGGAAAAAGCAAGGAAGAGGCCAAAAGTAACTTAAGGGAAGCGCTGGAGCTCTATTTCGAGCCGGAAATTCCTGATTTGTCTTCCAACAATCCTACCGAATCTGTTGAGGTTGATATTGCCACCCCTTAGACCCCTGCCTTATCGCGAAGTGGCAAGGAAATTAGTTCGGGCCGGATTTACGGCGGTATCGCAGCGTGGTAGCCATGTCAAGTTTGCTAAAGATACGGAGGACGGCAGATTGACTGCCATCGTACCGCGCCACACTGAAGTAGCCACGGGAACCCTGCGAAGTATCTTAGAGCAATCCAATCTAAGCTCAAACGAGTTCATGAGTCTGTAAAACAACAACCGCCACCGTTCTCTTCTCTGTAGTTTCCCCCCACCCCCCCACTCTGATCCCCCCCACCCCCCCCCCTTCCCC
>DAOUHR010000054.1:0-8996 GCA_034428635.1 Dehalococcoidia bacterium
CACCACCGGAGGAGGCACAGGGCAGACTTGCCTCATACTATAACAAGCAACTGTGGCGGGCAAGGTGATAACAAGATTGAAAGTATCAGATTTGGATTGCTAATTTGTTTGGCAAGTTAGTATATTGATACTGCTACAGCCTCAGGACAACCAGTGATTTCTGTGACCGTGAGTCAGCCTGCATTGAAGGTTCGGCCTCGTGCCCCCTTACGAGGCTTACTGACGGGTGCTGGCGGCTGTAGCAAGTAGCCAAATCCTTACTTACGAGGGGTTCCCCATACATCCGCTGGTAACCATGCGCCTTCCTTTAGCTGATTGCGTCAACCCAGCGTCATTGACGGACGTGCGTCAATGCTGTGCTTCAAAGCCAACGTAGCCCTTAAGAACGCTTAACTGCCACTGGCATTTGCCAGTAACCTAATCCTCCAAAGGAAGAGAACACAATGCTTCTTAAAGCGATTATCGGGGTTCTCGTACTAGCCTTAATCGGTGCGGTCATTGGCCTAGTGACTGTTTATCAGAACATCCAGGCTTACCAATCTTCCCTAAGCCTGACTAGGGACGAACTTGAAGCAACTCGAACAGCTCTGGACAACTCCAAGGAACTGAACCAAGGTTTGTCCGAGGCTAACGAGCAACTGGTCATTAAGATACAGGAACAGGTCCAACAAAAGCTCCACTTGGAGGCCATAAACAGCGACCTCACTACGGAGAGCAGGCGAATCTACCAAGAGGTCCAGCGTGTCGAAGAACTAAACACTACACTGGACCAAGATATTCGGGCAGTTAACGCCAAGAATAACTCCCTGAACCGAGAAAATCATACGCTCGCCGCAAGGAACAGCCAGGTTGAGGCCGACAATGAATCCCTCAGGCACGAACTGGAACTAGCAGTCGAGAATGCCAGAAGCCTACAAGAGCAGAATGACCAGCAAGCCCAAGATATTCTTGCTCTCGAACAGGAAAGAAGTACCCTCCAGGCAGACGTGAAGAACCTTGAGGACCAGAGTCACATCCTGGATGAGCAAAATAACCGACAGGCGTCGACCATTCAGGCGCTTGAACAAGAAAAGACCAGGCTGACGGCAGACGTGACGGAACTGCGGGGCCAGAATCAGTCACTGACCCAGCTAAACGAGACATACCGGAGCAAGTACGGCACCTTAAATCAGCTAAACATCAGAATCGACTCTTTACGCGCTGAAATTAGCCGTCTGGAGGAACAGCGAAAACCGCTGTTGGTCGAATCATTTCGGACGACCTTCCTGTGCACCGGAAGTATGGAACCAAAGATTACTTGTCTTGACAGCGCAACACTGCTGAAGAATTTCCTGCCTCAGGACATTTCGTCAGGAACGGTGATCTCCTTTAGGCCTACCGTTGCTTGTGAACTTACCGGTAGCCGCGTTCTTCATCGCGTAGTGAAAACTAAAGTAGAAAGGGGGATTTACTACTACTGGCCGAAGGGAGATAACAACTCAGTACCAGACGGATGTTGGGTTCCTGAATCCAGTGTCTACGGCTATGTTATCGAACTTCACAAGAATACCGACCTGCAGAACGCAGAACTCCGTAACTCCGTGAATTCTGCCGATGCTGCAGCAAAAAGAGCGTGGGACGCCTATCAGTCAAGGCGAGCTTCCTACGGTTGTTCCAATCCCAACCGAGTATGTACAGTTTCCTCCACGTCTCGGTTCAACGAGTTAAGCCGTCTCCGCGCCGAGTATATAGCCGCTTCGGCCTATCACCAGTGTTGGGTGCAGGCCGCCAAGAATGCGTGGTATCCACGCTACGGAAAGCCCGTCTTTCCAATATGCATCAAATGACCGATATATCCACTATAGCCATAAACCGACGGTGGCGTAATGGCAGAAGGCCTTTCATGGTTCCTCTGCCAGAACTAATGCGGTAGTGGTCGTTGTGCTAAAATCCCGGCATGACCAAATTGGAGCCGGCGTTAATCCGGCACCATGGCAATCCTACACCCTGGCGCTCTGGAATGGAGTACCGGCCGGCAATGATGAAACAGTGGTGCGGAACCTTGTTGCCAGGTCCGACAATGTCGGTGAAGTGACGGGAACTGTGCTGGAACATGCCGCCGAATTACTGTTGCCCCTCCTGTCCGGTGAGGCGTTTGCCGGGAAAGGCAGGTAGTTTTCACTACTGAAACCACCCACCAACTCCCGAATACAATGCCTGAAAAGCCCTCCTGCCAGGTAATCTCCCTCGGCACAGTCGAATACCGGCGGGCCTGGCAGTTACAGACTAACCTGGTCAACGCTGTTCACGACGGCCGACGGCCCAACACCCTGCTGCTGCTGGAACACCCCCACGTCTACACCCGAGGCCGGCTGTCCAGGCCCGAACACATCCCGCTGACGGAGCGGCAACAGCAAGAGCAGGGCATCGACGTGGTGGAGACGGACCGGGGCGGGCAGGTTACCTACCACGGCCCAGGCCAACTGGTGGCCTACCCCATCGTCAACCTGCGGGAATGGGGCGGGCCGCTCAAGTACGTGCGCACCCTGGAACGGGTAATCATCAACTCCCTGGCCAACCTCGGCATTGAGGCGGGAGTTGAACCGGGCCTTACCGGAGTGTGGGTGGGTGACGCCAAGATAGCCGCCATCGGTGTGAAGATCAGCCGGGGCATTGCCCACCACGGCTTTGCCATCAATGTAAACCCCGATCTGTCCAGATTCGCCCGGATAGTCCCCTGCGGCATCACCGACCGCGAGGTGACGTCCATGTCCCGAGTGCTGGAAAACGCGGGCCCGCCCCTTCCCGCCATGGCCCAAATACATGGCACCGTGGCCCGATACTTTGGGGAAGGAATGGGGTACAGGATGGAGTGCATAGAGTCGATTACCGCTGAAGGCATATATAGGTGAGACCTGCGAAGCAGCCATCATGAAATCCCCGGGAATCCTGCTGGCAGTAGAACGGGATTGCCCTGGAAACACAAAGCCGCCGCATGACATTGGCCCCTTGATATCAGGGAATACACGTCGCTACCATAATTTTCAGGTGGACCTGCTCTCCTTCTTTGGGATAGGGAGCGCGGACAAAGCCGGAGGGGCAAAGGCCCCTCCGGCCGCCCATGGCCCAGCGCGGGCCATTTTGGGCCACCTTCAGGGCCATTCCCTATCTGGGATGTGGCACACCGGTGTGCCATTCGGTGCCATCCCGACTCTATTGTCAGATACGAAACGGCACAAAATGGCACAAAATGGGACAGGAAATTAAAAAATCCTTGCCCTCTGAGTGCCGTCAGATAGGAGCGATGTCCCACAGTTGAGTGGTCCGAACAATCGTCACACCGGTTTTCGCCGGTCTATGGAAGTCCAGCGCTCCCCTGATGATGGTCAGGGCTACCCCATGAATGGTCTGCGAAGGACTCGTTTATCTTGCGAAGGCGGGAACCTCGAACTCGGGGCACACCCGTCTCGGCTGGCTGGCAAAAGGCTATCTGGTCAACCATTTCCAATGCGATAGCCCTGTCCCATTGAAGCCCTGGCGTTGACAAGGAAGGAGGCTAATCTATAATTCAGGGGCTATGCGACTGGGCAGCGCGGAAATAAGTGTAATCAGCGACGGGGTGTTTCGGGTTGATGGTGGCGCCGTTTTCGGCGTGGTGCCCAAGGCCATCTGGGGCGGACTCCGCCAGCCTGACCGGAAGAACCGAGTAGAGCTGGGCCTTAACTGCCTGCTGATCAGGTCAGGGGGCAAAAGGGTGTTAGTGGATACCGGCATTGGCAGCAAGCCGGACCGGAATATGCGGGCCAACTATGGCATGCGGGCCGGAAAGCTGGTGGAAAATCTGGCCCAGCAGGGGTTAACGCCCGACGATATTGACCTGGTGATCCTTACTCACCTGCACTTTGATCACGCCGGAGGCTGCACCCGCTACGGCCGGGGCGGCTCGGAACCCACGCCAGTATTCCCCAAGGCTACCCACCTGGTTCAGCGGGCCGACTGGGATGAAGCCAGCGCGACCAACGAACGTACCCGCGCTGCCTATAACACTCACGACTTCACGCCCCTTGAACGGACGGAGCAGTTGGAACTCCTGGACGGTGACACGGAAGTGCTGCCAGGATTGTGGGCGCGGCGCACCGGCGGTCACACGGCCGGCCACCAGTACACTTTCCTGGAGTCGGGCGGCGAACGAGCCGCCTGCCTTGGCGACGTGTTGCCTACGCCGGACCACCTGCCGCTAAACTACATTACCTCCTTTGATCTTTACCCCCAGGATTCAGTGACGGCCAAACGGCAACTGCTGGAAGAGGCGGAGCGGAATAACTGGCTACTGGTGTTCGGCCACGGGGTGGAACCAGTGGCCGGCCGCCTGACCCGCAACGACGCTGGCCGGCTGATTCTGGCCCCCGAAGAAATCGACTAGCCCCGAATTTATCGCTGCCTGAACCCGAGGTGAACCCTTGACCAGTTCCGCCCCCCACTGTGTCTTCTGTGAAATCGTTGCGGGCCGCGAACCTGCCCGCATCCGCTACGTTGACGAGGACATCATCGTTATCGTAAACCGGCTTACCTGGGTGCCAGTAATGCTGCTGGCCATGCCCAAGAAGCACATGAGCCAGCTGGATATGTGGAGCAGCGGGATAATGGAGCGGCTGGGCACCATCGCCGTGGACCTGGGCTGCATGTTCTGCCCCAACGGATTCCGCATCCTTTCCAACTTCGGCTACGACGGCCTGCAAAGCCAAAGCCACGGGCACATCCACATTATCGGGGGGACGTACTTAGGGCATTACGCGTAAGGGGGATGACAAAGGGTCGGCCCTTACCCCAATTCCTTCGGCAGGCTCAGGACAAGCCTTGACGATCCCCCATTAATGGGGGATGTTACTATTCTTAGTACCAAGCCTTACCGTGAGAAAATCGTGCCCTGATGTTACACTCAAGGCAAGAATTCTCTTGTTCAGAAAAGGAGATTCCCCGAAATGGCAGAAACAGTCCTTTACGAAAAGACCGAGAACATCGTAACCATCACCCTGAACCGGCCCGACTCGCTGAACTCCATCAACCGGCAGTTGCGGGCGGACTTGGCGGAGGCCATTACTAACTTTGACGCTGACCCCGATGCCAGGGTGGCCGTCGTTACCGGCGCGGGCCGGGCCTTCTGCGCGGGGCGGGACCTGAAGGAGCGGGCCGTCGACAACGCCGACGGACGGCAGGCAAGGGCCGCAGACAGCATGTACCCGGACCGGCCCTACATGTGGCCCCAGACCTGGAAGCCCATTATTGCGGCCATCAACGGGTTTGCCCTGGCCGGTGGGTGGTCCATTGCCCAGATGTGCGACCTGCGCATTGCGTCGGAGGACGCAAAGCTGGGGATTACCGAGACCAAGTGGAGCCTGCTGCCGCCTTTCGGCACCATCCTGCCCAAGCAGATCGGGCTGGCCGCCACCCTGGAATTGTGCCTGACCGCCCAGCCGGTAACCGCCCAGCGTGCCTACGACATGGGGTTCCTGAACAAGGTGGTGCCCGGGGACCAGTTGATGGAAGAGGCGATGACCATGGCGGCGCAGATTGCGGAGAACGCCCCCCTGGCGGTGCAGTACTTCAAGGAGCTGGCCTACCGGGGACTGAACATGTCCACCCAGGACGTTTCGTCGCTGACGTACCATATGTACGACCGGCTGCTGACCACGGAGGACTCGAAGGAGGGGCCGCGGGCCTTTGCGGAGAAGCGGAAGCCCAACTGGCAGGGGCGGTAAGACTGGGCAAGCATGGATGGACAGGATAGACAGGATGGAGTGTGATAATCTACACCCACCCCTTCTGTCTGTTCATGGTTCCTGAACCAAAAGATGTATGGCGGGTGGACTTCGTCTGTGCCAACTGGTTCGAGTTGTTCCGTCACCAGGTTCACCCGGAATCGAAGGTTTTGTAGCAGTTCATAGCCAATCAGTGGAATAGGAGTTGCGATGATTGTGGCACTGAACCCCCGGCCTAGCACTCTTCCAAATGCGTTATAGCTGTCCCGCGCCACTACCCCTGCAGCGGTATTGAACTCCATCCATCCGCCAGGTATCCGGATCAGACCCAAGTCACGTATGTCTTCCTCCGGTAACCCAACAAAGGTTGACCCGGTGTCCACCAGGAAAGTGAACTCCCGCTCGGCCCGCGGGCCAATGATGACCGCGTTTACTTCGGTTCGTCCCAAGTATCCTCTCCAGAATCTCCCAGCGGCTAAAGTGTAGCATCGGCCGTAGCGAAAAATAACCAGTATGCCGAGGTACTTTCAGAGGCGCCGAAAAACAGGACTCGGCTGCGACATAACCTGCGCTAAACCGGACCCCTGCCGGAGGTGAAAACGCAGACAATGAAGACCGTAGACGCCGGAAGCGAGTCTTCTACCCACAGGGCCACTAGCCCGAATCGCTGCACCCTCAAGCATCAGGGATACGCTGTTCCCTGATGGTGCATCATATACATTCCAGCTCCCAACCGATACACTTCGGGAAGCCGGAATTGCCTTGAGGTGAAGCCATGGATATGCCACCGATAGCACCGCTGCCGCCAAACGATCCCAGGTTCTACAAGCCAGAGTTTGAACATCGCAAAGATGCGAAACATAGGGGCACCATAGTCTCCGATGGCATTCTCTCCGATCTTGTGGTTTCACTGGGGCTCTTGTTCACTTTCCTGTTCCGCCTGGTTACGCTGCCCATACGGGTTCCGGTTCGCTTGTGGGTCCGGCACCGGGCGAAGAACGCCACCCGGTAAAGGCTCCGCAAATGTTTCCACCCAGGCCAATCTGCCTGTGTGGTAGACTGGCCAGCAACGGTACAAGCCATACTTCAGGCTGAACACAATTGAAGACGGAGGAAAATGCCATGACTACGCAGGTACAACCCCAAAGCAAGACTGTATCCGCCAACGGGCACACCCTGCATTACCTGGACTGGGGCAATGTGGGCAAGCCCGTTGCGCTGCTGGTGCACGGGCTTCGCGGCCACGCCCATTCCTGGGACGATGTTTCGGCGGCCCTGTGCGACGACTTCCAGGTGCTGGCTCTGGACCAGCGGGGCCGGGGCGACAGCGACTGGGCCAAGGACGGCGACTACACCACCAACGCCTACGTGGCTGACCTGGCCGGTTTCTGCGAGGCCCTGGGCTTGGACAAGTTCGTCCTGGTGGGCCACTCCATGGGCGGGCGCAACAGCATGGCCTTCGGGGGTAAGTACCCCGAAAAGCTGAAGAAGCTGGTCATAGTGGACGTAGGACCGGCGCTGGACAGCCGGGGCAGCAACCGCATCTCCGAAGAAATCCGCAATGTACCCGAAGAGTTCGACTCCTTCGAGGATGTCTTCAACTACCAGAACGCCCAGAACCGCTTCGCCTCTGAGGAGGTAATGCGGCGTCGGGTGCAATACTCCACCAGGGAACTCCCCAACGGGAAGATCGGCTGGAAGTACGATACTCTCATTCGGGAGCAGCGGCGTAACAACACGGTGCCACCCTCGGACGACCTGTGGCCCTCGCTGCCCAACATCACCTGCCCCACCCTCATCATCCGGGGCGTTCATACCGACATCCTGGCCGCCGACGTGGCGGACAGGATGCTGGAGACCCTTCCGGACTCGCGGATCGTGGAGATTGAGCAGGCAGGCCACATGGTGTTTGAGGACAATCCACCGGAATTCATCACGGCAATCAAGGGGTTCCTGGGTTAAGTCCTTGTATATCGCTTGACAAGGTAGCTGGTATCTGACGCTACAATAGGAGTGGGAAATATTTCCCACTCCTACTTTTTTCACCGCATTCGAGGCTGACCATGTTTTTCGTACCCAAGGTTATGAGCACCCAGCACCCGGACAACGCCACTCCGTCGCCCTTTGCCGACGAGGCCGGGGTCATCCGGGGCGACGGGGAAGTGCAGGAGGCCGCCGAAATTTTCGCGCTGGGCTGCAACGAGCAGATGTGGGACTCGGAGGGCAAGGAGGCGGACAACCAGGTGGTCCGCAAGCTGCTTACCGGCTACCCCGAGTTTTTCCAGGAACAGCGCCGCCTGGGCAGAGACGTGGTGCTCACGCTGCGGGTGCCCAACCCGGGCATTGAGCGGGACATGCGCAAGTCCATGGTGGAAGCGCTCCAGAGCGTCCCCTCGGCGTGCGATATGGCCAGGAACTTCTACGGGGACGGGGACGACGACACCGCGCCCATCCAGGAAGTAATTCTTCCCTTCACTACCTCGGCGGAGGAACTGGCCCTGGTGGAGGCCTACTACCGCCGTGTCATTGTGGGACAGGAGGCCCATACCCTGCTGGGTGACCGGCTGGTCAAGGACTGGGTAGGGGAGTTCTTCCCCAAGCAGGTGCGGGTTATTCCCCTCATCGAAGACATGGAGCACCTCTTCTACTGCGACCTTATCGTGGAGGAGTATCTCCAGGGCCGTGAACTGCCAGCCCAGCGGGTCTTCCTGGCCCGCAGCGACCCCGCCCTCAACTACGGCATCGTGGGGGCCGAGTTGATCCTTAAGGCAGGCTTGTCCCGCCTGTACGACCTGGAAAAGCGGCTGGGCATACCCCTCTATCCCATTATCGGCGCCGGTTCGGTGCCCTTCCGGGGGCACCTTACGCCGGTGAACATCGAACGGGCGTTGAAAGAGTACCCCAGCGCCCATACATTCACCGTCCAGTCGGCCTTCAAGTACGACTACGACAAGGAGACTGTGCGCGAGGGGATAGCCCAACTGCGCGCCCACGAACGGGGAGAACCCATGCCCATCGACCAGGAACGGGCCCGGGCAATCATTGACAAGACGACTGCAGAGTACCAGTCCCAGGTGCGCCGACTGATCGGCACGATTACCGCCGCGTCCCGTCATGTGCCCAAGCGTCGGGAACGCAAGCTGCACGTCGGTCTCTTTGGCTACGGTCGGTCCCTGGACGGAGTGGGCGACGAGGTAACGCTGCCCCGGGCTATCGGTTTCGCCGCGTCCATGTACTCCATTGGAGTGCCGCCGGAAT
>DAOUHR010000055.1:0-4261 GCA_034428635.1 Dehalococcoidia bacterium
CGCATGCGGTAGATGGTGAGTTGGCGGTGGTACTTGCGCTGGAGGGCGCGGATTTCTCTTCTGATTTCGCTGAGGGTTCTCATGGTTGTCTGTCTCCTTTTGTTTTCTATCCACGAATAGGCACTAATGTTCACTAATGGGATTTTTTGAAAAGTGTCCCGTTTTGTGCCATTTTGTCCCGTTTGTGCCTTCAAGCCTGGGGCCTGGTACCGGAGGGTGGAGGGGGGACATTTATCCCCGACCAGGGCAGACACATAGGTCTGCCCCTACGATGGCGGCTGGTGGGCCTGGGCAGACACATAGGTCTGCCCCTACGATTGCGGCGGTTGGGCCTGGGCAGACACGCAGGTCTGCCCCTACGACGAGGAGTGGTTGCCTCCGTTTCCCTTTTTTGATCTTGTATTCTTATGGTGGAGATGGGTCAGCCAAGTTGGCAAGGGGGAGGAGGAGTTTAAGAAGATGTGCCAACCTACCGGCTTTCTGATGCGGCGGCTCGAAAACCGAAGAGAAAGGCAGATGCGATCAATGCAAGCGCGGCCGGGAGGTAAATGACACCGAAGGAAAGGTAGCCGAGGAAGCAAAACACCAGGAGAGCAAGCGTCAGGCCGGCAATTATCAGGACACGGCCAGCGCGTCTTTCCTTCCACGTCAACAGGGCGATCAAGGCCAGGCCCGTCAGGATCACGGGAATAAACAGGGGAAGCAGTACCCATATTCCGTTTGCTTCCACGATGGATGCGGAGTGTCGAACCGTCTCGATCTCGGCTGTTCCGATGACATTGCCCAGCTCATCAACTTGAACCGGCGTCGCCGATACGCCCTGGTAAGCATGGGGCCAAAACGCCATCCACAGGAACGCCGCCCAAGCCAGTGCATGCGCTACTGCCGCGGATTTAACTGCAACGCGACCGATTTCCACGGTACATCTTCCCCTGCACCCGAATCACGTTATACTCATTACAGTATATCCCACCCAGGAGAAAGAATCCCTTGCGCATCTGCTCCCTGCTGCCCAGCGCCACCGAAATTGTCTATGCCCTGGGGCTGGGCGACCAGCTGGTTGGGGTTTCGCATACGTGCGACTATCCCGCCGACGCCCGCACCAAGCCGGTGGTGAGCCGCAGCGTGCGCAGCGTATCGCACCTGGACAGCCAGGAAATTGACGCCATCATCCGGCAGGCGCGGGAGAACAACAATCCAGTGCACTGGATTGACGGCGACCTGCTGCGGGAACTGGGCCCCGACCTGATCATCACCCAGGAAATCTGCGAGGTGTGCGCCATCGACCAGAGTTCGGTGTATGCCACGGCCGCCCGCTTCCTGGACTACGAGCCGGAAATCGTAGTTACCCGTCCCGTGGGGCTGGAGGAAATTTACCGGAATATCCACATCATCGCAGCAGCAGCCGATGTGCCGGAACGGGCCGAGGCCCTGGTCTCGCAGCTAAAGGAGCGGGCGCAGCGGGTGATTGAAGGCCTGGGAGAAGTTGCGGAACGGCCCAGGGTTTTCTGCATTGACTGGCTGGAGCCCCTGCGAAACACGGGCCAGTGGACGCCGGAACTGGTGGAACTGGCCGGTGGTGAGGAGGGCCTGGCGGAGAAGTGGGGCAAGTCCCGGGAAATCGGGTGGGACGAGGTGGCGGCCTACCAGCCCGACTACCTGATGGTTATGCCCTGCGCCTTTGACATGGCCCGAACCGAGGAGGAGACGCGGCAGACCCTGTACGCTCATCCGATGTGGGAGTCGCTGAAGGCGGTGCGGGAGGGCAACGTGTACCTGTTCGACGGGCTTATTCCCAGCCGCCACGGGCCACGGGTGATTGATGTGCTGGAAGGGCTGGCGGAGGCGATGCACCCGGAGAAGTTCGCGGGTCTGGCGAGGCCGGGGGTGTTTCAAAAGGCTGAGGGAACCTCTGAACAAGTCATTGGCGATGATTCGACACACCAATCTCGGTACGCCAGCCGATGAGTTTCAGATAGAAAGCTAACGCCATCACCCCCATCCTGACCTTCCCCCGTCAAGGGGGAAGGGACTTATTCAGAGGATCCTGAGCTGTAGGCATGGGTTGCTTTACTCTTGTCCTGCAATCATGACACACCATAGTCAAAATACATTGCATATATAAGGTCTCCAATGTACCATGAAGCTACAAACACAGATTGGGAGGAAAGAGAATTCTCGGTTGGCTCACCAATGTCTTTAAGTCAATTGGCGACTCTATCCGTGAAAATGTCAGGACGATAGGGGGTGCATTCTGCGCTCTATTTGTTTCCTTAATGGTAGTCTGCTTCGCGGTTGCATTCTGGTACGGAGATGATTGGGACTCGCAGAGGCCGGTGGGGACAGTTGCTGATATTTCAGGGGCATCTTTCGCGATTTCTATCGTTATACTCAGTGTTGGGAGAGTAGCTATGGTAATGTCTCGAATCCTGAAGAGAAGAGAGAAAGAGGAAGGTCGCGAAGAAGGGCGTAGAGAGACTGAGAGTGAATTTATCGAGGCCGATGCGCAGCGTAAGCCGGGCGAAACTCTGCAACAGGCGGTTGAGCGACTGAGAAGAGAGAAGGCGGAGAACTGATAGCCTTTCCAAGATGGTTGTTGTTTCCATCGTGAACCCCATCCTACTGAAGATGGGGTTTTATTTGTACGCAAGGCCGGAGCCGGCAGTTAAGGGGAGGGTCTTATATCTGGAGGGGAAGATAGAATATGCTTCCTAAAGATCAAGAATCTATCTCAATATTATTCCAGGCAAAGCATTGGGCAAAATGTGACAGCAACAGAGATTGCTTTTCACCCCCATCCTAACCTTCCCCCGTCAAGGGGGAAGGGATTTTGAGATAGCTATTAAGGAGAAACTATGCTGTTTTTTGTTGAGTTGCGGCACGCGCCGGAGCGGTGCCCCGGGGTGGCCCCGGATATTCGCGACAGAATGCTGCGCATGGCCCAGACCAAGGACCAGGTGCTGGAATCTCACGATTGCAAGTGGGTTGGCGGGTGGATAAGTCCTACGCCGCACCTGACCTTCATCACCCTGGACGCGCCGGGGGCGCATGTGGTGGATTCGGCGATGCGGGACCTGGGACTGGCCACCTGGAACTCCACCACCATACATCCGGTGGTGGACTTTGACGAGGCCATAACTGCCCTGGTCAACCAGCCGCAGAACTGAAAGGCTGTCCACGAACAGGCATGAATGATCACTAGTGGTTTTTCAAACATCCATTAGTGGATATTCGTGCCTGTTTGTGGACGGATCAGGTTTGAGCCTGCTTTTTCTTCTCCGGCATGTTGGCGAAGAGGTGGCCGTTGCGGGCGTTTACCTCGAAGGTGAACATCTGGGCGATGGGCCCGTTGATGCAGTTGCCGGTGAAGAGTTCGAAGCGCCAGCCGTGGGAGGGACACATAAAGCAGGTGTCCTCTAGGTAGACGGTGCCCCAGCTGTGGGGGCACAGGGAAGAGAGGAGACGCATCACGCCGTCCTTGCCCTTTGCCAGGTAAAAGTCGTACCCCTCCACCTCAATCTCGGAAGGGAACTTGGTAAAAGAGTCCTCGGGTCCCAGGTCAACTTCTCTAACGCCGTGGGTAAAGTCCGGGTATACCATTGCGTTCCCCTTT
Organism: Dehalococcoidia bacterium; assembly: GCA_034428635.1. Taxonomy (GTDB): domain Bacteria; phylum Chloroflexota; class Dehalococcoidia; order Lucifugimonadales; family UBA3495; genus Bin22. The sequence continues at coordinate 3,614 of DAOUHR010000055.1, forward strand.
ATGCGGTTAAGATTGGGGAGAGTATAGCGGTAAAAGCGGTGGGCGGGCAAACGGGGATGCGCTGGCAGCCAACCCTTGACACCCGATGTATATCTATCCCAACATAATGCGGCGCGCCACAGAAACCCATCGCCTACGAACCACCGGGTACCCTTGACCGCGGGAAAGTTCCCGTTTTTCCCTGTTGTTCTACTTTCAGCCTGAAGAGGCGGTTGGTGCATGGAGATTTTTGACGCCCTGTTTGCCATTGGACTGCTGCTGGTTATGGCCAAGCTGCTGGAGGGCCTGTTCAAGCGGTTCGGCATCAGTTCCATCTTTGCCTATGCCATCACGGGGGTAATCCTGGGGCCGGTGACCGGGTTGATCGACCCCGAAAACGATTTCCAGATCCTGCTGAACATAGGCATCTTCATTTTCTTCTTCCTGGTTGGGCTGGACGAACTGGACATATCGGGCTTTCTGCGGGCCATAAGGGGGAAGCTGTTCATCGCGGCGGTGCTTTCCGTGGCTATATCAATGGTGGCATCGCTGGCGGTTACTACCGACGTTATTTTTGACGTGGGGCTGGGGTTGACCTTCACCGACGCCATGGCAGTGGCGGGGGTGCTGTCCCTGTCCAGTTTAGGCATAGTGGCCAAGGTGCTGATA
>DAOUHR010000056.1:0-3784 GCA_034428635.1 Dehalococcoidia bacterium
TCGTTGCATTGCTATCCTTTATCCAGGAGGGGGTTGCATGATGGAAGCCCCTTCCACAATTGACAGGTATCCAAACTAAAACCCAGATGGGATGTGCTTTTCCATATTGGGCAGGCGACTATCGCCCAAGGCGTTAAGTTGCCAAGTTGTCATTCTGAGTGAAACGAAGAATCGGGGTTGCTGTGGGTCGGTAACGTAACTTTTGGCCGGGATATTAGATCCTTCACTCCGTGCAGGATGACAGTGTTCGCGTTCGGGTTGACGGTCCGGCTCCTTCCTGCTAACCAGGTTTCGTAACTGCATCCACACAGTCAGGAGAGCTTTCAGGCCCTTCGGCAGGCTCAGGGCGACATGACTTATGCGTTGCGGGATGTCTGTCGCCCATCGCAGGGGCGGTTCGCGAACCGCCCCTGCTTGACCGGTTGTGGTTCGACAGACTCACCACGAACGGACTCTACTTAACGGCCCTTACGTATTCGAAGTCGCGGACTCCGAAGACGCCGGGGGTCAGCCACTCATCGATGACTTCAGGATTGATCATGAACTCAAAGGGTACCCAGTACAACGGGATGGAACAGTAGGTCTCGTAGCAGTTCTCGCCCATTTCCCGGATCAGGTTGTCGCGTTCCTCAGTGGTGGACGCAACCTCCAGGGCCTCGTACTTCTCGGTGAAGAAGGGAGACTCGTACCGGGGACTGACTGCGCCGCTGTAGTGATACACGAAGATCGCGCGGGTGGGTTCGGTGAAGCTGCCGGTATGGAGCCAGGCAGTGTTATTGACTTCCTTGGCCCGCAACTGGGAGCTGTACACGGCCGTTTCCACGGGCTTGAAGTTCACGTCAATACCGATTTCACTCCAGTAGTCCGCCACCAGTTCGCCGATGTCCTGCATTTCGGGCAGGCCCGGGCGGGGATAGGAAAGCTGGGTGATTTCGAAGCCGTCGGGGAAGCCCGCCTCGGCCAGCAAAGCCCTGGCCTTGTCGGGATCGTAACCGTAGTCCGCCTCGAAGGAATCCAGCCAGGAAGGCTGCCAGCCGGGGAATTTGGCGTGGGAGTGAGTCTGCATCATCAACTCGGCGCGGCCCTTAAAGAACACCTCGTTGATTTCAGGCCGGTTAATAGCCCGGTTCATGGCCTCCCGCACCAGGGTCATCGTCATAGGCTCGGTGGGGTCATAGTTGGGATTATCGGGCAGGTAATTGCCGCCGAAGAAACCAACCAGGCGGATGGCGGGGGTAGTGCCCTGGATGACCTCCATGCCGCGGGCCAGAGCGCCGACCTGCAAATCACGGGGAATCTCCGCCGCCTGGACCTCCTCGGTCACCAGCATAGCCAGCTGGGTAGAAGGCTCGGAGACGAAGAAAATCTGCAATTCCGGAAAGTCGGGAGTCTTGCGCCAATGGGTAAAAGAGGGGGCCTCATAGCGGAGGTACTGAGCTTCGGCGTGCTCGGAGAACTGGTAAGGGCCGGTACCGATGGGGTCGTTGGCCATCAGCCGGATACCCTCGTCGTTGGCGTCGAAACCGTCCATGACACCACCGTTATCGTCCCAGTGATTCTTGCTGCGGATGACGGTAGTGTAGTTGGTGCTCATATAGGTAGTCATAATGGGTTCGGGCTTATTCAGGTGGAGCTCCACCACGTGGCCATCGGGGCCGTCGGGCATCACGACCTCTTTGAGCAGGTCGCGCCAGGTAGCGGCGCGGCCGTCGAAGTGGTCATTGCGGCGCTCCTGCCACATAGTGTGCTCGATATCCTTGGCGGTCAGCTCGCCCCAGTCCTTGTGGAACTGGATACCCTCCTGGAGCTGGAAAGTCCAGACGGTGAAGTCGTCATTGGCCGACCATTGGGGAGAAAGCATGGGAACCGAATCGGTGTACTGGTCGAACTGGACCAGGCCCTCGAACATGGGCAGGACGACGGGCAAGTCGCCGCGGCCGGCAACGGGATCGGCCAGGTCACGAGTGGTGGGGCCGCGGGCGACCTGAAGTTTGACCACGGCGGGTTCGGCCATAGCCATGGCATCAGAGGCGGCAGCCGGGGCGGGAACCGGAGTAGGGGTAGGGGCCTTGGCTTCCGCGCCGATTGCGCCCTGCCCAACCACGGCGCTGACGGTGGCCTCAGGTACTGGTTCTGCCGCCGGAGCGGGCTGGGCTGGCTGGGAAGGGGCGGCGGGTTCCGCTACTGCGGGAGCCGAAGCGGGTTCCGGCTGGGAAGGCGCGGCGGGCTGGGCCGCAGCGGAACTGCCGTCGGAGGGCTGAGCCGGCTGCGGGTCAGGGGCCGATGCGCCACATGCAATCAGCGCCAATAGTCCCACAGTCATTATGCTGTAAATTAACCAACGAGGTGCAAAAATTCCGGACAAGGTCATCATTCCCTCCTCCTGGTGATATTGGCCAGGTCCCGCAGCCTGCTCGCCATCGAAAGGGCTCCAGCAATTTACGGAATTCGACTGCTATTTAACCTATTATTACGTATATCGCACAACATTCTAACAGCGCTACCGGAACGGCGGCCAGTTCAAGCAAGTCTATTATTGGGTATGTCGAATGTCAAGAAAATCCGTAGCTTGTTCCATAGGCAGTGGAGGGAGTGGATGGTGGTAGACTTGCCTTGTTTTCCTTTGTAGTTTGATTGTTGGGAAGGTGGGATGATGAATTTGAGGGTGAGAAGACGCGTCACCAGACGCAAAAGCAACAATCACTTTATTGAAACGGCAATGGTCCCGACCCGGGACGGCACAAGTTTGGCCACGGACGTTCACCGGCCCATAGTGGACGGAGAGATGGCAGAAGAGGCCCTGCCGGTGCTGCTGCAGCGGACGCCATACGACAAGGGTTCTTCGGCCAGGCTGGAAGAGGCGGCGTTTTTCACCAATCGCGGCTACGTTACGGTGATGCAGGACTGCCGGGGACGGTATGAGTCGGAAGGGGGTTTCAGCAAGTATGTGGACGAGGGACGGGACGGGTACGACACCCTGGAATGGTTGTTGGAGCAGCCCTGGTGCAATGGAAAAATCGGCACTTTTGGCTTGTCGTATGCCGCCCACACGCAAGCGGCGCTGGCGTCGCTGAATCCACCGGGCCTGGGGGCGATGTGGCTGGAATGCGGGGGGTTTGCCAGCGCGTACCACAGCGGGTGCCGGAACGGGGGGGCCTTCGAGTTGAGGCAGGTTACCTGGGCCTTCAGGGAAGCGCTGGAAAGCCCCGAAGTAAAGGCCAATCCGGAAACAACCAGGGCGGCAATGACAAGGCAAGACCTGCACGAGTGGTTTGGCAGGTTCCCCTGGAAGCGGGGGCACTCTCCGTTGAGCTGGACGCCGGAGTACGAAGGGTACCTGATGGAGATATGGGGGCATGAGACCTATGACGAATACTGGCAGCAGGCGGGGCTGTGCGCGAAGGAGCACTACGGGGGGTTTTCGGACGTGCCGCAGGTACACCAGTGCAGCTGGTACGACCCGTATGCGGCGAGCACCGTGGAGAACTACCAGGGGCTGAGCTCGGCGAAGAAGAGCCGGGTATCGCTGATAATGGGTCCATGGACCCACGGGGGTCGGTCGGCCACCTATGCCGGCAACGTGGACTTCGGTCCGCAGGCGACGCTGGACAACGCCAGGGAGGGGAGCTTTAACGAGCAGCGGCTGGCCTTCTTTGACCGGTGGCTGAAGGATGAAGGGAGCCATCGGGCAGACACCCAGGTCGGCCCCTACAGCCGGCAAGGTGAGGACGAAGGGGGGCGGGTGAAGCTGTTCGTGATGGGCGGGGGCAGCGGGCGAAAGAAC
>DAOUHR010000057.1:0-46758 GCA_034428635.1 Dehalococcoidia bacterium
TGCGTAGGGGCAGACCTGTGTGTCTGCCCTGGTCCATAAAATCAAACTACGCGGAACGGACCACTACTTCATGCAGGGCAATCGCATTATGTCTAAATTGTCATTCTGAACGGAGTGAAGAATCTAAACTCCATTCCACAGGCCGACTGGGGCACCCGTAACCTGGCTCAGATGCAGGATTTCAGGCCCTTCGTCAAGCTCAGAGCGACTTGTCCTATGCCTGGCCGATGTCTGCCCCCTATAGTCTGAATCTACAACGCGATTGCCCTTTACTTCAGGTGGCATCCCGAGCTGGACGGTCCGCTTACTACGTAGGAGGCGCCCCTGTGGCCGCCAGCTCCCCCCACAAAATCACCCATACCAGGACTGCGTACGGGCATCCCCCCGATTCAAGAATCCAGGGCAAACGCACTCTAATTTGGAAAGCCCGTCGTTCCCGCGTAGGCGGGAACCTCGAACCAGAAGAGTTGCCTGCTCCCCCCACAAAATCACCCATACCAGGACTGCGTACGGGCATCCCCCCGATTCAGAAATCCAGGGCAAACGCACTCTAATTTGGAAAGCCCGTCGTTCCCGCGTAGGCGGGAACCTCCAACCAGAATAGTTGCCAGCTCCCCCCACAAAATCACCCATACCAGAACTGCGTACGGGCATCTCCCCGATTCAAAAATCCAGGGCAAACGCATTCTAATTTGGAAAGCCCGTCGTTCCCGCGTAGGCGGGATCCTCGAACCTGAAGAGTAACGAAATAGCCCTCGTGTTAGCCTGAAAATTCCGGTTTCGTGGGAGAATGCGTTTGCCCCGATTCAAAAATCCCCTTGACACCTCCCACTCCCGCCCTTAAAATAAAACATATGTTCTCATACGCTGCCCTGCCCACTCCTCAGGAAGACACGCAACCGTCCCTCGCGGAAATTGTTCGCGAAGAAACCGGCGATGGACGGCTCATCGTTCGTTTCCTCATCGACCTCATGCAGGGCAGCCCGGCAGATGCCAAACCTTGCCACCGCCTTGACGCCGCCCGGCAGCTTCTCAACCTCGGTTGGGCACCGGCCCGCGCCTTCCTCGCTGCCCATTCCCCCGCGGCCCGGCAGCGTACTTCTCCGTCTCCCGCTTCCCACTCCGATGTCGTTCCTCTTCACCAGGATCTGGCTGCCCTGATCTGCGAAGAGACCGACAATGGCCGCTCCGCTGTCCGTTTCCTGGTTGACGTCATGCAGGGTAATCTCCAGGATTTCAAACCCCACCATCGCTTGTCCGCCGCCAGGGAACTCCTTCACCGTGGCTTCGACGCCCCTGCCCCTGAAGCTGACTCCGCCAATTCCCGCCAGGATTTCGCCGAGAATTGTCCACCGGCTGAAAACAACGCCAGCCCGGCTCCATACTCCGAAAACGATAAGCGCAGTCCGCGAGAGTACGGCAACCGTTTCTTGCAAGAATACGGCCCCTTTTACTTTGAGTCCTATGACAAGGAAGACTACCGCCGCGATTGCTATGGTGCTTACGCCCTGAACCATGTCCTCGGCGGCGAACAGGCAGTCAGAGCCGCTACCATTGCTGTCCTGGACTACCGCCGCCGGCTGGACCAGGCTCCCTTGGACTTTGGTCAGGCCGCCGACCTCTGCTCCGAATGGTCCTCCGAATGGTCAGCGATTCCCGCCGGTGCCCCCTTCCCCCAGGACATCTATGGTTATTGCGTCCTGCTGCACATCTACGGCTCCGAAGGTGCCGCCAGGGTGGCAGCCTTCGGCGCGCAACAATATCACCGCAGCTGCCGAAGTGGGGCTTTCCAGGCTGACAATTCTTCCGACCCTGCACCCGGGCTTCCAGACCGGTCCGGTCCGCAGGATCCCTCCCCGGATCCTTCGGCCAGCCCGCCACCGGAACATCCTCCCCCTTCGGACCCGTCGTCCGGTCTCCGCATTAGGTTGGATAGCTTTAGCCCGGCTGGCTTCAGCTTAGACAGCCTGAGCGCCCTATCGCATTCTAACGAGCGCGACCACTACCGCCCCAAAATGTTCTTTCCCTCTCCCCCAGGAAGAGGCGAGACATTGCGGCTAAAGGATCTTGTACCCAAAGCAAACGCATACCAAGGAACCTCTGAATAAGTCCCTTCCCCCTTGACGGGGGAAGGTTTCTAGGGCTTCCTGGCCGCTGACGTGGGCCGGGGTCCCTTCCCCCTTGACGGGGGAAGGTTAGGATGGGGGTGAAGACAGGGCAATCGCATCTCAAATTAACTGTCATTCTGAACGGAATTCACTGTCATTCTGAACGGAGTGAAGAATCCAAACTCCCACCCACAAAGTGGCCTTGGAACCCATGGCCGTCATGAGAGGAAGGATTTCAGGCCCTTCGGCAAGGTCCCCGGGCGGTGTCTACCCTTGTCACAACCGTAGGGGCAGACCTACGTGTCTGCCCTTTTCCGCCACGTGCCCGCCACCGTTGGGGCGATTCGCGAATCGCCCCAGGGCAATCGCACTATGTCTAAACTGTCATTCTGAACGGAGTGAAGAATCCAAACTCCAACCCATAAAGTGGCCTTGGAACCCGTGGCCGTCTTGAGAGGAAGGCCTTTAGGCCCTTCAGCAAGCTCAAGGCGACATGAACTCTGGCTCTAGTGAACAGCAACCCTTTAAGATGCGATTGCCCTGGCCCTGCCCCCCGACAGCCCCCACCAGACTATTGCGGGCCTCATCTTTATGCTATTCTGCCTGAGAATCCCTATATTGAAGGACGGCAGCAATGGAGCGCCCCATATTCCAGCCCGTTGGAACTCCCGTGGGGGAATTGGACACGCCTGCCCTGGTGGTGGATATAGATGTCCTGGAACAAAACATTGATACGGTCCACGGACTGTTTCGCGGGTTAAAGTCCGACGGCGTAACCCGTGCCGTCGACGCCCTCGTGCGCCCTCACGTTTCCTGCCACGGTTGTCCGCAGATAGCCCAGTTGCAGGTGTCCGCCGACCCGACCTTCTCCGATGAGCCGCTCAGTTGCTCCGGCGCCATTGCCGTCAACACGGTGGGAGAGGCGGAGGTTTTTGCCGCTGCCGGTTTCGATGACATTATGATATCCGGCAGGGTCGTGACCCCATCCAAAATCCGGCGGGCACTGACCCTGGCGCGCAATATCTGGGTGTTCCAGGTCGTGGACAACCATCGTAACGTCCAGGACCTTTCCCTCGCCGCCGAGGCCGAGGACGTGGTATTGGGCGTGGTGGTGGATATCGACTCGGGTTACGGACATGGGGGTGTGGCCCCCGGGGACGAAGCCGTCCGCCTGGCCCAGGCGGTAGAGGAAGCCCCCGGCCTGGCCCTTATGGGAATCACCACCTACGAGGGACCCCTTCCCATTACCGAACGTACTCAACTTCGAACCGAGACCCGAAACCGTATCCGCCCGGTTCTGGAGACCGTGCAGCAAATGGAGCGTGCTGGACTGGAGGTGCCGGTCGTAAGCGCCGGCAGCACCCACAATTACGACATCGTTGCCCGTATCACGGGCGTTGACGAAGTCCTGGCAGGGGCTTATCCGCTGATGGACGCCCAGACTCTTTCCATTCGACCCGAATTGCTGCCTGCTGCCAAAGTGCTGGCCTCGGTCATCAGCCATCCCGTCCCGGAAAGGGCGGTCGTGGACGCCGGCCACAAGACGACGGGCCCCGACTTTGGCGTGGCCGTGCTCGAAGGCGTACCCGGCGCCACGGCAACCCGTTTCAGCGCCGAGCATGGCATTCTGGAACTGGAAGGTGAAGCCACCGGCCGGTTGAACCCCAACGACAAGGTGTGGCTCGTCCCCTATAACCTGGCCCTGTGCGTTAACCAGTTTGACTATTTCCGCGCCGTTCAGGACGGCAAGTTGGTGGGCTACTGGCCCATTGCCGGACGGGGACGCTTGGACTAACTCCCACTCAGAGACTATCTCAAAATCCCTTCCCCCTTGACGGGGGAAGGCTAGGATGGGGGTGAAGACAGGGCAATCGCATCTTGAATTAACTGTGATTCTGAACGGAAATTAACTGTCATTCTGAACGGAGTGAAGAATCTAAACTCCAACCCATAAAGTGGCCTTGAACCCATGGCCTTCTTGAGAGGAAGGATTCTAAGCCCTTCGGCAAGCTCAAGGCGACATGAACTCCGGCCCTAGTGGACAGTGACCCTTTAAGATGCGATTGCCCTGGGGAAGGCTAGTGGTTCAACAGCATTGTAATGATGGGTTGGGGTCTAACCGTCATTCCGGCTTTCGCCGGAATCCAGGGCCATTCTTGTACTTTGCAGATGCCAATCTTGCAACCATTCTGGATTCCGGCTCAAGGCCGGAATGACGAAACCGGTTTCCCAGTCATCATGTCAAATCAGTCGTACCACTATGATGGGGGCGAAAAGCAATCTCTTTTACTGTCCCACTTTACCCAATGCTCTGGCTTAAATGGTTTTGAGATAGTTTCTTAGCGAGCATTGCCTGATTACATGGAGAGCATTACTTGGAGGCCCATACATGCGAGACCTGTATCGCCCGCAGCCCGGAACTCCCGTGGCAGACCTGGACACTCCCTGTTTAATCCTCGATATGGATGCCCTGGACCACAATATGGACGTGATGGCCGACTACTACGAAGGTCGCCACAGCAAGTTGCGGGGCCACAGCAAGAACCATAAGACGCCGGCCATCGCCCTGCGCCAGATTCGCCGGGGCGGCACTGTGGGCGGCGTTTGTGCCGCCAAGGTGTCCGAAGCCGAGGTGATGGTTCACGGCGGTGTCCCCAGCGTCTTCGTTACCAGCGAAGTCGTCGACCCCGCCAAGATCGAACGCCTTTGCACGCTGGCTCGCGATGCGGAAATCCTGGTGGCTTGCGATACCCAGGAAAACGCCCGCGACCTGTCCCGCGCCGCCGACGCAATTGGCGTCAACGTCGGCGTGGTCATAGAACAGGAGACTGGCCTGGTCCGCTGCGGTGTCCAGGAGGCGGAAGCCGGCGTGGCCCTGGCCAGGCTCATTGACGGCCTACCTGGCATCTCCTTCAAGGGAGTGATGAGCCACCAGATGATGGCCGAAGCCTCTTCCGACCGGGAGGACCGGGTCACCGAAGCCCACCGCCTGATTCAACCCGTGCTGGACCTGCGTGAAGCGGTAATCGCCGCCGGCCTGCCGGTGGAAATCATCTCCACGGGCGAGACCTGGAGCTACGACGTGGCCGGCGATATGCCCGAAGTCACCGAAATCCAGGGCGGGTCCTACCTGGTGATGGAAACGGGTTACGAATACATGCCCGACTTCCATTTCGCCGGCAAGGTTATCAGCACCATCATCAGCACACCCAGCCCCGGCGTGGCCGTGGCCGACGCCGGCGCCAAGGCCCTGGGCGGCCTGAAGGGCTTGCCCCGCGTTGATGGCCTCCCCGGCGTCGAGGCAGTGGATATGGACACCGACCGCACCGTATTCCAGGTGGCCGACGGCGTAAACTTGGAGGTAGGCGACCAGCTAACCCTGATACCCGGCCAGCAGGACGCCATGGTCAGCCGCTGGGACCGCTTCATCGGCGTCAGGAACGGGGTGGTCGAAGTAGTGTGGGACATCCAGGCCCGCGGCTGCCATAACTGAGGACGCAGAAGCCTGGAAGGAGTAGCTGGGACCCTGCTGACAGCCGATAGCCGGCCCAAGGCAGTCGCATTCCAGGTTAGGGGAAGTCCGTCGTTCCCGCGGAGGCGGGAACCTCGTACTCGGGGCAGACCCGTCACAGCTATCAAGGAAATGGCCATCCGGTTAACTAGCCCCAAATGTGCTTGCCCTGATAGCCAACCCCTTCAATCTCTGGTTAATCGTTCAACCCCGGCCATACCGGCACGGACAGCAATTCCTTCAGCTTGTTTGCGCTGCTGTGGGGCCCGGACAGGACGGGCACGGGGCAAACCGCCTGCAGTCTCTTCAGGGCTGTGGCCATGGAAAACTGCCCCAGCAGGACCGCGTCCACCCGCTTCGAAAGGTCCATCACCAGTTCTTCCAGGCGGGCGTTGAAGGCCTCTTCTCCCTGGGTTCGATAGAGCGGAATCAGCTCTTCTGCGAAGCAAAGTTCGGTCTCAATCTCGCGTCCCTGCTCTTCGGCGGTGCGGTAAAGGTAATATTCCGAGTCCCGCAGCGTGGCCGCTACGGATGCAATTACTCCGATGCGGCGGCCTGCCCGCACCGCCTCCTCCATAACGGGGCTATAGGAGGACACCAGCGGCACGTCCACCAGATCCTTGGCCGTCTCCACCACGGGCGCGTAAACCGAACAGGCAAGGCCGACAGCGTCGGCGCCATATTCTTCGCAATAGCAGATCAGCTGGCTCATCCGCCGCCGCAACTGCGGCGTAATCTGCCCCTTGAAGTCGATAAAGAGGGCCTCATCCAGCAAATTAATCACTTCGGCTTCCGGAAAAACCTCGCCAAAAGCAACTTTAACGGGAGGCACCGACTCCGCCAGGGCATGAATCATAACAATGCGCATCGAACTTCCTTCCCCGCCGGCGTCGGGGCAACACAACAAATTACCATTTAGCATAAATTCTAGCACCGGGGTGGCGGAATTGATACCATTACCCTACGAATATTGGTCAAAACCAGGGTGACTGCTACTGCTTCACCTCTTTCTTTGAAGTAGATCGCTTCATTAGCGATTCCTGCGATGCCGTCCATCATTCAGAAGAGCGGTGGTTAGTGAAATTTGCCGTCACTTGTGACGTTATGCTTCGGGTTACGCCCATTGTTTTGTCGATGCGAACGCAGCTTTGCGGCTTCGACCCGTTCTGCTGAAGTTCTCGGGATGGGCTTGGTCTCGACTACAAGCTTGTCCTGTTTCCCAAGCTTGCCGCTTTCGCGATGTTCCGTCGCCCTGCGGGCAGGATTATTGGTTGTCCCTATGTATTTCGTGTTTCCACGTTGGTCCTTAATGGAGTATTGAACTGTCTTACCATCCTTTACTTGCCCCTTTGGCTTGGCAGAACTTTCCCCAGCGCGATTCCGGGCCGCACTGGAACCAGGGCGCGAGTTGGAACGATTCCCCGCTCTGCCCTTCGTGCCGTAGCTCCCACGGGAACTGCCGCCCTTGTTGCTGAAACCGCCGGAACCAAAGCCTCGCGCCATATAACCTCCGACACTGGACGTCCAATAAATCTTGTATCCTGCTGAAGTGAGGAACCGTCAGGCCGATCGCGTTATGTTTTAATGGTCATTCTGAACGGAGTGAAGAATCTAAACTCCATCCTACAGGCCAACTGGGGGACCCGTAACCTGGCTGACATGCCGGATTTCAGGCCCTTCGGCAAGCTCAGAGTGGCATGACCTATGCCTGGCCGATGTCTGCTACCTATAATCTGAATCTAAAACGCGATTGCCTTGGAGGAACCGTCTTTTGCGCCAAATCCTGCGTTTTTTCTATATTGAGATGCTATTCGTCTGCGCTTTCTCTTCCTTCCAGCATCTCCCGCAACTCCTCCTTGGCCTTCCGTATCTCCGCCACCTTGGCCGAAATGGCGTCAAAGAGTGGCTCCCGGGACTTGATGCCCTCGGAAATCAGGTATGCGGCGGCTTCGGATCGGCTGCCGGCCAGTTCCCCCTCCACCAGCTCATCCATCTTGTTCAGGCTGTCGGCGTCCACCCGCACCATTACCACGTTGTCCCTGGTTGCGCGCTCACTGGACGTCTTGCTTTTGATGGTCTCTTTAATGTTCTCCGCCACCGACACGGCCTCATCCGTGCCGCGTACCACGGCCTCGGTAACCGTCTGGCTCACATTCCGAATTACCCTCTCGTGGCGACTGGTATCGTTTTCTACCATGACATACCTCCATTTAAGTAAGTTAGTTACTAATTACGTGTAATGTTATAAGGCCTGTTACGTCCTGTCAACCCCTAAGACAGTAACCACTCGCGCCGGCATGCCAGAAAAATGCCCCGGTACCGATCGGTACCGGGGCTTTGGGTCTTCTTTGGTGCTTGAGTGCAATTGATGCCTAAAGACCGACAATGTCTCCTTCGGCGTCAACGTCCATGTCCATGGCCCGGGGACGCGTGGGCAGGCCAGGCAGCGTTTCGATGCGGCCGGCCAGGGCGTAAAGGAACCCGGCGCCCACCGAGGCACGAATATCGGCAATGGGGAATGCGTATCCCGACGGACTGCCCCGCAGGGCGGGATCGTGGGAAGTGGACAGGTGAGTCTTGGCCATGCAGATAGGCAGGTTGCCCCAGCCCTGGGCCTCGAAACGCCGCAGGTTTCGGCGGGCCTCGGCGCTCCATGTGACGCTGTCGGCGTGGTAAACCTGGCGGGCCAGGGCCAGCACCTTGTCCTCCACCGGCGCGTCCAGCGGATAGGCATAGGTGACTTCAGGCTGCCCGTCGGCTGCTTTCACTACCGCTTCCGCCAGGTCGGTCATTCCGTCGCCGCCCCGGGCAAATCCGTCGGCCTCCACCGCGGCGTCCGCGCCCGATTCCAGGGCAATGGACCGTACGGCCTCCAGTTCCTCCACGCTGTCCGTGCCGAACCGGTTGATTGCCACAACGCAGGGGAGTCCGAAGCCCTTGACGATGCCCACATGGTGGGCCAGGTTCGGTCCGCCGGCGGTCACCGCTTCGGGATTCGGCGTTGCCAGGTCCCGCCGGTTGGCCCCGCCGTGCCACTTCAGGGCCCGGACCGACGCTACCAGTACGGCGGCATTCGGCTGCAGACCGCCCTGCCGGGTCTTGATGTGCATGAACTTCTCAAATCCCAGGTCTGAGCCAAAGCCGGCCTCCGTAATCACGTAATCGGAGTAAGCCAGCGCCACCTTGTCGCCGATGATGGAACTGCACCCGTGGGCAATGTTTCCAAAGGGGCCGGCGTGAATCAGTGACGGCTGCCCCTCCAAGGTCTGCACCATGTTGGGCATGGTTGTATGGCGGAGTAGAGTCATCAGCGAACCGACCACTCCCAAATCCTCCACGGAAACCGGGTCGCCCGAGTCGGCAAAGCCTACCACCAGGCGAGATAACCGGTTGCGCAGGTCCTCAGGGTCGGCCGCCAGTGCCAGGATTGCCATAATCTCCGACGCGGACACGATGTCGAACCGGGTTTCCCGCAGTGGACTGTTGTTGCTGCCGCCAATGCCGGCAACGATGTTTCGCAATGAGCGGTCCGAAGCGTCGGTTACCCGCGACCACTGGATGCCGGTGGGATGGAAGCCGGGAATCTGTCCCCGGAAAACCGCATTATCCACCAGTGCTGCCAGCAGGTTGTGGGCCGATGCCACGGCATGGGCATCACCGGTAAAGTGGATATTGATCTCGTCCTCGGGCACCACCCTGGCCATGCCGCCGCCGGTGCCGCCACCCTTGATGCCGAAAATGGGACCCAAGGTGGGCTCCCGCAGCGTAACTACTGCCTTGCGGCCCAGCTTACCCATTCCCTGGGTAAGCCCCACCGACGTGGTAGTCTTGCCCTCGCCGGCGGGAGTGGGCGTAATCCCGGTAACTACAACCAGCTTTCCCTGCTGGCCGTCGCGCCCCTTCAGCGCGTCCAGCGAAATCTTGGCCTTGTGGTGGCCGTAGGGGACCAGGTATTCGGTGGCTATGCCCAACTGTTCAGCAACTTGGGTTATGGGAAGCATACTTACTCCTCTCTTAGATTCATGCGCGGGATGAATAGTTTCAATTTCTGCGCAGGGAATCTGAGCACATTGGTGAGCATCCTGAGTTAAACCACTTGACGGGTTCGTTGCAGATATGTATTGTCATATACAAGTTAGTAGAAGTAGAGGCATTAGAAAAGGAAGGAGTGCAAAGTTGTTACTGGAACATGGCGTTTATCGTTTCGACCCGGTAACCATTGTTGAAGTACGTCAGCGGTTACGATTGAGTCAGACAGACCTAGCTCAACTATTGGGCATTCCTTCCAATACATTATCTAGGTGGGAGACCGGCAAGACAACACCGGATGCTAATTCTCTAGCTTCCATATACACGGTAGCGCAAAATGGAGGACTAAACGTGAATTTCTTCAGTTATTCTGTTCCTGGGAGGCGCAATCGATTAGTGATTGCACTAGATTTTCAAAATGTGGCACTTGCCAGCAAGTCTGTGGCAGAAATGGACAGATGGCTAATGTCTCAATTGCAGTCCATCTCTCCACAATGTGAGTTTGAGTTGTTCAAGGCATTTTGTCGCCCTGACCAAGCCGCCGCGATTGAAGAGTTGCGAAAGCTTAAGTGGAAGACTAGGGTGAAGGATGAGAATATTGATTCTGTTTTGGTGCAAGAGTGCAAGAATGATTGCGGCCAAAATCCGGATGACACCACACTTGTACTATGCAGTAAGGATGGAGATTTCAGTGGCCTTGTCGAAGAGATGAGAACTTGGGGAGTCAGGGTTCTAGTTATCGGCCCAGCTAATACTAGCCTGAAGTTGAGAACCGCAGCAGGAAACGATTTCATTCAGATGCCACACTTCATTGGTAGCCTATTCCCTATAAGCACAACCTAAAGTACTTGAGCTATTGACCGGCAACCTCCGCCTCCAGCTTGTCAATATCCTGCTCGCTCAGGTTGAAGTATTTGGCCTCCGGATGGTGGAATACCACGGCCGAAACCGAGCCCTCCGGGTCCATCATGCTCCCCTCAGTGAGTTCCACCCCGATGTTGGCTGTTACGTCCAGCAGACGGAACAATTGCTCCTGGTCTTCCAGTCGCGGGCAGGCCGGGTAGCCGAAGGAATAGCGGCGGCCCCGGTACTGGGTGCGGAACATGTCCTGGTAGGTTAGCCCCGCCGGGTCTCCAATGCCCCACATCTGCCGGATCTGCTTGTGCAGCAATTCAGCAAAGCCCTCGGCCGATTCCAGGGCCAGCACCTGCAGGATGTGGGAGTTGAGAAATTCCCCTCGCTCCCGCATTTCGTCGGCCAGCGCTCTTACGCCGGGCCCGACGGTGGTCGTAAACATGGCCACGTAGTCGGGTTGACCGGAGCCCACCGGCCGGGCGTAATCCGCCAGGCACAGGCCTTCTCGCTGGGACTGGCGGCCAAAGTAGAACCGCTCAAGCACCGTCTCCCCGTCCGGAGCATAGACCAGGAGGGACTGCCCGTCAGAGTGGCAGGGGAAGAACTTGAAAATTGCGTTGGCCCGGATGTCCGGGCGGGCCAGCATGATGTCTTCCACCCGGCGCACCTGGTTCCGCAGCTCCAGTGCGTCCGACTCTTCCTGTTCCAGCGCCTCTGCAAAGCGTCCCTTGTACCCCAGGTGCCGCACGTACAGCATCTGCGGGTTGATATAGGGAAAAATCTCAGTCAAGTCGTAATCATTGATGACGTGCAGCCGCAGGTCCGGCGGGTTGGGAACGTCAAGATCGTGCCCAACCTGGGCCGGGTCGACTGCCGAGGGACTGCCGGCCGCTTCCGCCGCTTCCCGAGCCTGCGCGGAGCGAATCAGTTCGTCGGTCTCGGCTTCGATATCCGACACCAGCTTCTGCCGTTCGTCGGCGTCCTGGATGGTGTTGGCCAGGGCCAGGCCGCTCATGGCGTCCTGCGCGTAGGCCACCAGGCCGTCGTATTCCGGCGCGATGCGCAGGCGGGTAAAGCGATTGGACAGTGCGGCTCCTCCCACCAGGATTGGCGGTTCCACGCCGGCTTGCCGGAAGTCCCGTACCGTCTCGACCATCATCTGGGCCGATTTCACCAGCAGGCCCGACAGACCCACGATGTCGGGACTATGCTCCTGGCAAGCGTCAATCAGGTCCTGGGGCGGCACCTTTATGCCCAGGTTAATGACCTGGTAGCCGTTGTTGGAAAGGATAATGTCCACCAGGTTCTTGCCAATGTCGTGGACGTCGCCCTTCACGGTGGCCAGGATTACCTTGCCCTTGGTGGCCGAATCGGCCCGCTCCATGTGGGGTTCCAGGTGTCCCACGGCGAACTTCATCGCCTCAGCCGATTGCAGAACTTCGGCCACGATTAGCTGGTTGGCGTTGAACTGGCGGCCCACTTCGTCCATCCCGGCCATCAGCGGGCCGTTGATAACCTCGAGGGGGGGCCGACCCAGCAGTGCCTCATCCAGGTCTTCCGCCAAACCTTCCTTGCTGCCTTCGATGATGGCCAGTGCCAGCCTTTCGTCCAGGGGCAGGTTGAGCCGCTCCTCAGTGGTGGACTTGGGAGCCTTGTCCCGGAAATGTGCGGCAAAGGCGGCCACCGGATCTTCGCCCCGGTTCCAGATCAAGTCCTCGGAAAGTTGGCGCTCTTCTTCGGGTATGGACGTGTACCGCTGCATCATTTCCGAGTTGACTATGGCCATGTCCAGCCCGGCCTGAACGCAGTGGTACAGGAAAACCGAGTTGAACACTTCGCGACCGGCCGGCGGCAGGCCGAAGGAGACGTTGGAGATGCCCAGAACCGTTTTAGTGTTGGGCAGGGCCTCCTTAATCAGCCGAACTCCCTCAATGGTTTCGGCGGCGGAACCCACGTAGTTTGCATCGCCCGTGCCGGCAGGGAATACCAGCGGGTCGAATATGATGTCTTCTTCAGGAATGCCGTACTTTTCAGTCAGCAGTTTGTGAGAACGCCGGGCTATTTCCAGCTTGCGTTCCCGGGTAATTGCCTGGGCCTGTTCCTTGTCATCGTCGATGCAGCCCACCACCAGCGCCGCCCCGTAGGCCCGGGCCAGTGGGGTCACCGCCTGGAAGCGGGCCTCCCCGTCCTCCAGGTTAACTGAATTGATGATGGACTTGCCCTGCAGCCGCTTCAATGACTCTTCAATGACCGCGGCGTCGGTAGAGTCAACCATTATGGGACTCTTGACCTTCTTGGTTACCAGTTCCAGGAACTCAATGACGTCCGCCATTTCGTCCCGGTCCGGGTCCTGGAGACACACATCCAGTACGTGGGCGCCGTTTCGTACTTGGCGGCGGCCGACTTCAGCGGCTTCCTCGAATGACCCGCGGCCAATCAGGCGACGGAAGCGGCGGCTGCCCAGCACGTTGGTGCGCTCGCCCACGATGACCGGGCGAGTGTCTTCGTCTACTACCAGCGCCTCGATGCCGGAAACGCGAGACTCCTTAAGCTTAACGGGGACTCTGTTGGTGGCGCTGCCTGCCCGTTCCGCCAGCAGCCGGATGTGTTCCGGCCCCGTGCCGCAGCAACCGCCAATGACGTTCAGCCAGCCATTCTCGATGAAGCGCCCAATGGCCGCCGACAGCATTTCGGGCGTCTCATTGTACTTGCCGTCTTCGTCGGGCAGGCCGGCGTTGGGCAGGCAGGCCACCGGGAAGCGGGACAGTCCGGCCAGGGTTCTAATGTGGTCGGTCATAAAGTCCGGGCCCGTGGCGCAGTTGAACCCGATCCAAAGCAGGTCCCTATGGGCCAGGGATGTGTAGAAGGCCTCAGCGTCCTGTCCGGCCAAAAGGGTGCCCATTGGTTCTATAGTGCCCTGGATGGCCACCGGTATTTCGTAGCCCAGTTCGGCAAAGGCCTTGTCAATACCTATGAGCCCCGCCTTAACGTTGATGGTGTCCTGGGTGGTTTCCAGCAGCAGCACGTCCACTCCGCCTTCCACCAGGCCCAGCGCCTGCTCCCGGTAGGATTCAGAAAGTTCGTCAAAGGTTATGCCGCCGGTGACGGAAATTGTCTTGGTGGTGGGGCCCATTGATCCGGCCACAAATCGTGGCGCTTCCGCCGTACTGGCAGCATCGGCAACGTCACGCGCCAGTTCGGCGGCAGCCCGGTTGATGCGCAGGGCCTCGTGAGCCAGATCATATTCGGCAAGGACTACCGACGTTGCCCCAAAGGTGTTAGTTTCCAGGATATCAGCGCCAGCATCCAGGTACGCCTGGTGTATGTCGGCTATGACGTCAGGCCTGGTCAGGGTCAGGTATTCGTTGCAGCCCTCGTAGTCTGCCCCGCCAAAGTCGTCCGGCCCTAAATCCTTGCCCTGGATGGATGTGCCCATCGCGCCGTCAACGACCAGAATTCGTTGACCAATCAGCGATTTCAGTTGATTTATTCGGTCAGAATTATGCATATTTTCACATTGGTAAATCGGATTTGGTTGGCCCAAGCCTATAGGCCGGGGCGTAGTACTGTCAAATGAACATCCAGACAAATGGGTTCTCTGCCCTGCTTATGGTGCCTCAGGCTGACAGTTCAGGTTGACCCCGTCAAGCGAAATGCTCCAATATTGTCTGGCTTCTTTCTGATAGTGATGCCAACTGTACCAACTTCAACCGGGATGGACTGTGAACATGAAAGGCCCAATTGTTGGGGACCCCGCCTTCGTGAGGGAAGCACGGAATTTGCTGGACTTGTTCGACCCTGAACGTGCCGTAATTCCCCCGAATCTTGCCGACAAGGCCAGGGGAGTTTTATTGGGCCTGGCGGTGGGCAACTTGTTGGGATTGCCAGTCGAGGGCCACTCTCGTAACTCCATCCAAGGGCGATTTCCCAACGGCGTCAGAGAGATTGATCCCGACGAAAAAGGCCGGCCCATGGACGATGACCTGGCGCAGACCGTGGACCTGGGTGAAAGTTTGCTCGACAGGGATGGCCGTTTATCTGACGTTGACTGGGTTCGCACATTTGTCCAAAGGCTTGTGCGCTGGCGCAGGGTAAACGGCAGGGGAATCGGGGTAACAACTTCGGCGGTGATTGACTTGCTGGAGAATGGGACGCCTCCGCCGGAAGCAGGGCGCATAGTATATGAGGCAAACAACAGGATTGCACCCAATGGCGGAGTCATGCGTTGTGCGCCCGTCGCGTTACTCTGGCACTTGAAGCCCATCCGACTGATCGAAGACAGCGCAACATCCTGCATGGTTACTCACTATTCTCCGCTGTGCCAGTGGTCATGCCTGGTAATCAATGCTGTCATTGCCTTGCTCTTGGGGGGAATAACTCCGGACTCCGCGACAATTGCCCGGTCGATTCGAGCCGATGCGGCGCCACCTGAAGTTGTTGAATGGGTGTCGGAAGTGGGCGAAGACATCAACAGTTTGCGCTGGAGTCACCGCCATATTGGCCACACATTGCTTTGCATGCAGTTCGGACTATGGTCGGCACAAACCCAACTTGGTCTTGAAGAGGCAATGGTAGGAGTCGTCAGCGCCGGCAGCGACACCGACACCAACGGGGCAGTAGCCGGTGCGGTGCTGGGCGCACGATACGGCGCAGAGGCCATTCCAGAGCGTTGGCTTGAATGCGTACCGGAGCGTCGGCGTCTGGAAGACCTGGCGCTGAAACTGGTGAACGCCGCCCCGTAGCGACGGCGTCCACACCTGCGTTCAAGTCTTGATTGTTCCTTGAATCAGGCAAACCTGGTTGCCAGCGCGTCCCGGTTCAACTCCAGCCAGCGGGAGTTGAGCCTTACCCGCTCCAGGGCTTGCCGGATAGTGCGCTCAGCAGCCGGGGCCGGGTGTTCTGCAAAGAAGGTCTCCACCTCTTCGATTTTGGCCGCGTCCACAAAATTGCCACACACCGAAACCAGCCGCATGATACCGAAACCGCCATCCCCGTAGCGTCGGTCGAACTCGGCCCAGTTATCTTGCACAAACTGCCAGGCCAGGTGCCGCCCCTTCAGGTTGGCGGCCACTGCGGTTACCACGGAAATGGTGTCCTGGGAACGCACGTCGTCGGTCAGGGTGCGGCGCAGGGTTTCCAGCAATAGGTCCGGCTGGGTGAACCGGGAAACGGCCAACAGCAGCCGTATCTTCTCTTCCTGCAAATCGGACTGCCGCTCCAGGTCCCAAAGCTGGTCGTAGGTCTGCTGGTTGCCCGCCTGGGCGGCCAGGCTGAAGACCACGCCCCGCAGGTCCGGTGGGAGACTGGAGGAATCGCCCAAGTACGCTTTGAACCGTTCGGTTGCCTGTCCCAGAAGTTCCTCGTCGCCGTAACCGCCGGCCTGGCCCAACACGGTAGAGCGCAGCAATGCGTCCAGGTGTCCCTCGCCTTCGCGGGCGTCCCACCCGATGCGGCGCGCGGCGGGGCCGAACAGTTTCCGAGCGAAATCCCTGAAGTTCTCGTGGCAGGGTTCTTCCGCCACCAGCAGCTCAATGTCCCTCAGGTTGCTGGCCAGATCGCTCCACACCGAAGCGTCCGTTTCGTTCTCGTATGCGGCCGCTATCTCCAGGAACTGGGTTATGGGCAGCAACCCCGCCTTGGAAAGGGCGTAGGCGTCGTTCTGAATGCCCAGGCGGTCGGTGGCCGGCAGGGTCAGCGCGCTGATGGCCGGAATTAGCCGCTGCCAGTCATCCTCGGAGTAGTTGACCCGGAAGAAACCGGTCTGCGAGGGGTTCACCTTGAACCAAGAGTCGCTGCCGGAGGGCCTCGGCAACTGCACCCTGGCTTGGGGCTCGTTCATTACCAGGGACTCGCCGCCGCCGCTGTGCGAAATGCCCACAGGTACCTGCCAGACCAGGCCCTCAGGTTCCGATTCGCCCAGCAGGTTGTCGTACACAAACCTTTCCTGGGTAAGGGCCAGTTCCAGGTGGTCTCCTTCCTCCCGGGTCTCCACATTGAGTACGGGATAGCCCATTTGGCCGGTCCAGGTATTCATAATTGCTGTAACCGGGAGCTGGGAAGCATCCTCCAGGGCTGCCCATAGGTCCTCGGTTCGGGCATTGGCGTACTGGTTGGCGGTCAGGTACTGGTGCAAGCCCTGCCGGAAGACGTCGGGCGTAAGAAACTGCTCCAGCATCCGGATAACCGAAGCTCCCTTGCTGTAACTTATGGCGTCAAACAACTGGCTGATTTCTGCCGGGTCCTTCACTTCCTGTTCTATGGGGTGGGAGTTCTTCAAGCCGTCCAGGCTCAGCGCCCGGTTTGTGTCCATGTTTACAAACTGGGTCCACATGTCCCATTCGGGGAAGGCCCAGTCCGTGGCCTTGGTGCCCATCCACGAGGCAAAGCTCTCGTTAAGCCACAGGTCGTCCCACCATTCCATAGTGACCAGATCCCCGAACCACATGTGGGCCATTTCATGGGCTACCACCTCCGCCACCCGTTGCCGCGTGCCAGCCGAGGAGTTCGCCGGGTCCACCAGCAATGCAGTCTCTCGGTAGGTTATGCAGCCCCAGTTTTCCATGGCGCCGGCGGCAAAGTCGGGGATGGCGATGTGGTCCAGCTTTTCCAGCGGATAGGGTATGCCAAAGTAGTCGTTGAAGAACTCCAGCATTCGGGCCGAAGTTTCCAGGGCGAAACGGCCCTGCGCCTCCTTTCCCCGGGTGGTCCAGACGCCGACCGTGGTGTTGTTGACCGCTTCCTGCTCGATATAGCTCAGGTCGCCCACCACAAATGCCATAAGGTAGGTTGACATAATTGGGGTACGGTTGAACATGACCGACTTGAACCCCGCATCCAGCCCAGCCTGTTCGAGAATGGGCGTGTTGGACACAGCCACCATATTGGCGGGAATGTTCAGTGTAAGCTGGAAGGTCGCTTTGCAGGCCGGTTCGTCCCAGCAGGGAAAGGCGCGGCGCGCGTCCGTGGCTTCAAACTGGGTGGTCGCCAGGTAGCTGACCTCGCCTTCCGGGTTTAAGTATTGGCTGCGATAGAAGCCACGCAACTTGTCGTTAAGCTCACCCACGAAGCGCAAGTCAAGCTGGGCGTGGCCGCCCTCGATGGTCTCAGGGAAAGAGACGGTTACCGTCTCGGTTTCTTCGTCCTGGGATATTGAAGATGCGCGGATCCATCGGCCATCCTTGATTACCATCGCCGCGGAAACCCGCATCTCGGCGGCGTTCAGGACAATTTCAGACGTGGCTTCTTTGACGTCTATATCGATCACTTCCAGCCCGTCAAAGGTGAACTTGTCCATATAGGGCTGCAGAGTAATCTGGTAGTGTACGGGGCGAACGTTATCGGGCAATACTACGGCGTCGGCGCTGGGCATTTTCTAGCTCCTGTAAATCCCTTGGGGAATACCCGCAGGGAATGCTGTGTCATCTCTTCTTCGCGGCAGTGTTTCGACTAAAGCAATGATAAGGGCAGAGAAGTAGCGGTTCAACCTGATTAGTCCTTGGCTCCCATCTCACGGCCCCCTGGCTCCTCAGGATTATCCGGTCCCTTGGGTTCTTCGAGATCGTCCGGTTCCGCCATCTCCCCTGCCTCCGCCAATTCCTTGTATACCTTGATAGCGGCAGCCCTGGTGATGGCAGAGTGAGTGACAGGGCCGAGAATTACGGCCGGAACCACGCTTGTAAGGAAAGGGCGCCACGTCAACAGGTCGACGCGGGGGGACAAACGGAAATCTTCCGGTAATGTTCCCAGTTGGGGAAGGAGTTCCAGGAATGCCAGGCCAATTCGAAATGCGAAAATCCCGAGAAACCACAGAATAGCCAGCAAGGTCATGGAAAGGAAGTCGTTTGCGTCAAGGCCTATTTCAATATAGTAACCTCCAAATCGCATGCTGACCTCCCAACCTGCCCATACAATATTGCGCGCGTTTTGTTGACGGATTACTCACTGGACTATCTGGCAAAAGCCCTTTGCTGTCAACCGTGAGGCGGAATGTTATAATGGCCCGAACGTAAGGATCACCCCTTTCCCCATAGTTGATTCCGAATCTAGCAAGATATTCTGGGAGAGAATTTACCTATGCCGCCACGGACGATGTTCGAGAAAATCTGGGACGCCCACGTAGTCCACGAGGAGCCGGGGCAGCCCTCCGTTCTTTACATAGATCTTCATCTGATTCACGAGGTAACTACCCCCCAGGCCTTTGAGGGTTTGCGAATGGCCGGCCGGAAGGTTCGGCGTCCCGACCTAACGGTGGCGACCGTGGACCATAACACCCCAACGTGGGACCTGTCGCTACCCATAACCGACGAGATATCCAAGGGTCAGCTGGATGCCATGGTTGAGAATACCCGGGAATTCGGCATTCCCTTGTATGACCGCTTCAGCCCTTACCAGGGCATTGTTCACGTCATTGGGCCGGACCTGGGCTACACCCTGCCCGGCAAGACGGTGGTATGCGGTGACAGCCACACCTCAACCCACGGCGCCCTGGGCTGCTTCGCTCTGGGCATCGGAACGTCAGAGGTGGAGCACGTGCTGGCTACTCAGACCCTGCGCCAGTTCAAGCCCAAGACCATGGAAGTGCGGGTTAACGGGCAGCTTCCCACGGGTGTGGTCGCCAAGGACGTGATTCTCGGCATCATTGGCCAGATAGGCATCGGTGGCGGCGTGGGGCACGTCATAGAATATACAGGCGAGGCAATCCGCTCCCTGTCAATGGACGGCCGGATGACGGTCTGCAACATGAGCATAGAGGGCGGCGCCAGGGCCGGAATGATCGCACCCGACGAAACTACTTTTGAGTATGTTTCCGGCCGCCAGTACGCCCCCAAGGGCAAGGACCTGGAAAAGGCCATTGACGAATGGCGCCAGCTTCCTACCGATGCGGGCGCTTCTTTCGACAAACTGGTGGAAATTGACGCTGCTTCCCTGGAACCCTTCGTAACCTGGGGTACCAATCCCGGTATGGTGGCTAAAGTAACCGACAGGGTGCCAGACCCCGCGTCCTTTGACGACCCCGCCCAGCAAGAGTCGGCCGGCCGGGCGCTTACCTATATGGGTTTGGAACCCAACACCCCTATTTCGGACATCAAGCTGGACCGTATTTTTATAGGCGCCTGCACCAACTCCCGATTGGAGGACTTGCGTGCCGCCGCCGAGGTAATAAAGGGGCGCAAGGTCCATCCCGACGTTTACGCCATGGTGGTGCCCGGTTCCGCCCTGATTAAGGTTCAGGCGGAGACCGAAGGCTTGGACCGTATCTTCATGGACGCCGGCTTCGACTGGCGGGTGGCCGGTTGCTCAATGTGCCTGGGCATGAACCCGGACATCCTGTCCCCAGGACAGCGGTGTGCGGCCACTTCCAATCGGAACTTTGAAGGTCGACAGGGCAAGGGCGGGCGCACCCATTTGGTAAGCCCGCCCATGGCGGCAGCGGCAGCCATAGCCGGTCACTTTGTTGATATAAGAGAGTGGTAGGAGAGAAACGAGATGGAACCCTTTGTAAAAATCAACGGCGTGGCCGCCCCCCTGGACCGGGTTAATGTAGATACCGACGCTATAATTCCGGCCATACATCTCAAGAGCATTCGCCGAACCGGATACGGACAGTTCCTTTTCGAGCGGTGGCGGTTTAATGAGGACGGGAGCACCAGGCCCGAATTTGTGCTGAACCAGCCCAGCTATGCCAACGCCAGCATCCTGATAGCTGGAAACAACTTTGGCTGCGGCTCCTCCCGGGAACACGCCCCGTGGGCTCTGGGGGAATACGGGATTCGTTGCGTGATTGCCCCCAGCTTTGCCGACATTTTCTTTAACAATTGCTTCCAGAACGGCCTGCTGCCCATCGTGCTTCCCGAGGAGACGGTACGGCGGTTCATGGACCTGGCGCTGGAGAATCCGGGTATCCAATTGCACGTAGACCTGGAGGGCCAGCGCATCTGGGACGAAAACGAGGAAATAGTTGCCGAATTTGACGTGGATTCCTTCCGTCGCTACTGCCTGCTGAACGGGTTGGACGATATTGGTCTGACGCTGCAACAGGAGGACAAGATAGCCGCCTTTGAGGCCGCCAGGAGCTAGGCTCCCTCGTCCTAGGTTTACGTGCGCCAGGTCGACCCACAAATGAAATAGCAAGGGGTGAGCAATTGAATACTATTGAAGCCATATCCGAGATTCTCAAACGGGAAGGCGTGAAATACCTCAGTTGCTTTCCCACCACACCTGTCATTGAGGCCGCCGCCGCCGCTGGAATCCGTCCCATCGTCTGCCGGCAAGAACGGGTGGGCGTGGGCATCGCCGACGGTTACAGCCGGGTTAGCGACGGCGAAGTGCCCGGTGTTTTTGCCATGCAGTACGGCCCCGGCGCCGAGAATGCCTATCCCGGTGTGGCTACTGCCTATTCCGATTCCACCCCCATTCTTTTGCTGCCCCTTGGCGAGCCCCGCGAGCGGCAGGGCATCAGTCCCCACTTCAACTCAGTGGCCAACTATGCCGGGGTAACCAAGTACGTCGAGCAGATCAATGCCCCGTCGAGGACAACCCAGATTATGCGTCGGGCCTTCGCCAGCCTGCATCAGGGTCGCGTGGGCCCCGTGATGGTGGAAATCCCTTCAGACGTTGCCCTGGAAGAAGTAGACGAATCGGCCTTCTTCTGGAGTGGCCGTGTCCGTCCCTTGGCATCACAGGGCAACCCTTCGGATGTTGAGGCCGCGGCTCGCGCCCTGTGCGGCGCCCGCTACCCGGTTATCCATGCCGGCCAGGGAGTTCTCTATGCCAAGGCCTACGATGAGCTGTTAGAATTGGCGGAACTCCTGCAGGTGCCGGTTATGACCACCCTGTTGGGCAAGAGCGCATTTCCTGAGACCCACCACCTGGCCCTGGGCAGCGGTTCCGGCGTAATGTCTGGGCCTGTCTACCACTTCGTCCGCCGTTCCGACGTGATTTTTGGCATTGGATGCAGTTTCACCAGGCACGGCATGTCCATGAACATCCCCCCCGGCAAGAGCATCATCCACGCCACCAATGATCCCCGCGATATCAACAAGGACTACGACGTTGACTATCCCATATTGGGCGACGCCAAGCTGGTGCTGCGCCAGATGATTGAAGCCTGCCGGGATATCGTCGGTGAAAACCGGAAGAATGACGCCGCAACGGCCATCGAAATCCGGTCTGAGAGGGATGCCTGGCTCAACGACTGGGTGCACAAGCTCAACGACTCGAACGCACCGATAAATCCTTACCGGATCATCAAGGATTTCATGCAGACCGTACCGCCCAGCGAGGCAATAATCACTCACGACTCGGGCAGCCCCCGGGACCAGATTATGCCCTTCTACCGCACCGAGGGCCCTCGCACATACCTCGGCTGGGGCAAGTCCCACGGCTTGGGCACCGGGCTCGGGCTGGTTATGGGGGCCAAGCTGGCCAAACCTGAGAAGGTGTGTGTCAACTTCATGGGCGACGCCGCCTTCGGCATGACCGGCCTGGACTTTGAAACGGCGGCCCGCTGCGGCATACCAATCATTACCGTGGTGCTGAACAACTCCACCATGGCGGTGGAAACCAACGCCATGGCCACTTCTCACGCCCTCTACGGTACCCGCGACCTGGGTGGCAACTATGCTGATATGGGTCGGGCCATGGGCGGCTACGCCGAGCGCATAGAGGACCCTTCAGACGTGGCGGCGGCCTTCCAGCGTGCCCGTCAACAGACAGAAGAGGGCCGTGCGGTACTTCTGGAGTTCATCACCGCCGCTGAGACGGAAACGTCCCACAGGCGGGCCTTCTAGCGGACGTGCCCTAAGTCAACGCGCTAAATCGAAGAAATTTGTGGTCTACACAGGGCGGGAGTGATACCCGCCCTGATATTTTTTGCGGAGGATTAGATAATGCCCCCACAATCCCGTTACTTGTTTATTGCCAGCATGGACGTCCAGCCTGACAAGGAAGCCCGGTTCAACGAAGTCTACAACACTGAGCACTGCCCGCTTCTGTCCCAGGTCCCCGGCGTAATATCAGTCGCCCGCTTCGAGACCCAGGAATTGGTAATGGTAATGGGTGGCGAAACCCGGCGCATCGTCATAGAAAATGAGCCCAAGCACCATGCCATGTACGAGCTTGAGTCGCCCGAGGTTTTGACCGGCTCCGGGTGGAGCGAGGCGGTGGATGCCGGAAGCTGGCCTGAAGATGTGCGTCCTTATACCCTGAATCGCAGGCACACCCTTCTCAAGCTAACCTATCCGGAAAGCTAAGGGGCAGGCCAAATCGGCCCGCCCCGGTTAATCCTGGAGAATCTATAGAGTCCCGTTTAGCCCTGGTTTGCCAGGGGAATGGTGGCCGTCACACAGGGAACGTCGCCGTAGGTGGCGGTGGTGTGGCCCTGGCCTGTAGTATCGGCGACCAGGCGGGCATCGCCGGGGCCGAATACGTGCTTGGAACCATCGCCCAGGCCAATTTCCAGCTGTCCGGACAGGATAATCACGTACTGGGCGCGGGGTGCGGGATGCCAGTCCTGGAAACGGCCCGCAGGCGCTGCTCTGAAAGTGATGGTGGTAGCGTCCTGGGGATTGGTCCAGTCCGGGGTGTTGTCCAGGTCAATGGTCTCAACGTGGGTTTGTCCGTCGTCGCCGGTATACATTCGGTAGGTTCCCATGTCAGTCCTCCTAAATTGATTTCGCGATTAAATGGTCATGACGGCCTTGACTATGCCGTCCTCCTGGTTCTCGTACATCTCGAAGGCGCGCTGCACGTCCTCGAATGGCAGGCGATGGGTAAGCATCTCCCCCGGGTTGCACCAGCCCCGATGCTTCAGGTCCACCATGGTGCGTATGGGCGCCATGGGTTCCCTCAGCCGACCGCCGGTAGTGGGAACCAGCTCAGGCTGGCGTTCCATCAACAGATTGTGCTCTACCGGGATGAACTCGTCGCCCTGGATGCCGAAGACCATCACCTTGCCGAACCGGGCCACCAGCCTCAACGCGGTGTTGAAACTGTCCGGGTAGCCGGCCGCCTCCACCACCACGTCGGCGCCGCGACCACCGGTCAGTTCTTCCACCGCATCGATCACGTTGACCTGGTCCGGGTTGAAAGCGTGGGTGGCGCCCATTTTCCTGGACCAGTCCAGCCGGTAATCTATAGGATCGATGCCTACTACCCGGTAGGCGCCCAGTTTTGCACACAGCATGGTGAAGGAAAGGCCGATTACGCCCTGGCCTACCACCACTACGTCCTTGCCCAGCAGGCTGCCCATCTGCTGAACTGAATACAGGACCGTACCAGAAGGCTGGCAAAGCACCCACTCGGCCAGGTCGCCTTCATCCGGCAACGCGCACATCCACTCAGGTCCGGAGGCGATGTACTCCACCAGCCCGCCCGAGTTGACGCCGCGGCCGGGGTAGATGATCACCCTCTGCCCCTCGCTGTAATCCTGGCAGCGGCTCTCCACCACCACCCCGGCACACTCATGCCCCGGGACACCGATGCGGCCGGGGTAATGGTCTTCCGGGAACAGGTGGCTGTATTCGTGACGGATATCGCTGCCGCATACCGAGATCTTTTCCAGCTTGATAAGACACTGGCCGTCTTCCGGTGTGGGGGTTTCCGCGTCAATAATTTCAAACTGCCTGGGGCCGACCAGCCTGGCTGCTTTCATTAGGGGTTAGCCTCCGAAAAGTATTCCAAAATTGGTTGAAAAGTTTTCCTGTGAACAGGAACCTGGAACTAATATCTTTACAGTCGGTGAAACGTACAGAGATGGCCAGCTGTACCATATCTTCGGGAGCCGCAGTCTTACCGACCGCACCACAATATCTGGTTGGGATACTCTTGAGAAGGTCTCCTAATCGATATAGTTTTCCTTGGGGCCGAGTACCAGGTTTTCAGGAACAGGCTCGCTCAGTTCCCTCTCAATTCGAAGCGCCCAGGGCTTCAGAATGCCGTAAAGCGTGTCGTTAATGGGTGTGGGTACTCCGTATTCCCGACCCATGCGGACGGCGGTTCCGGTCAGCCCGTCCAGTTCCACCGGCCTCCCTTCAAGAAAGTCCTTGCCCAGGGACGACATACCGGTGGCTGGAAAGTTGTCCAGGGAAGTCAGGCACCACTCCAGCGAGTCTTCCATAATGGGCGCGCCGGAAGCCCGCCCCACCTCCAGGATTTCCTCGATGGCGCCCTGGATAACGGCGCGGGTATCAGGGATGGTGCGCATTTCGCCGAACAGCGTCCGGGTGGCCGCGCCCACCGCCGCCGAGCCGGCCAGGTAGGAGAACTTCTTCCACAGCATCCCCGGCATGTTCTCTTCCAGGTCCACTCGCCAGTTCGCCTCCTGGAAAATCGCCAGCAGTTGCTGGCAGCGCTCGGTAATGCCCGGTTCCAGTTCCCCAAAAGAAGCCCGGCCCGGTCCTCCCTGGGTTACTACTCCTGGCTCCTTGATCCTCCCTTCCATGTAACAGGAACCGATAAGCACTCGTTCCTGGCCGAAGGCTCCCACCAGTTGCTGCCCGTTATCAATGCCGTTTTGCAGGGTCAGCACCAGGGAGTCGGGGCCCAGCAAAGGCTTGACCGCGTCAATGGCATCAGAGTTGTGGTACATCTTCACCGTGAACAGTACCAATTCCTGGCGGCCTGCCTGGGAAGTGTCCTCCACCGCATTTCCGTGAACCGTGAAGTCCCCGTCATTGGCGCTTTCGACCCTTAACCCGTTGGCCCTGATAGCCTCCAGGTGGGGACCACGGGCCACGAAGGTAACGTCGTTGCCGGCCCGGGCCAGCAGCCCGCCAAAATATCCGCCTACGCCGCCGGTTCCCATTACTGCGATTTTCATTGCTGTCTTCCTCGTATGGGAGAATTCCCCGCCATTTCGCCGGGGATTCTCGAAGTGAGCCTGCTAGTCGATGGGGCTGCCGTATTCTTCCCGCAGGTCCCGCTTCATCACCTTGCCCATCACGTTGCGGGGCAACTGGTCGATGAAGACCACGGACCGGGGACGCTTGAAGCTGGACAGGTGCTGCGAGCAGTGGTCAATCAGGGTGGATTCGTCCACGGCCTCCGACCGCCGCACTACCAGGGCTCTAACTTCCTCACCCCATTCTAGGTCGGGGATCCCGATTATTGCAGCCTCCTCCACCTGGGGATGAGACATCAGCACCTGCTCCACCTCTTCAGGAGAAATCATTTCCCCGCCGCGCTTTATAAAGTCCCTGGCGCGGCCGGCCAGATAGATGTAGTCGTCCTCGTCCTGGTAGGCCAGGTCACCGGTATAGACCCAGCCGCCCTTGATGGTGTCTACGGTGGCGTCCTGCTGCTGCCAGTATCCCTTCATCATGCGGGCGCCCCGCGCCACGATTTCGCCCACCTCGCCGGCTGCTACCGGTTGCCCCTCTTCATCCACGATCATCACCTCGACATCCTCCAGTGGCTTCCCGATGGATGATAGCCGACGCAGCTTTACTTCTACTTCGTCCGGTGTGCCCTCCAGCACGTGGTCCTCCGGCGGCAGCATGGTAATAGTGGACGCAGTTTCCGTCTGCCCAAAGGCATTGATGAAGCGGACCCCGGGAAACTCCTCGATGGCCTGCCTTATCACCGGCACCGGCATGGGTGCCGCGCCATAGGTGATAACCCGCAGGGAAGAAAGGTCATACTCCTTAAAATCGGGAAAGTCCACCAGTCGCTTTAACATGGTCGGCACCAGCATCGCCCGATTGACCCGGCAGTCCTGCGCCAGGGTTAGCCATTCTTTCGGCTCGAACTGGCGCATGATGGCCAGGGTGCGGCCCCCGTATATGGCGGCCAGCGCTCCCTGCAGGCCGGCGATGTGGTAAAGGGGAACGGTTAACAGGTTGGTTTCGACGACGTCCGGGTCTGCCGGTTCCACCGTGGCCAGCAGGTAGGAAGCGAAGCTGTCGTGAGTTAGCTGCACCCCTTTGGGAACGCTGGTAGTGCCGGAAGTAAACATAATGACCGTAGTGTCGTCTTCGTATCCCTCCGGGAAGTGAAGCTCATCGGGCGGGGACTGCAGCAACTCCGAATACGAACGCTGGCCAGGGCCGGGTGGGCAGTCCATTGTCACCACCTGGTCGGGGGACAGCCAGTCCAGTCCTTCAATCAGCGGCAGGTAGCGTTCTCCGATGAACAGTATCTTGGGGCTGGCGATTTCCAGCATCTGGGCCAGCTCCTCGGCCTTGGCCCGGAAGTTCAGGGGAACGTAGATGGCGTCCAGCAGGGCGGAGGCGAAGTACAGTTCAAGGTTCTGGTGGGTGTTCACCTGCATGGTGGCTACCCGGTCGCCCGGCTCCACGCCCAATTCTGCCAGGCCGTTGGCCAGGCGGTTGACCCTTTCCTGCAACTGGCTGTAGGTGAATTCCTGCCCCTCGAACAGGAGCGCAGGGCGATCCGGAACGATGGCCCCGGCTATCAGGAGAAACTCTGTAGTATTCATCTGGTCACCAAGTAAGGTATACCCCTAGAGAGGCGCAAACCCGCGCGGGAATAACGCTAGAACTGGAATGCCACCTGAGCCAGCCGCCATTCCAGTTCCAGTCCGTCTTTCAGGCTATGGTCCTGTCCCTCGCGTATGGACTGTTTCAGACATTGAAGTGTTGGGCCCGGGCATCTGGACACTTCGGTTGCCAACTCCCACGCCGCTTGCTGCAGACGCTCCGGAGACGAGACTCGGGTTATAAGGCCCATCTCCAGCGCTTCCGACGCTCCAATCCTTCTGCCGGTCAAGAGCAGGTCCAGCGCCGCGGATGTGGTGCTGTTTCGGGGCAGGGTCTGGCTTCCGCCGGCGGCGGGAACCATCCCCAGGTGTACTTCCGGCATGCCAAAAACAGTGTCCTCCGCGGCTATACGGACATCACACAAAAGCATTATCTCCACGCCCGAACCAATGCAATATCCGTGGACTGCCGCTATTACGGGAACAACCATTCCATTCAGCTGCCCCCACACGTCCCGCTGCCAGCGAACCTGGCGGGCCACCACCTGTGATGGCGCCGTGCCGAATTCCGTCAAGTCGGCGCCGGCGCAGAAGGCCCGACCCTGGCCCGTTATTATAAGGGCTTTAACCTCATCGTCGCATTGGACTGCGGTCAAAGCCTCGAAAAAATCGTCCCGCATCTGGATATTGTAGGCGTTCAGGTGGTCGGGCCGGTTCAGGGAAATATGCGCAACCGGTCCCTGTTTCTCGTAGATGACGGTCTCGTATCCGGCCACTGCGGTTATCCCTGCCACTTTTCGCGGGGCATGGCGCGCCGGTACAACTCGTCCAGATCCACCTCGGTGTAGCGGATTCCCACGTTTTCCAGAACGTGCGCGTCGCTGACTTCTACGGTCATCAGGGAATGGGACTCCGCCACCTCCTGCACCAGCGGTTTTCGGATGTGCCAGTTGTGGATATAGTTGTCAATCTCGATGGCGTGGACATCATCCTCAATGATGATATTGGGTGAATAGTAGCCGGGGTGACAATAAATGCGGAAGACACCGCCTTCAGGCAGCAGCAGTTCGGTTACCTGGTACTCGTCAAAGGGGCTGTGAGGCGGGCGAATTTCGATCTCCCAGCCTGGAATGATAATTACCTCCCCAGGAAAGTGTTCTTCCACCATGTCCCGCAATTCCGCTCCCCACTTCCAGTTGTGGTGATCGGAAATGCCGATACCGTCAATGCCGCTTTCTTTGATCTGGCCGATCACCTTTTCCGCAATGGAAAGTGACGGGGGCTGGAAGTTGAAGGCTTCCCAGATATGGGTGTGCAGATCCAGTTTAACTTTCAAAAGTGGCTTCCTTCTCAAATTACTAAGTGCCTCTATATTTGGGTGGTCGGCGTTCCTTGAACGACGCCAGGCCCTCGGCCCGGTCAGCGGTACTCTGGAGAATGACGCTGAGATCGGCTTCCAACCGCAGCCCCTGTTCCAGGGACAGGTCCATGCCCTTTCCCACCGCTTCCTTGGCGTAACGCGCGGCGATGGGTGCCGATGCCAATATCTGTTCCGCCAGGTCCCTGGCGGCCCCATCCAATTTTGCTGCCGGCGCCACCCGGCTGACCAGGCCGATGTTAAGGGCCTCCGCCGAATCTATATTCCGACCCGTCAGAGCCATATCCAGCGCCCACGCCGGCCCAACCAGCCTCGGCAGGCGCTGGGTGCCGCCGTCCCAGGGCACGGCGGGTTGCCCAGGTTCCCACAGGCCGAACCGTGCATTGTCAGAACAAATTCGCAGGTCTCCCGCCAGCGCCAGTTCCAGGCCTTGCCCTATGGCGTCGCCGTTTAGCACAATTAGTACCGGCATCGGCAGGTCCGCCAGTGTGTCCGCTACCTTGAGGCGCCCCATACGCTCGGCAGGGCTGCCCTCTCCGTCATCTAAAGCTGCCCTGCCTTCCGAAAAGCAGTCGCCTGACCCGGTAACAGTCAACAGCCGGCACTCCTCGTCTTCGCTTGTGCGAAGGCAGGCGTCCCGTATCTCCTCGGCCATTGTGTCATCAATGCAATTTCTGGAATCGGGCCCGGCCAGGCATATGGTTGCTACCTTGTAGGCCTCAACGAATTGGCGCTGCAGAGAGATATGGCTATAGTAGATTGCGGATTCCTTCATAACGTCGCCCAAATGGAGTGGCTAAATACTAAGTGGCGGACAATATCTTGACAAGTGGTTGTGCCTTTATTACGATGATTTAGCAGTCTCAGGACGAGACTGCTAAACGAGTATAACTGCACAGTCTAATCGGAAAGGAGGACAGAGTAGGTACCATGTCTAATTTTGCTCCGCTAGGGGAGCGGATAATAATAAAACCCATTGAACAAGAGCAAACTACCCGCGGTGGGATTTTCCTGCCGGATACCGCCAAGGAAAAGCCCCAGGAGGGCGAGGTCATCGCCGTAGGTCCGGGCCGGGCCACCGATGACGGCAGCCGGATTCCCATGGAATTGAGCGTGGGTGACCGGGTCATTTACTCCAAGTTTGCCGGCACCGAGTACAAGGACGGAGACGACGACTACCTGATTATGCGCGAAAGCGACGTTCTCGCCAAGGTTTCCTAGGCGGGCCCCGCAACGAACTGCCTGTCCGGTCGCTTTGCCGGCCAGTGCTCAGTTGTATAGATAAACCATAGAAAGCTGAATTCAAAGCAGGAGGATTAGGATGCCCGCAAAGAAAATGGCTTACTCGGAGGAGGCTCGCAAGACGCTTCGAGTAGGTATTGACACCCTGGCCGAGTCTGTCAAGGTTACCTTGGGTCCCAAGGGACGCAACGTGGTCCTGGACAAGAAATTCGGCCCCCCCCTGGTCTGCAGCGATGGCGTAACCATCGCCAAGGAAATTGAGCTCCCCGACGCCTTCGAGAACATGGGCGCCCAGTTGCTCAAGGAAGCTGCCACCAAGACCAACGACGCCGCCGGCGACGGCACCACCACTTCCATCGTTCTGGCCCAGAGCCTGATTAACGAAGGTTTCAAGAACGTAACCGCCGGCGCCAACCCCATGGCCATCAAGCGCGGTATTGAGCACGCCGTTTCTTCCGTCGTGGAAGAGCTTCGCGGTATGGCTCAGCCCGTAGAGACTCGCGACCGCATCGGCCAGGTTGCCAGCCTGTCCGCCCACGAAGATGCCATTGGCGAGACCATCGCCGAAGCAATGGAGAAGGTCGGCAAGGACGGGGTAATCACCGTAGAAGAGTCCAAGGGTCTGTCCGACGAGATCGAATACGTGGAAGGCATGCAGGTCGACCGCGGCTACATCTCTCCTTACTTCATCACCAACTCGGACCGCATGGAAGCCGTCATTGAAGACGCTGCCCTGATCATCACCGACAAGAAGGTCTCCGCCGTTGCCGACCTGCTTCCGGCCCTGGAAAAGCTGCTCCAGGTTGGCCGCAAGAACGTCGTGGTCATCAGTGAGGACGTGGACGGCGAAGCCCTGGCCACCCTGGTGGTCAACAAGCTCCGCGGTACCCTGAACATTCTGGCCGTCAAAGCCCCCGGTTTCGGCGACCGCCGCAAGGCCATGCTGGAAGACATCGCCATTCTGACCGGCGGCACCGTCGTCAGCGAAGAGACCGGCCGCAAGCTGGACTCCGCCGTTGTCGAAGATTTCGGCCAGGCCCGCCGGGTAAGCTCCACCAAGGACGAGACCACCATCGTTGAGGGTCGCGGTTCCGAGGAAGCTATCCAGGCCCGCATCAACCAGATCAAGACCCAGATCGAAGAGACCACCTCCGAATTCGACCGCGAAAAGCTGCAGGAGCGTATGGCCAAGCTGTCCGGCGGCGTTGCCGTCATCAAGGTTGGCGCAGCCACCGAGATCGAGCTGAAGGAGCGCAAGGCCCGCGTCGAAGATGCCCTGTCCGCCACCCGCTCCGCCGTCGAAGAGGGTATCGTCCCCGGTGGCGGTGTTGCCCTGGTCCGCGCCCAGCGTGCCCTGGACAGCATCAGCGGCCTGACCGATGACGAAGAGGTCGGTGTCAACATTATTCGCCGCTCCCTGGA
This sequence comes from Dehalococcoidia bacterium, assembly GCA_034428635.1. GTDB lineage: Bacteria > Chloroflexota > Dehalococcoidia > Lucifugimonadales > UBA3495 > Bin22. The sequence goes on from DAOUHR010000057.1 coordinate 30,981, forward strand.
GCAGCCGCTGAAGCTCATCGTTGAGAACGCCGGTTCCGAAGGCGCCGTCGTCCTTAACCAGGTCAAGCAGCAGGCCGACGACTACGGTTACGACGCCGACATCGGCGAGTTCGGCCCCATGATGGAACGCGGTATCGTCGACCCGGTTAAGGTCACCCGCTACGCGCTGCAGAACGCCGCCAGCGTGGCCGCTATGGTGCTGACCACCGAGTCCATGATTACCGAGATCCCTGAGCCTGCCTCTGCCGCCCCCGCCATGCCCCCGATGGACTACTAAGCCATCCGGTAAGGCAAAGGGACTACCAAGTCCTTAGTTCGACCGCCCCGGGCAACCGGGGCGGTCTTTTCTTGCAAGGCGTTTACTCCTTCACCCTTTAGGGGTTTGCTGGTAGAATTGGGCCAAAATTCAGGGAGCGAAAGATTGCCCCAGGAAAAGGTATACACGACCCCCCATGCTGCATTGGCGGATGTTCAAGACGGTTCGACGATTCTTGTTGCCGGGTTTGCCGGGCATGGAGTTGCCGAAGGACTGTTGACTGCCCTGTCGGAAGGCGGCAAGCAAGATCTGACCATCATTTACCGGCACGGTCCTCACGGGGAGAGTGGCGCCGGGCAGTTATCCGTTTTAGACCGGTTGGTATCGAACGGGCAGGTCAGCAAGCTGGTCTCCCCTATCCCCTTCTTTCCCGGAAACGGTGGCGCGATCGAAGAGCGTTGGCAAGCCGGCCTTCTTGAAATAGAAGTTGTGCCCCAGGGCATCCTGGTGGAACGCCTCAGGGCAGGAGGGTCCGGTATTGGTGGTGTGTTCCTTCCTACAGCTGTGGGAACCAGGTTCGATTCAGGGCAGGAGAAGCGTGAATTCCCCCAGGGAGAAGCAGTGCTGGAACTGCCATTAAAGGGCGACTATGCGTTCATAAAGGCCGCGGTCGTCGATACGCTGGGCAACGCCATCTACCAGGGATCGGCCCGAAACTGGGCGCCGGTTATGGCCATGGCTGCAAGAATTACCGTTGCCGAAGCAGGTCGCATAGTGGAACCTGGCGAGCTTGATCCGGAAGCAATAATTTCGCCGGGCATTTTTGTCAACAGGATAGTATCGGCCGGGTAATCGGTTAACCCCTGTGGTTGAAAGGAACACCATGCCCGCTAAATTGGATGAACTGATAATGGCGCGCCGTGCGGCGGCCGAACTGTCGCCTGGCCAGTCAGTAGCGCTGGGAGCCGGCTTGCCCGCGAAGCTGGCCGATGTGTTGCCCCCGGGCGCGCCCGTCCAGCTATTGTCCGACGGGGGTGCACTAGGCTACAGCCATTCCAGTAGCGGCAGCAAGAGCGGCAGTCCGGCCTTGGCTGGTCCGGAGGGTGAGTCCGTAGTCCTGGAAAGGGGTGGCTCCGTTTTAGGGCTGGTTGACTGGGCCGCCATGCTTCGAGGTGGGCATGTGGATGTGGGGGTTATTCAACCCGCCCGCGTTACCGCTTCCGGTGACCTTATAGGGTGGACAACTGCGGCTACCCCGGGCCTCTTCGCTCCCGGCAGGGCGGTGGACTTGGCAGCCGGCTGCGGCAGGGTAATTGCCATGCTCCCTCACACGAGCAGCGACGGCACTCCCAACATCATTGCAGGACCGTCTCCCGTAGCTGATGGTCGGGGTTGCGTTAACACAATCATTACAGATATAGCTGTAATCCGGGTGGAAGAAGCGGGGTTGATCCTGACTGAGGTTGCCCCGGGCTGGAGATATGACGATGTAGCTGCCCTTACTGGCGCTCCGCTTTCCCTCGCCGACGGATTGAAAGAGATAGCGCCCAGTCTCGAAGCCTTGGACGCTGAGCGGGCAGGAAAAGTCTTTTCCGACGGCCCGTCCGCCATCGAAGACTTGCATGATGGGGCTACGGTGATGATTGACGGGTTTGGCGGTCCCGGCGGAATGGCCCACTACCTGCTGGTTTCCCTCCGGGATCGGGGAACCAGGGGATTGACCATCATTAGCAACACCATCGGAATCGCCCGTATTGTGAACTTCGGCACTCCTGCCGGGAAGCTGGCCATTGACCACTCCATCCTGGTCGAAAACGGCCAGGTGGCCAAGGCTATTGCTACCTACCCGGTATCCCCCTCAGCCTCCCGTCCCAGCACCTTTGAACTGGCCTATCGCCGTGGGGAAGTAGAGTTGGAGCTGGTCCCCCAGGGAACCCTGGCAGAACGGCTCAGGGCCGGCGGTGCGGGTATCTATGCTTTCTACACACCCACCGGAGCCGGTACCCTGATCGCGGAAGGCAAGGAGTCGCGAATCATAGATGGGAAGGAATATATCCTGGAGCAGGCGCTGACCGCCGACTTCTGCCTAATTCGCGGCCACAAGGCCGATACCCTGGGCAACGTGGTGTACAAGGGGACTTCCCGGAACTTCAACGCGGTGATGGCGCCCTCCGCCCGCACAACCATAGTCGAGGTGGACGAGGTGGTGGAGGCTGGGGAACTGGACCCGGAGTTGATCGTTACGCCCGGCATCTACGTGGACCGGCTGGTGGTCCGGCCCGAGGGATTTTCTCCGTACGAGTAGGCGCGAGTCGGCTCCAATCAGGCGAGGCAATACCATGGTAGAAGAAAAGGAACGTTTGCCCCGGGAAGTGGTAGCCATGCGAGTGGCCAAGGAGCTGCCCGATGGCGGATTCGTAAACTTGGGTATCGGCATTCCCACCCTGGTGTCTAATTTCATTCCCGACGGCAGCGTGGTTTTTTACCACAGTGAGAGCGGCGTCCTGAATTGCGGCCCACTGGCCGAAGAGGACGAGCAGGACATCGACCTGATCAATGCCGGCGGCCAATTCCTGCAGATGGTGCCCGGAATGGCATTCTTCAGCACCGTGGACGGCTTCGCCATGATTAGAGGCGGCCATGTTGACGTGACCGTCCTGGGCGCCCACCAGGTTTCCGCCAACGGCGATCTGGCCAACTGGATGCTGCCAGAGAGAGGCGTGGGCAACATTGGCGGCGCCATGGACCTGGCGGCCGGCGCCAAGCAAGTTATCGTCGCCATGGAACACACCGACCGCAGCGATGGCCCCAAGGTGGTCCAGGAATGTTCCTATCCCATCACCGGCAAGGGCTGCGTTTCCCTCATCGTCACAGACCTGGCCGTAATGCAGCCCACGTACGAAGGTCTGATATTAAAGGAAGTGGCCCCGGGTTGGACCGTAGAAGAAATCCAGGGCCTTACCGACGCCGAACTGATCATCTCTCCCGACATCAAGGAGTACGAGCTATAACCCGGTTGCCCGGATACTTCCTCCCCGTTCTTACCTTAACTAAGTTTAGGCTTCGTCCCTGGCGGATTGGCTAGCATCCTGGAGGGTAGGTGCGCCGAGACATCAGTTCTCCTGAGGGATCAAAAAGCCCTGCCGTGTCCGGGTCCGTGTTGTGCCATATTGACCTTCCAATTCCGAATGAGAAGCTGCCCCACTCTGAGTGGATCTGGTTGGTGTAAACCCTGACTCGCTGCCCTTGTCTCAGCGTATAAGAGCTTTCAAACTTAAACTCTTGTCCCCGGTCTCCCATGTCGGCCAGTCGCCAACCCAGTAGCTCCACCGGACCGGCGCCGGGATTGAATAACTGTACGTATTCGTCGGCTTCAGACCTGGGTACTTCCCCATCAAAGAAGATGCATTCGATCACCAGGTTCCCGCCGGTCGCCCGTGGGGGCGGGGTGTGCGTTGGTGTTGGGGTAGTGGTAGGCAATGGAGTAGAGGTAGGAGTCAACGTGGGCGTGGGGGTTGTAGCGCTTGTGGCAGCGGGTGTCGGTGTAGCTGTGGGTAGAGGGGAAGGTGTAGGCGTGGCCGTTGGTTCAGGCGTAGGTGTTGGCGAGAGCGTCGGCGTTGCTGTCGCCACCGCCGTCGGCGCCTTCGTAGGAGCGGCTGTGGGGCCGGATATGGGTGCAGGAGAAGGGGTCGGTACAAGATCCGAATTAGACGCTGGACTAACCAGTACTGCTTCGGTGGATTCAGCTGTGGCAACTGGCAAGGGACCATGGCCCGCCTCATTGCCCTGGGCGGGCCTGACATCGTCAGAGAAAGCGGGATTGACCATGACAGGTGCGCTACTGGGTGGCGGGACTGCCAGCGCCAATGGAGCAGGGTTGGGAGTGGGCCCCACGGTGTTTGTTTGAGCAAGGGTCGGTTGCGGTTCCTGCTCGGATGGACGTGCCTGGGAGGCTCTGAAGGTCGAAGTCTCTGCATCGTTGATTGAATTGTCGGTCAACGACAACATGGCGGGCGTTGGGATCGGAGAAGGAATCATGGGTAATGACTGTGGACTGTTTTGCCGTGGGTCGGAAACGAATCCGGCGTCGATGACCAGAGTCCCGGAAATTGCCTCAGGGCCTGACTCATTCCCGGTGATGTCCGTTTCCCGCCAGACCAGGAAAGCCAGGATTGCTTCCAGGGTCAGCAGGACGCAGAGCAAGCCAACTAATGACCATCTACGTGCCGTCATGGACGGGAATGTAATGTCCCAGCCACGACAACGCAATGCCTAGTAATCGGAGGGTTGAATAGACAGGTTTCCCCCAAACTTCCCGTTGTCTGCGCTTCAATCTATTTGCCAAATGTTTTACCCGTGCTATAATCGGGATACTAAAGGAGCGAGCCATGGTGGTTGGCTGTTGGGACGAATGGCCGGAGGCTAGTCTAAGGGTAAATCGTTACAAAGCCGACAACGGATGAAGTGGGGTTGGTGTTCAGGCCCGCACGGTTCGACCCAGGTGTTCGGGTCGATGGATATTCGGAGAACCCTAACATCAGGACACTTCAATATATTCAGGAGGAGTACTTTGGACAAAGGAAGTGAAGTCTTCAACGCTGGTGCAGTAGAAATCACCCTGGAATACCGCGCGCTCATGCCCGATCAGGGCCTGTGCGTACAGGTCTTTGGCGAGGTTGACGGCAATGACGTAGAGATTCTGCGCTTTGACTGCTTCGACCAGTTGCCCCATTATCACTACGGTCCCGCCAACAACAACATCCGGTTGAATATGGACAAGACAACCGTCGGCAATCCCTTTGGCTGGACCATGGGCCACCTGCGGACCAAGCTGCCTGAGATGATCCGCCGCTCCGGCTACAATGCATTGGCCGAGGCCGTGGAAGCCAACCCCGTGTCCGAAGCGACCTTGGACGAGATCGAGGCCAAGGGCCGCCAGATGGCCGTCGGCATGCGCCGCACGGTAGCGCATCAGTTCGAGCGAATGCTGGAAGGCGACGTCTACACCGTCGGCAACCTGCGCATCGGGCTGGAATACCGGTTTGCGGGTGCCTCCGAAGGGCTCGCGATTCACGTCCTGTCCGACGTGGCCGACCAGACCGTGGAGCTGTTGGCATTTGACTGCTTCCTCGCTGGCCCCCATTATCACTACGGTCCCCGGAACCAGGACATCCGCATTTACTGGGACACCACCACCTCCGGCGACACTCTTCGCTGGACGCTGGACCAGTTCTATGCCGGCAACCTGAAGGGTATGATCGAGCGCGCCGGCTACCCCACCATTGCCAACGACGTGGACGAGCAGCTGCTCCAGGCCACCATGCCCGCCATTGAGAAGCGTGCCTTCGAGCTGGTAGCAGAGAACCAGAACGGGGGCGACGACCCCAAGGCCGCCCTGTTGAAGGAAATCGAGACCCTGCGGGAGCGCGTCGCCGCCCTGTAACCCAGGCAACAGGCCAGTTGGCACGGCAAGCAAAGACGGCCCGGCAACATTGCCGGGCCGTTCTGTTTTGTCTTATGGAAATGTGGGCTGCCAGGGGATTATTTGTCCCCACCCGAAAAAGATACTGGGGGCGCCAGACCTACATCATCGTGTAGCCCCCGCTCACACTCAGCGTCTGGCCGGTGATGAAGCTGGCGGCGTCCGAGGCGAGGAACACTACAGCGTTGGCAATTTCGTTGGCCTTGCCCATGCGGCGCAAGACATAGGCCCGCTCAACCCTCTCCAACACATCGTCGGTAAAGATGTCCCGCATCTGGTTCCACATGCTTTCCGGGCTGATTTCCTCTTCGTCCGGCGGCACAATCAGTCCCGGACATACTACGTTCAGACGCAGGCCGTACCGCCCCGTTTCCCGGGCGATGGCCTTGCTTAGGGCAATTACTCCCCCCTTGCAGGCCGAATATACCGCTTCCCGGTATTCCCCCATGCGACCGGCGTCGGAACTTATGCTGACTACGGAGCCGGCCTGGCGTTCAATCATGTGGGGCAGCACGGCGTGGATGCAGTTGATGGGACTCCAAAGGTTGACTGCCACCTCTTTCTCGTGTTCGTCCCGCGGCTTTTCCATGAAAAGTCGGTCTACGGTCCAGCCCACGTTGTTGACCAGCACATCCACGCTGCCAAACTCCGCGATGGACTGGTCCACCATTGTCTCCACCTGGGCACGATCAGTAACGTCCGTCTGGACCACAAAAGCCCGACTGCCGGTGTCCATCCTGGACACTTCATCCGCCACCAGTTTACCCTGGGCTGGCGCCAGTTCAGCGATGGTAATGTTCGCTCCCTCGGCAGCGAAGGCATGCACTATGGCCCGGCCGATGTTGGAACCGCCGCCGGTAACGATGACGTTCTTGCCCTTCAGACCGAGTTCCATGGTTCAACTCCTATATTGATGCGAAAAAAGGGGAACAACCGGTACTCAAGATAGTCACCGCCGCTGTGGACTGTCGGTTCGCGGCCCCGGCACCTTGGGGATACCACCGAACCTCAACCTCAGCAGGCCCTTGATATCCTCCATTGCCGTTGAGGTGATGTTCACCGTGCTTGTCGGGTCGTCGTCCCATTTCACAGGTATCGACTTGATCTGGTAGCCCCGCCGGGCGGCGATAATCAACAACTCCGTGTCAAAAAACCAGTTGTTGTTTTCAATGCTGGGGATAATGGACTGAGCCGTCTGCCGGGTAAGCGCCTTGAACCCGCACTGGGCATCAGGAAAGGGCGTAAAGAACATGGACCTGATAAGCAGATTGTAGCTGCGTGAAATGAACTCCCTTTTGAAGGCGCGGGTAACCTGGGACTCTCGGCTCAGCCTGCTGCCGACGGCCACGTGATAGCCTGACTCCAGGGCATCAACAAGCTGTGGAAAGTGGTTCAGATCGGTAGACAGGTCCACATCCATGTAGCTGACAATGTCCGCATCGCTTTCCAGCCAAACGGCCCGCAACGCTCGTCCCCTTCCCTTCTGGGGAAGGTAATAGTAGTAAACGTTGGGGTAAGAGCGAGCGAGTTCCTCAGAAACTGCTCTGGTTCCGTCCGTGGAGGCGTTGTCGGCGATGGTGACCCGCCAGGGATTTGGTAAGTGTTCAGAAAGAAACCCGGTTAGCCGTTCAATGCTGCCGGGGAGGGCATCTTCCTCGTTGTAGACGGGCACCACCACGTCGATGGAAGCGGCCATCAGAGGAATCCTCCCACATCGGACAACGCTTGGTGATCGCCTCTCCTTGGTGCCGAAACTACGCCCTGGCCATCCGTACGCAGCCAGGGCGTTTCAACAATATCTTGACCGGTCAGGATAAACACTGTTCTCATCAGTGACGGAAGTGGCGGACGCCGGTGAATAGCATGGCAATGCTGTGCTTGTTAGCCGCCTCGATAACCTCGTCATCCCGAATGGAACCACCCGGCTGGATGATGGCCGTAACGCCGGCCTCTGCCGCCAGTTCAATGTTGTCGGGGAAGGGGAAGAAGGCATCTGATGCCAGAACGCAGCCTTGTGCCTTGGCGCCGGCAATGCGCTGTGACAGGTGAACGCTGACCACCCGGTTGGGCTGCCCCGCTCCCATTCCCGCCAGGGTGCGGTTCTTTGCGAAGACGATGGCGTTGGACTTAATGTGCTTGCAGGCCACCCAGGCGAAGGCCAGGTCCTCCAGTTCCGCCTCAGTTGCCGCGCGTTCCGTGGCAGTGGTCCATTCGGCCGGGCTTTCTGCAATTTGGTCCGGCGTTTGCACCAGAATGCCCCCGGTTATGGGCCGGATATCCAGCGATATGCCGCCTAGTGCCGAGCCGCCGGATTCAACCTCCAGTACCCTGAGGTTGCGCTTTCTTTGCAATATTTCCAGGGCCTCGGGTTCGTAACCCGGCGCCACCACCACCTCGTAAAATACGGGATTCATGGCCTCGGCTGCCGCTGCAGTGACGGTACGATTGAAGCCGACAATGCCGCCAAAAGCGGAAACTGTATCCCCCTCGTAGGCCTGGAGGTAGGCCTGCGATAGTTCCGAGTGGCTGGAAAGTCCACAGGGGTTGGCATGCTTGATTACGGCAGCCGTGGGATCGGCAAAGTCACTCACCGTGCGCCAGGCCGCGTCGGCGTCCATCAGGTTGTTGTAGGAGAGTTCCCTGCCATGTAGCTGGCGCGCGTTGGCGATGCCTCCACTGGCGCCGTTGGCCGGCACGAACAGCGCTCCCTGCTGGTGGGGATTTTCCCCGTACCGAAGAGTGGTAACCTGGTCGAAAGCCAAGGTCAAACTTTCGGGCAGTGAAGGAGTGTTTTCCGATTCGGCTAGGAATCCAGCTACGGTCGCGTCATACCCGGCGACGTGTTGGAATGCCTTGGCCGCCAGGTTGCGGCGTTCACCATCGGATAGCCCTTCGCCTGACAACTTGTCCGCCACCCAGTCATAATCGGCCGGGTCCACCACCACGGCTACCGACCCGAAATTCTTGGCTGCGGCCCGCAGCATGGTCGGGCCGCCAATATCAATGTTCTCCAGGGCATCTTCCAGGGTAACTTCGGGCTTGCTGATAGTATCCGCAAAGGGGTAAAGGTTGCCGACCACCAGGTCTATGGCTCCGATACCGTGCTTGTCCAGTTCTGCCAGGTGGGCCGGCACGTCCCTGCGCGCCAGGATGCCCCCGTGAATCACTGGGTGCAAGGTCTTTACCCTGCCATCCAGGATTTCCGGAGACCCGGTGACGTCAGAGACCTGCTGTACGGGCAACCCCCCCTCTTCTGCCAGGGTGCGGTGGGTCCCGCCGGTGCTGATCAGCTCAAATCCGGCGCTCGCCAGCTTCTGCCCGAATTCCACAACTCCGGTCTTGTCAAATACGCTTATTAATGCTCTCAACTGATAAGTCCCTCATGTCGTCCTGCCAGGCGGGCAGGTATCTGTTAGTGTCGATTGCCAGGCTCGGGAACCAACCAGGCGCCATTTAAGTGGTGAATATTACCTGCTCGTCTCCGGTGCGTTCGGTCACGCCGCCCACCACCACCGCGTCCGGTGCCGCTTGCAGGACTTTGTCGATCTGAGCTTCCCGGCAGATTGCCACCATGCCCAGGCCCATATTAAATACGCGGAACATTTCGTCCTCGGATATGTCCCCTTCTCGCTGGATTAGTGAGAAGATGGGCGGGATGTCCCACGACCCTTTTCTGAATGTCGCTGCAACGCTGGCCGGCAGTATCCCCGGTACCTTGCCGGGCAGCCCCCCGCCGGTGACGTGGGCGAGTCCCTTCATCGCGGCCAGCGCTGGGTTCAGCAATGGATAATAGCAGCGATGGCGCGCCAGTAATTCTTCGCCCAGGCGGTGGTTCAGGTCTCCGTACTGCCGGTATAGCACTGACGGGTCGGCGTCGGAGTTAAAGACGCGCCGCACGAGGGAGAAGCCGTTGGTGTGTAGGCCGCTGGAGGGAATGCCGACGACAATGTCCCCGGGGACTATAGCGTCGTTCTGGAGCAGGCTTTCCTTCTCGGCCACACCCACCAGGAAGCCCGCCAGGTCAAAGTCATCTTCAGCATAGAGACCTGGCATCTGGGCCGTTTCTCCGCCTATCAGCGCGCAGCCAACCTCGCGGCAGCCCCAGGTTATGCCCCTCAACAGTGTCTCCATGCGCTGCTGGTCCAGGTGGCTGAAAGACACGTAGTCCAGGAAGAAAAGGGGCTTGGCTCCCTTGGTAAGAATGTCATTGACATTCAGGGTTACCAGGTCCTGCCCGATGGACTCGAAATGACCAAGTTGGGCGGCAATTTTGAGCTTTGTACCCACACCGTCGGCGCTGGCTACCAGCACCGGTTCCCGGTAGCCGCTCAACTGGAAGAGTCCGGCGAAACCGCCCCCGGAGGACAGCACTTCGGGCCCGTGGGTCATTGACGCGAAGGCCTTGATTCGGTCTTTCAGGTCTTCCATTGCATCCAGTTGGACGCCGGAAGACCGGTAGGTCTCACCGGTCAATTACTTGGTTCTCCAAAATTATAGGATGGACGTCGTATGGAGGGCCCTCGCTTTGATTGGCACCCTCCGGCGCCCGGTACCCTGGCGTTCCTCGGTCAGGGTTCCGATTCCAGCGTCAACTTTCCCAGGTGCAATTGGACGGGCACTGGGTAATTGCCGGTAAAGCACGCATCGCAAAAGCCGCCCTTGTCGCCCCTGGATACCTGCAACAGCCCTTCAATGCTCAAGAAACCCAGGGAATCCGCGTTGGCCAACTCCCGAATCTCTTCCACAGTCTTGTTGGCGGCAATTAGTTCATCCTGGTCCGCCATGTCCACGCCCATGTAGCAGGGGAACTTTATGGGGGGAGCGCATACTCGGATGTGGATTTCCTTGGCGCCGGCCCGGCGCAGCACTTTAATCACGTGGGGAGTGGTCGTACCTCGTACGATACTGTCGTCCACCACCACCAGTCGCTGTCCCTTTATCACATCCGGCAGGGGATTGAACTTCTGCCGCACCCCCAGGTCTCTAAGCCTTTGTTCGGGTTCTATGAAGGTTCTCCCAACGTACCGGTTCTTAATCAACCCGTCGCTATAGGGAATTCCTGACTCCTTGGCATAACCCACGGCCGCTGCCGTTGACGAGTCGGGAATTCCAATTACCAGGTCTGCATCTACCGGATGCTCCCTGGCCAGCTGGGCGCCCATTTCCTGCCTGGCCGAGTAGACCAGAGTGCCATCGAGGACGCTGTCAGGCCTGGCAAAGTAGATATGCTCAAAGATGCACATTGCGCGGGGACGCGGGGCCTCTTCCCGTAGAGCAGAGCGCATACCTTTGCGGTCCAGAATCAGGACTTCCCCGGGAAGCACGTCCCTCAGGTACTCGGCTCCCAGGTGGTCGAGGGCACAGCTCTCCGATGCAATGATCCAGCCGTCCCCCAGGGTTCCCACGCACAGGGGCCTGATGCCCAGGGGATCTCGGGCGGCCATTACCGTGTCCTCAGTCATCGCCACCAGGGAAAAGGCGCCTTCAAGGGCCTTCATGCAGTGGAATAATCGATCCTCCCAGGAACTGCCCGGCGCGTTTGCCAGCAGGTGCGCAATAACCTCGGAGTCGGTTGTGGTTTTAAAGCTGCAGTCCCACTGTTCCTGCAGCTGTCTCTTGATATGCGAGGCGTTGATGATGTTGCCGTTGTGGGCCAGGGCCAGCTTACCTGCAACGCCTTCAACCACCAGGGGCTGGGCATTGCAGATCTGGCTGGTTCCGGTGGTGGAGTAGCGAGTGTGGCCAATAGCAAACTCGCCGGCCAGGGGAAGAAAGTCTCGCTCTCGGAAAATCTGGGTTACGAGACCCATGTCGGTGTGGACGTTCATGCTTCGGCCATTCGCCGCTGCAATGCCGGCGCTTTCCTGCCCACGGTGCTGCAGGGCGAACAGACCAAAAAACGCTACCCGGCTGGCCTCTGCGCCTGGAATATACGCGCCAACCACCCCGCACTCTTCGCGGGGATGGTCCAAGGGGAACCGAGGCCTGTAATGTACTTCCTCAATATCCACGGGGCTATTCTACGTTCCCTTTACAGGGCGGTCAACGATACCGGCCCGATTGCTGCGGAATCGGATTCAATTCGCCGGCAAGCTCCTGCATGGGTACGGAGGAAAGCCCGAAGCCGGCCGTTTCGCGAGAACTCGCTGCCCCTCAGCTAGCGGTTGGGGAAAATGGAGACTTTGCGTTCTTCGCCGAATCCCACACTTTCGGTGCTAACGTCTTCCCGGTCTGCCAGGGACAGGTGGATTATCCGCCGGTCCGCTGCTGACATGGGCTCGAGGGTTATCCCCCTGCCCGTTTGGGTGACCCTTTCAGCTACCTTATTGGCCATGTCCCGAAGGGAGGCCTCCCGCCGCTGCCGGTACCTCTCCACGTCCAGAACTACCCGGACGGTCTCCCCAAACTCCTTCCGGACAATCAGATTAACAATGAACTGCAGTGACTGCAGTGACTGTCCCCTGCGTCCTATGAGGAGCCCGGAATCATCCCCCGAAATATCAATAACGGGCCCACCTACTTCCGGATCGTCGGCTGTGCGCACCGCGCAGGTGACGTTGACGCCGGAGGTGGACAGAATGTTGTTAAGGGCGACCAGTGCCAGGCCGGCGACTGTTCCCTCTTCCGTACCGGCAACCGGTGTGGACGCGGAAGCCGGCGCCGGTGCTTCCGAAACGTCAGACTCGGCTTGCTCTTCGCCGGGTTCAAAGGGCGGTGCTGTACGTGGTACACCCCCGGCGCCGAGGCGGGTTACCCGGACGCGGGCGACTTCGGCCCCAATGCCCAGAAACCCTGCCTTGCCCCTACTTAGTACTTCTACCTCTACCTCGCTGCGGTCGACGCCTAGCTCCTTCAGAGCCAGTTCTTCGGCCTCTTCTACGGTTCTGGCGGTTCGTTCGACGGATTCCATCGTTCTCGTTCTCCTCGGACGCCGTGTCATCAACGGCGGACTGGGTCGGCCGACTCGCTGCCGGGGCCGACCTGGGGATCAGTGGGAACAACGGCCCCCAGCCGGTTATGAAATATTGGATGCCCACGCCAATTACATTGGAAATAATCCAGTAGAGGGGTAGTCCGCTGGGCCACTGCAGTGAGAAGAATCCCAGGAATATGGGAATCATCCACAGCATCATATTTTGGCTGGATTGCTGGCGTGGATCCGGTGAGGGGGTCATTGTCATTTTTTGCTGCACAAAGGTGGACGCAGCCACCAGGATGGGCAGCACTACGGGAGAAGGATCCGGTTCTCCCAGTTTCAGCCACAGGAAAGTGTCATTTAATGGAGCGGCGGCGTGGATCGGTACAAAGGTAATCCAGGGGTACAGCTTCTGCGAAAGGTCAACCAAGTCTTCCGGCTTGGTAAACAGGGTCTGAATCAGGACCCTGAAAAGACCAATAAGGATGGGGAGTTGCACCACCAGCGGCCCGAGGCAGCCGATGGGGCTTACCCCGGATTCCCGGTAGAGCTTCATTGTTTCCTGGGAAACCCGGGCACGGTCTCCGCTGTAGCGCTCCTGGATCTCTTTCATGCGGGGCTGAAGTTCGCCCATCCGTCGCATCTGGCGAACTTGCTTCAACGTCAGGGGCAGGGTTACCAGCCGAACAAGGATGGTAAACGCTATGATCGCCAGCCCCATGTTGTTGAAGCAGACCACGTAAAACACCATCAAGGTGTTCAGCATGGGGCGAATGATTACTTCGTTCCAGAGTACGAAGAAAAAATCAAAAAATTCCAAAGGGACTCCTAGTTGTCCGGTCCTGCCTGATGATTGGCGCTACACCTGTCCGTTAGTTGCACTGTCGATGAATGGAACTGTCGAAGCACCAGATGGATTCCTTGTCTTGCCCTTCGGTCACAGAAATTCGCCGGACTACGCCGTTGTCGCCCGCCACAAATACGGAAAAACGTTGAATTGCTGACAAATTATCCAGCTCGGTGCCGAGGGATGGGTTGGGCGGGGCGCCGGCCACAAGGGGCGCCTTGATCTCCCCTTCTTCCAGGGTTGGCAGGTTGCTGATTACTTCCCCATCCAACAGGTTGGAAGGGCGGGTACTCAGGAGCCTCATTTTGCCGTCAACGGAAGCTACTACCAGTCCCAAAGGAACCAGGGCCGGCGTGGCAACTAACGGGCTTTCCATATTGTGCCGCCACAACGCCTCTTTCGGTTCTCCCGAGGGGGGATTCTGCGGAGAGAGTGCGTAAACATAACCGTCCATGGATGGGGCGAATATTGTCTCGCCGTCAGTCACCGGTTCGGCCCAAAACCAGTTCAGGCTCTCAAAGGCCCACTCCAGTTCCCCATCACCGGCATCCAGTGCGTAGAGCTTTCGGTCAAAAGAGCCTATGAAGATTTTTCCGGCAAACAGCAAAGGATTGCCAACCACTGCCCCGCCGGTCTCGTAACGCCACACCTGTTGTCCGTCTCTCAAATCTACGGCATAGACGAAGTGATCATGGGAACCAAAGTATGCAATTCCGTTCTGAACGACAGGGGTGGACCAGATCTTGTCTCCAGTCCTGAATGGTGACCACGCAAGCTCGTCCCCTGTGCCGGCGTTGATTGCGTAGAGGTTTCCGTCCTCGGAAACAACCAGGAGAATCGTGGTCGGACCGGTTTCGCTGTCTATCAGTTCCGCAAGAACCGGCGATCCGACTATTGGCTGCGGGTCCAGGGATGGGTCGTTTCTCACGGCGCGCTGCCAACCCTGGGAGTCTTCGCCAGTCTCCGCGTTGAGCGCGTATATCTTGCCGTCAATACCGCCCACGAAGACTAATCCTAATTCTTCACTAACTGTGGGCGGTCCAAAGGCTCCTTCCAGCCCGGTTCCGCTGCCCAGCGGCGGGTAACTCCATATGACCCTTGGTGAACCCGAACCGAAATCCTCCAGGGCTCGTACTTTTACCTGGCGTTCATCGTCACCCAGGTCCTGTCCCACCAAAGCGCCAAGGTCATCCAGGCTGCCATCCATAGGGGACACGACATATACCCTGGTGGCCTCTCCGGCTTCCTGTGGAAACGATGCCGAAACAGGCGACCAGCCTACGTTATCGCCCCCAAGGTTGGGCGTACACGCGGTCGTTAATAGCGCCAGCGCCAGTGCCAGCAAACCGCCAATCTTCGGTAGGGGACATTTGCCCATGCCTGACATTGAATGGACTGAAGGCGCGCCGAACGGGACACGAAGGCGTAAAAAAGTCGGGAGGAACGGGAACAAAGAATTTAAGGACATTATTTAAGGTACCGGATCGTACCCTTTACCTCCACCTGGACGACAGTTCAAAATGCGCCTGGCGCCCATTAAGCAGCCCCGAAAAAAACCATACTGTTCTATGGCCTGGGCCGCATAATGGGAACAGGACGGGGTGAATCGACAAACGGAAGGGAGATAGGGCGAGATGGCCGCCTGGTATAGCTGAATAAGTCCTAATGCGACAAATCTCATGGATTGACTATTGGTCATAAGAGGGTGCGATCTCGGACAATTTGGTCCGCCGCAAAAGATTGTTGGTAGATTGTTTCAACTGTATGAACTCTGCATCGGCGGCGCCGCGACGGGCAATGAAAACCGCGTCCCACCCATCCTTTACCCTGTTTTGTCTTACTAATTCCCTTAATCTGCGCTTGACAAGGTTCCTGGTTACCGCATTCCCGATTCTCTTGCTGACCACGAAACCGAACCGGCTGTGGTCAAGGCCATTGGGCAACGCCCGCAAAACAAGCAGGCGATTTGCTGCGCTGATTCCTTCCTTGTGAATCTCCGCAAAGCGCCTGCTTTCCGTCAAGCGATGGCGTCGCTGCATAGTTCAGCCGGCCTGTCAGACCGTAAGGCGATGCCGTCCCTTGAATCTCCGGCGACGGAGGACCGCCCTGCCGTCAGAAGTTCGGGATCGGGCCCTGAAGCCATGAACGCGGGCCCGGCGGCGTTTCTTGGGTTGGTAGGTTCTTTTAGGCATATTAAGGACACACTCCAGGAAAAGAATTATATGTTTGCCCTTCTATTTGAGTCAAGGCGATAGTTCCGATGGAAAGACTATCCTG
>DAOUHR010000058.1:0-13990 GCA_034428635.1 Dehalococcoidia bacterium
CGCTGCGCCGACCCCGAAGCCACCCCGAAGATGATCGCCGAGGTTGACGCCGCCCGGGACGCCGGAGACACCGTAGGCGGCACCGTGGAGGTCATCGCAGACCACGTGCCCATCGGCTTGGGTTCCCATATCCAATGGGACAAGAAGATAGACGGCCGCATCGCCCAGGCCCTCATGTCCATCAACGCCGTCAAGGACGTCTCCATCGGCCCCGGCTGGGAGGTGGTCAACAAGCGGGGTTCCGAGGTCCACGACGTCATCGAGCCGGTAACCGACCCCGACAATCCCTGGCAGCGCAAGACCAACCGGGCGGGCGGCACCGAGGGCGGGATGACCGACGGCATGCCCCTGGTGGCCCGTTTCGGCATCAAGCCCATAGCCACCCTGCACAACCCCCTGCCCTCGGTGGACCTGGACACCGGCGAACCGGTGCAGGCCCACTTCGAACGCTCCGACGTCTGCCAGGCTCCCCCGGCCGGGGTAATCGGCGAAGCCATGGTCGCCCTGGTCCTGGCCGACGCCTTCATGGAAAAGTTCGGCGGCGACTCCATCCCCGAAACCCGCCGCAACTACGAAGGCTATATGAAGACGGTGGGGCCGAGAATGGTGTACAGGTAGGCTCTCCTTATCTCGGAATTGCGGAGAAACTTACATGGCTATATACAAGATGGTGGGAGATAAAGAGAGGCTGGATAAGGTCGCGCCCACATCCTTCGGCCAGGAAGGGGTCCTGGAACGCTCCGATCTCCAACGCATTCTTCGCGACCAGCCGGAAGTGCTGGAAGAAGGGCTGCTGATAATTGCAGAAGAATTCGGCAACTGGCAGGATTCCAGCCGTAGAATTGATTTGTTGGCTTTGGATGCCTCTGGACGTTTGGTTGTAATCGAGCTAGAGCGCGGTGACACCGGCGAACACATGGACTTGCAGGCAATCCGATATGCGGCCATGGTTTCAACTATGACTTTGCAGCAGGCTATAGATACGCACCGAGCGTATTTGGGCAGGCTAGGCTCGGAAGAAGACGCCGAGGAACGAATTAGGGAACATCTCGAAAATAGCGATGATGCTCGTTTTTCTTCCGAAAGGCCGCGCATCATCCTGGCATCAGAGGGATTCTCCTCGGAATTGACAACTTGTGCTTTGTGGTTGAATGAGTCCGGCTTGGAAGTTACCTGCATCCGAATTCAGCCCCATCGTAGTGGCGCCGAACTGTTGGTAGAAACCAGCCAAATAATTCCCCTCCCAGAAGCACAGAACTACCTGGTCAGGATCAGGGAGCGTGAAGAGGAACAAGACAGAGAACGCCAATCGGTTATGGGAAATTTTGTGGAGGGTGGTGCTCTCTTTAAGGGACGAATCGATTCGGTGGACGGAAGTGTTCGACCAATACTTGAAAAACTGTATGCCTGGGCCACCTGCCTAGAAAAAGAAAAGGTTGCAGTTCTCAGCACTTACGTTCACAACGACAGATGCAACCTACTGATCGGCCTTCCCATCGGCAACAATCCCAATTTGGTGAGGGTTGTGAAGCATCGGTCTGTGCTTCGGGTTCAGTGTGGCTATTTGGAACAATTCTCGCCCGAGTCCGCACACTTACTACAGGACTTGATCGGCCAACCGATCGTTGGACGAGGAGGCTCGTTTCAAATCAAGCTGGAAAACATTAGAGAAGACCATTTGCAAGCATTTGCCCAGGCATACCGTGAAGCCAACGGCCTCCTTATAGAACGCCCAGCCAGCGGCGAATAAACCATCAATAGTACTCCTCCACCAAGACACTTGCTGACCGGAGGTTTCCCATGAGCGACAAATCTCCCGATTACCTCGATAAACTGGCCCAGTTCGTGGCGGAAACCCGCCTTGAGGACTTGTCTGAAACCACTGTGGCTGCTGGCCGGGACGTGGTGCTGGATACTGTTGGCGCCATCCTGGCGGGGAGCAGGCTGGTGGAGAATGGCAACCTGGCGCGTTTGGTTCAGGCTATGAGCGGCGTGGGGCACGCCACCATCTTTGGGCACCAGGTTAGACGGATGCAGCCTGTGTTTGCGGCGTTGGTCAACGCCACCGCCGGCGTGGCCCTGGAACTGGACGAAGGCAGCAGGCTGGGAGGTGGGCATCCTTCCATTCACGTGACGCCCGGGGCCATTGCCGTGGCCGAAGAGGTGGGAGCCACCGGCAGGGCCGCTTTGGAGGCGGTGATCGTGGGCTACGAGGTTACGTCGCGCATCGGGACCGGCGTGCAGGCCAGGGCAGAGGTCCACTCCCACGGCACCTGGGGCACTATCGGCGCGGCGGCGGCCACGGCCAGGCTGCTGGGCTACGATTCCGCGGCCACCCGCCAGGCAATGAACCTGGCCATGTCCATGAGCCCGGCCAACACCTGGGCTCCCTGCCTGGAGGGGGCTACCATCCGCAACCTCTACCCCGGCCGTTCCGAGTTCCAGGGCATCATGGCCGCCTACCTGGGGCAGTGCGGGTTCACCGCCGTCAACGACGGCCCCACTGACCTGTACACCACCATCCTGGGCGAAGGATTTGACCCGGAAGCGGTGGTGGCCGGATGGGGAGGGCACGGCCCCACTGGACCGCTGCGGATCGAGCAGAACTACACCAAGTACCACGCCTGCTGCCTCTATAACCACCCGATTCTGGACGCGGCCCTGGCGCTGCAGCAGCGCGAGGGATTCAGGGCAGAGGCCGTTAAGCGCATTTACGTTACCGCGCCACCCATAGTGCAGATAATGGCCAACCCGGCGCCGGAGAATATGCTGTCGGCCAAGTTCTCCATACCGTACGCCCTGGCCGCCGCCCTGGTGGGGGGCGACACCGGCGCCCCGGCGTTCTATGACGAGCGGGTTGGGGATCCGGCGGTACGCTCACTGGCCGAGCGGGTTGAGATCACCCCAGATCCGGGCATGAACATGCGCCGGTACGACTATCCGGCGGCGCGGGTGGCAATAACCCTCAACGACGGCCGCACCGTGGAGGGTAGCGCTGGCGCCCACTACGGCGATAGCCATAACCCCCGGCCCCGGGAGGCCCTGCTGGACAAGTTCCGCTCCCTGGCCGGCGAGAGCCTGGGGGATGAAACGACAGAACGGGTGATAACCGCCGTGGGACGGATGGACTCCCTGGGCAGCGTACGGGAGTTGACGGCGCTGCTGGGCGGGTAAGCGGGCTGTACTCGTCCTGAGTACTTGCCCAAGGGCGGGGTTCCCGCTTTGGGAGGTCATTGCATATCCCGGCAAATGAGCCGCTGTACGGCAATATTGAGCCTGCCGCCATACCTGTTACGCCCCTTTCTGGATTCCGGTTTTCGCCGGAACGACGGATATACACTGGATTCCGGGGAAAGCCGGAGTGACGGATATAAAGAGGTCTCGCTTCGCGGGACCTAAGGGTTGAACACCGGAGATTAAGGCGCTCCCCGGATAGTTCCGGGGAGCGCTTCTGGTTGGCTGGAGTGCAGTCATCGAGGCTGCGGGGCGCTATTTGGGGAAGGCTTCACCACCCAACTGGTCGCGGTGGGGGACGAACTCCAGGTTGGAGGCGATGTCCCTGGCGCAGCAACCGAAGTTCCACAGGTCGATTTCGGCGCCGACGGGCCAAACCACGTTGATCGCCGCAATGGGGAAGTGGACGGCGTTCTCCAGGATCCACTTGGCAGTCTCACGCTGGATCTCCATCCGTTCCTCGAATCTGGGCTCCGCAAACATGGCCTCTACCTGGGCGTCCAGATAGGGGTGCTCCATGCCGCGCATGATCAGGCCCTTGCTGGAGACGCCCTGGTTATAGGCATTCAAGGGTTCGTCGGAGGGGCTGTTGTCGTGGGTGTTGTAGCCCTTCCAGGTGCGGTTGACGAAGTGGGGGCGGAAAGCGGTCATGGGCATGCGGTGCTGGGCGCAGCGCACGTTAATTTCCTCCCACATCACGCAGACCGCCTCACCCACCTTGGGGGTGCCGGGATAGGACCGCTGGGTCAGGGCCATGTCAATCTCAAAACCGTCGGCATAGCCCGCGGCGGCCAGAAGTTCCCTGGCTTTTTCCACGTCGTACACCGGCTGGGTGTTCCGCATCTCTTCGTCGAAGAACTGCTCGTAGCCGGTCCACCGCCAGTAAGGATTGTCGGCGTGGCCTTCGCCGTCCAGTACGTTATCAACTATAGATTCGCGGTCAATAGAGATGCGCAGGGCCTCGCGCACGTCCCTGGCCCGTTTCCAATCTGCCGACTCCACATCGGCAGTGGAGGAATTCCACGGCAGGTCCACGTCCCGTTCGGGAATGCCCTCACGGTCGATGTACAGCTGGCCGTGCAGGGTAATGTGCAATTCCAGCGCGCCCGCGAAGCGCAAGAACTTCACGCCATCGGCGTCAATCAGGTTTGGAATTGAACCCAGGGAGGTCTGCATGGTATCCAGTTCGCCAGCCAGAAAGTTGGCGATGCGCGTGGACTCCTCGGCGATCTGGAAGTAATGCAATTCCTGGAAATAGGGCGTCTTGTGCCAGTGATCGGGCACTGCTTCGGAGATAAACCGCTCGTTGGTGCGGAACTCCACGAACTGCCAGGGGCCGGTGCCGATTCCTTCCAGGGTGGCCTGTTCTTCACCAACCTCATCGGCGTAGGCCTGGCTGGCCAGGGGGATGAAGTTATTGGCGCCGAACTGCTGGAACCGCCAGATGAAGTCGAAAGCCTGGTGGGTGCCGGTGTTGATCTCAATGGTCAGGTCGTCTATGAAGGTGACGGTGGTTTCCGTTTCATCGCGCTGGAAGATGCGACGCATGTTAGTCTTGCCGGGGTGGCGACCCTCGTCCAGCATAATCTGGTTGACAACCCACATAAGGTCGTGCATGTTGGCTGTCCCATAGCCCTTATGGTAGGGAATTCCCTCCTTAAGCTGGAGGCGCCAGGTTGTCCCGTCGTCGGAAAGGCTCCAGTCTTCAAGGAGATCGTTCTGCAGCACCCTTTCCGGACTCATGCGCCACAGGGCGTCAAAAATTACGGGGCTGACGTAGGTAGCCTGGGGAACGGCCATGTTCTTGGGCAGGAACTGGGGAGGCCCCAGGTCCTTGTTGGCTACACGCAGGATGCCGTAGGGAGCGTCGTCCACGTCTGCGACGGCTTCAGGCTCCACCTTGGCCTCCTGGGGGGCGACGGTAGGCGTTGGAACCACCGCAGGCTGGGGATCAGAAGAACCGCTGCTGGCAGCAACGCCGGAACTACTGCTTGAAGCCGATGCCGGCGCCTGGGAACCCTGCTGCGGTGCCTGGGAGGGTTCGGACTGTGCCGCCGCGGGAGCGGCCTGCTGCTGCGCCGGTTGCTGCTGGGCGGCCGGGGCCGAGGCGGGCTCTTCGGAAGCTCCGCAAGCCAAACCCACCAGCAACATAAGCAATACTGCCGGATAAACCATAGCCCTGGTCTGGAGTTTCTTGAACATTCTCACAATTACTCCTCCGATAAGAGTTCCACCCGACCGAGAAGAATAAATTTGGTACGAAATCAGCAAAAAATAGCGCTAAATGCAAAATAGTTAGGCAATCCTTTTACCTGAGTCGTAGCAAAGCGGGTGGGTTATGCCGTCCAAAAGGAGTCTTGGCGACTATTAGGGGAACATATACTACACCTACCCAGCTATGTCAATCTGGCTGTCGCCGGCGGGAATGCAGTCAGGTTACTTTGGATTCCTCTTGTCCACGAAAGGGCACGAAGGTTCACGCAGATAGAATTTTTTTAGTTTTCGTCCCATTCTGTCTCATTTTGTCCCATTTTGTCACTCACGCCCGTGGCCTTGGTCCGCAGGACGAAGGGGTATTGTCCTTAGGGCGTGTCGTCATATTCAATGTCATTGCTACCAAGGAAGGAACCTCGACCTCAGCCCATCGGGGTTCCCGCCTTCGCGGGAACGACGAAAAGGGACGCACGGAGAGTTCTACCTTCAATTTGACGACAGCCCCCAGGCTAGGGCAGACACATAGGTCTGCCCCTACGATGGTCGCCGGTGGGCCTGGGGTCCTTCGACAGGCTCAGGATGAGCGGTTGCTGTGTCGCAGGTCTGCCCCTACGGTGGGGTTTTGGCGTCGTGCGGGCCTTATGACATGGCGAACCAGCGGGCCCAGAGCAGGGACAGGTCCGGTTTGGGCTTTGGGGCGGGCAGTTCCCGCATGAGCAGGTGGTCGTATTTGCTCTCCCAGGCCCAGGGGAGCAGGGCCAGCAGCATGCGCCGGGGTTCGGGGATGTCGCCCTGTTCCCTAACCTTGTCCAGGTAGTTGTGCAGATGCATCCAGGTGGTGAGGTGGAAGCCCTGGTCGGCGATCTTGCGGATTACCTCCAGGGGTTTGGGCGGGTCCTGCTGGTCGGCCACGGCGCGGGCGTAGTCGTGGTGGACCTCTTCGGTGACGCGGCGCATGCGGTAGATGGTCAGTTGCCGGTGGTACTTGCGCTGGAGGGCGCGGATTTCTCTTCTGATTTCGCTGAGGGTTCTCATGGTTGTCTGTCTCCTTTTTTCTTCCACGAAGGGACACGAAGGGACACGAAGGTGGGATTTTTTGAAAAGTGTCCCGTTTTGTGCCATTTTGTACCGTTTTTGCCTTTTCTCCGGGGCTGGTACCGGAGGATGAAGGGGCATTGTCCCTCGACCAGGGCAGACACATAGGTCTGCCCCTACGATTGCGGCGGTTGGGCCTGGGCAGACACATAGGTCTGCCCCTACGGTGGGGAGTGCTTGCCTCCGTTTCCCTTTTTCCAGGCTGTATTCTTATGGTGGAGATGGGTCATGCAGGCTGGCAAGAGGAGGGAGACTCGGATATTCGCCCGTCATCGCCGCTGGCCAAATCGTGTATCATTGGCGGCGTTCGGATGCTTCAAGATACGTCGAAAGTTGAGGGAGGAGAGACAGGATGCGCGTGATGGTATTGGTCAAGGCAACCGTAGATAGTGAAGCTGGAGCCATGCCTTCTACCGAATTGATAGAGGCAATGTTCAGTTTCAACCAGGAACTTGTAGACGCCGGGATCATGCAGGGCGGCGACGGCCTCAAACCTTCGTCGGAGGGCAAGCGAGTCGTTTTTGATGGCGACAGCCGCACGGTGATTGACGGTCCCTTTCCCCACACATCCGAACTGGTGGCCGGCTACTGGCTGTGGGAGGTGAAGGACATGGAAGAGGCGCTGGAGTGGGTGAAGCGCTGCCCCAATCCCATGCCGGGGCTCAGCGAGATAGAGTTGCGCCCCCTGTATGAAATCTCTGACTTTGGCGATGCAGTGACGCCGGAACTGGCGGAGCAGGAAGAGCGGCTGCGGGAAGAGCTGGAGAGGCGGCAGGGGTGAAGCCATCACCGGAGAAAGACGCCCGCACCATCATTCAAGCCGGAGCAATGCCATGACAACTACCGAACCGCTGCCACGCGGGGAAATCATCCAGCAACTGGACGGGACCTACGAGCTGTTTCCCCTGCCCACGGACGAGGAGACACTGCATAGCGTGCTGCTGGACTGCCTCAAGGAGTGGGAACATGTACGCATCGGCATGCTGGTGCCGGGGGCCGTGTGGGAAATCAAGCCGCCCTGCCAGCCCCGCACCGGGTTCCTGGACGGCTACCTTACGGTGGATTTCCAGGAGTGGCACCTGCACCTTTGCATCGGCGAGTCGCGAGCGGCGCCCCCGGAAACTGCCAGGCTACGGCGCACGGCCCGGGCGGAACTGTACCGGCGGCTTAACCCCGACCACCAGCCAACGTCGTGGGGGTTCAGGCTGTTCAACGGAGGCGGCCAGCAGCAGATAACCGTCCTGCTGCCCAACCCGCACCTGGACGAGCAGCAGAATTACTCGGAAAGCCCGGAATGGGACCGGCTTTACCTGTGGGACCAGCTGCGGCAGAAGTACCTGTCCCAGGGCAGTGACCCCGTGGACCGTTCAGCGCCGAGGTTCTACCATGGCTGATACAGTCGGCGGGAAGCACCCGCTGGCCAAGAGCATGGCTGAGGCGGAAAGCCTGGGCGGCTTTTTTGCCGTGCCTCAAGTGGAGCGTGCCGAAGGGGGCTGGACGACGGCGCGGGACCTGTTCCAGGGAGACGACAGGGGACTGGGCCATATGGTGGCGGCCTACGGGCAACGGGCGTGGGAAAGCTCCAACCGGCATGTGGCAGCCTCAGCTTTCCTGGCAGCCTACCTGAGCCAGGTGGTCTTCCCGGTGGTGGGCCAGTACGTGCTGGCGGGGAGAGCGCCCGACGTTTCGCTGGATAACCTGGCCTTCCACTGGAACGGGCCGGCCATTGACGCCACGGGGATGGAGCGGCTGCGCTTCGGCGCGCTGACCGGCGACCCGGCTGCGGACCAGCCAGACGCGATAACGGCGGCCGATTCCCGGGCCCTGTACGTGCAGTTGAAGGAATGGCTCTTCCGGGACAACCTGGAACTGGTGATTCCCGATTTGCAGCGGGCGGCAGGGGCCAGCCAGAAGGTTTCCTGGAATGCGGTGGCGGCAGCCTTTTCCCAGGCGCTGAACCGCCTGTACGCCGTTGCCGGCAGGCCAGCAGAGGAGGTGAGGGCAGCGGAGATCTTCTTCTCCGATTCCGACTCACCCATCTACGGCCAGCTAACCATGGAAGAGTTCCGGAGCCACGGGAGGACGGGGTTCTTCTCGCGGCGGCGCGGGTGCTGCCTGTGGTGGCGGTCGCCGCGGGCCAATGATTACTGCTCCAACTGCATTCTGCTGCCACGGCAGGAACAGGACCGGCGCTTTGGGGAGATGTTGGCGGGAATCCGGTGAAGGATGAGTCGGGGAAAGGTCGCCAGCCCGCGCAGGGCCCTTACCCGCCAACGGTTAGACTGGATGAATTCGGCGGCGGGGATACTGAAACCCAGGGTAAGCCCCTGGTCCGACTGCCCCGGCTGAATCCAGAGACGCCCGCCGTGGGCGTTGACAATGCCCTGGCAAATGGCGATGGCCAGCTTGTTTTCCTCTCTTTCCCGGTCAGTTTCACTGAGCCAACTGGAGGTGGAGCGGATGAGGTGGTTGCGCATGGCCTCGGTCTGGCGGTCGAGAATACGCATCAACTGGTGGGATTCATCGGACCCGGAATTGGCAATGGTGTCGGCCAGGGCGGCAAGGGAACCCTTGATGGAGGTCAGGGGAGTTCTCAGTTCATGGCCCACCAGGCTCAAGAAATCGGCCCGCATCCGGTCCGTTTCGTTGAGGGGCGACATATCCTGAATGACGATGACTACGGATTCCACCTCGCCTTCCATGGAACAGATGGGTGCGGAGTTGACCGGAGCAGCGGCTGCCTGGACTGCAAGAACCCCGATGACTTCCTGGTCCTCGGGGGTAAATTCCGGACCGGTGGCCTTGTCCACAACGTAGAGGTTGGCCAGGCACCGGCCATTGTGACCGGCCATTGAGTCGGATGGGTGTGCCCAGGGATAAAGACATTAGAGGATGGTATTGGGGAATGCCCGCTAGGCGAAGCGGTCCACCAGGTCCTCATTGGAGCCGACGATCTGTTCTCCCAGGAAAGGGCCGAAGAGTTCCTGGTACTCCATCAACTGGCCTTCCACGTCGAAGCCGGGGTCAAGGCGTATTTCCACTTCCAGAATCTGGCCCAAACTTTCAACGTCGTCCAGATTGAAGATGACGTTTTCCTTGCTCCAAATCTCTCGTTTCTTGGTCACCACGGCGCGAATGCCCAGGACGGCGTCCAGCATCTCCTTGGTCTCATGGCCGTTGAGGCCCCAGACACGGAAGCTGCTGGTCCTTCCTCCCGATTCCTGGCCCTCTTCGTAGTAAATTACCTGGGGCGCGTCCTTGTCGATACGAATTTTCAGGCGGCGGCGGGAACTGCCCTCCGGAGTATCCGCCAGATTGTAGTAGTAGTCCACCTGTTCCGTATGCTCCACGAAGGAAGCGCCAAGGTCTGTCAGGGCCTGTCTTATGGGTGCAAATTCGGAGCAATAGGCCTTGATTTCCCGGTTGGTTTGCATGGTCATCGCTTCTTTTCTCCAGGGCCGTGGAAAGGATGGAGTGCAGCCTGTGGTTCGAGTTTTGAAAGTTGCCAATATATTTATTATGACGGATAGCACTGAATTATTACACCCGTTACCGGGGGCTGGCAATTTCCTTACGTTTTCTTGAGACATTCAACCTGAAATCGGGTAAAATGGGCACATTATCACAATGCTTAATTTGATGGAGGAGAGTTATGGCAGACAATGATGTACTGTTGATGGCTCACCTTATGCGCCGGGCCGGTTTCGGCGCCTCCTACGGAGAACTGCAGGAACGAGCCGCCAGGGGTTACGAGGCCACGGTGGAGGAACTGCTGCACCCAGAGGAGCAGGAAGAGCTGAACACAGACGTGATGCAGCGGTACATGGGCTGGCGGGACATGGGTTACCTAGCCGCCAACCAGGGTTACTGGACCTACCGGATGGTTAACTCCCCGCGTCAGCTGCAGGAAAAACTGTGTCTTTTCTGGCACAGCATCTTCTGCGTGGGCGATTCCAAGATAATGGCGCCCCACAACATCCTGGAGCAGCTGGACCACTTCCGCAACCACGGCATGGGGCGGTTCGATGAACTGCTGCTGCGCATGGCCACCAATCCCGCCATGCTTTACTACCTGGACAACCAGTTGAGCCACAAGGAGGCAGTGAACGAAAACTGGGGCCGTGAGCTGCTGGAACTCTTTTCCATGGGCGTGGGCATGGACGGCCAGCCCAACTACACGGAAGAGGACGTGAAAGCCTGCGCCCAGGCCTTTACCGGCTGGACCGTGGGCAACGGAATGCCCCGCTACCCCTATGGCCGCTACTTCAACCAGTTCCTTTACAACCGCCGCGACCACATCGACGGCGACAAGACCTTCCTGGGCGAAACGGGCGACCTTAACGGCCACGACATCATCCGCATCATCGCCAGGCAACCGGCCACGGCCCGCTTCATATCCCGCCACCTCTACAACTTCTTCGTGGCCGATGAGCCCCAGGTACCGTCGTGGCAGGATACGCCGCCCCGGGACATGGAGGCTATCCGGCAACTGGAAGAGGAGTACTTCCGGTCGGGCTACGAAATCCGGTCTATGCTGCGGCTACTGTTCAACTCAGAATTCTTCAAGGAGGCGCGCTTCTCCAAGGTGAAGAGTCCGGCGGAACTGGTTTGCAGCACCCTGCGGTTCATGGGGGACTTCAACCGCCCGGCCCCACGCATGTACGACATGGCCCTGGAAATTCGCTACATGGGCCAGGACCTGATGAATCCTCCCACGGTGGAGGGCTGGCACACGGGCAAGGAGTGGATTGACAGCGGCACCCTGGTGGAGCGGGTCAACTACGCTGCCAGCGAAATGGGTCGCCTGGAGGCGCCAGGAATCCGCGCGGTGGTGCAGCGCTTCAGCGACCAGGCCCCCACAGTGTCGGCCAGCGACCTACTGGAAGGCTGCCTGGAAATGCTGGGGGGCTACCAGCTTATGGCGGATACGCGCAACCTGCTGCTGGACCACCTGGGAACCGACCAGACCATTCCCACCGGCGGCGACGAATTCACCCAGCAAGTGGGGCAGGTGCTGCAATTGATTGTGTCCACCCAGGAGTACCAGTTCACGTAACTCCCATAGCCGGGGAAATAGCACAAATAGAGGTGACCCTTGTGGCCGGCTTTGCCTTTGGACAACAAAAACGGCCCCCGAACCGGTTCGGGGGCCTTACATTTCCGTAGGTATAAATTGCCAGGAAAGTTGGTGCCGGAGGAGGGACTCGAACCCACACATCTTAAAGATAGCGGATTTTAAGTCCGCCGCGTCTGCCATTCCGCCACACCGGCTTAACAGTTAAGGTCCGGCGGGGAGCCGGGCCTGCCGAAGGAAGAGTGCGGCCGACCGGAAATGAGGGAGGGCGGACAGTTCCCGGCGGAAACTAAGATGGAGGCGACGGGCGGATTCGAACCGCCGAATAGAGGTTTTGCAGACCTCCGCCTTAACCACTTGGCTACGTCGCCTCGAGCTGCACCGGTTTATCACTGCCGGGTCTGGGCCGATATGGTGCCGAGGGCGGGACTTGAACCCACACGAGCTTACGCCCACGGCCCCCTCAAGACCGCGTGTCTACCTATTCCACCACCTCGGCCAGTCGACGCATACCGCATTATAGCACATTTAACACATGGTACAAGAAAATACCGGTAGCTTTAACCAAATACGGAAAAGGGGCTGTAATCTCCCCCGGATGCGGTCCGGCAGCGCCATTGAGCCTGTCGCGGCGGCCACCATTGTTGAAGCGGCCCCGGGGCGCTGATAGGATGGATTCAGGTTCTATCTTTCCGCGGGGAATGGGTGAATTCGCCCGCCACCACACTTTCTTTCACCAAATTTCTCCATATGCGAGTGTATTATTATGGCGCTTGACCTGGGCGAAACCATAGTTCAGTTGGACCGGGTGTCGGAGACCCTGGGACGGGGCCACGGCGACCGTGTGACGAGACTGGAACGTCTAAGAGAGGCAGCGTCCGGCGTATCTCCAGTGGAAGCGCAGCGGCTGACCTCCGAACCGGGGATTCCCTTCCTGGCAGCCCAGGTTACGGACACATTGCTGGGGAACGTGGCGCCACCACAACCGCCGGATGACTGGACGGCCCTTTCGGTGGACGGCTCGCACATTGACGTGGACCGGCACCTACCCGTGGCCTGTTACCTGCTGAACCTGGGCGGCTGCGTTCTCACCTATGGCGCCGAAGCCGACGCGCGTTTCTTCAGCCGTCCCCACCTGGCGGCACGGGAAGAGGAATTGTACCTGCGGGACCCGGGCAGCGCCAACCAGGAAGAGGCCATAACCGGCAACCTGCTTGGCTTGTACCGCACGGTACGGGAGTTGACTGTCCTGCTGGAGGAGGCGCGGCGATGCCCAGTCGACCGGCCCGTGCTGGCCCTGGTGGACGGAACCCTGGTGCTGTGGGGGCTGGCCGGACAGGGCTACCCGGAGTTTGTGCGCCGTTACATTATCGAGGATGGACTACTTCCGGCCCTGGAGGGGTTTCGCCAACTGGCACAGGAGCGCGAAGTAACCCTGGCGGCCTACGTGTCCCTGCCCCGAACCACCGAGGTGGTCAACGCCATCCGCCGCTGCCTCTGCAGCCACGGCGTGGAGCGATGCCGGCAGTCATGCAGCTACCGCCGGTCGGAACTGGAGCCCTGCAGCCGAGCCAACGACTTCCTGGACCGGGAGCTTTTTGCCAGGGAGTTGACTCCCTTCCACCGCTCCCCGATATACAAGACCAACTCTTCGGTCCCCCGGGACTCTTACGGGGACGAGCAGCAGGTCTACTTCTACTACCTGCACGCCGGCGAGGAGATTGCCCGGGTTGAGGTCCCCAGGTGGGTAGCGAAGAACGAACCCCTGCTGTCCCTGGGCCACGGCATGATCGCGGAGCAGTGCCGGAAGGGCCAAGGCTACCCGGTGGCAATAACCGAAGCCCACGAACAGGCGGTGGTGACGGGCCGCGACCGGCAACTGTTTCGGGAAATGGTGGCCGAAACGCTGGACCGGCAGGGGCTGCCCACCTATACCTCGCAGAAGGAACGTTCCAAACGGCGGCCGTGGGTGTGACGAGAAAAACGCGGCTGGGTTGGGGTTTAACCGTCGTTCCGGCTCAAGGCCAGAATGACGGGTTAAGAGGCCCAAGCGCGAGGTCTAAAACAGCTTCATGTTCATTTCTGGATTGACTGACAGTGTAGTCTAACCCTGAACAAGGTTGAAGGGCCCAGGGTGATATGGTTGGGGAGCAAAGCGGGTTCCAGTCAGGTTTGAGAAGGTTTCTTTCAGGCTAAAAATTCTGGGGGTGAACCATCGTGCCTTACTGCGAACAATGCGGCGGAGAGGTAGCGGAGTACGATCGGTCATGCACCCATTGCGGTGCGGAAAGGGACGGCCTTTCCGAGTCACCTGCGAGACGGGGTTCCAGCGCGTTGGGGACCGGGGATTCCCGAGAATTGGGGTTTATCCTT
>DAOUHR010000059.1:0-11224 GCA_034428635.1 Dehalococcoidia bacterium
CTACACGCGTTTTGCAATTCCGCAGCCGCTCATTGTTGTCGGTCACGTCCTTCGTGAATTCACATGGGTTGGCGTCTCATGCATCGAGCTCGCCTTTTCCGAGCGAGACGCACGACGATTCCCCGGATTCGCCGCCGCCGAGTGAACGACGTCGATCTCTCGGCGCTCACCTCGCGGCTCTCCGTACCTCGATTGTGCTCGCTACCGGAGCCAGCGCCGCTGTGGGTCTCGGAGCGGCCTGTCAACGTAAAATGTGCGTCACCCACGGAAATGATCCCGTTGCAGAGCAAGGACGATGATCGGTCGACGACTCCGTTCTCTCCCGGCAGCAGCAACTGCAGCGCCGACACCATGGTGTGGGTGGTCCCGTAGTCCAGGCCGGGGTTCTTCAGCGTGAGCACCCGCCGCTCCACGTCCCGGTCCGGGGTAACAATGTCGCCGCTCCTCAGAATCAGAGGCCGGGCCTGTTCCCACCGCCAGGCGAAGGGCTCCACCTGGGGCTTGCGCTCCAGCCGGCGGCCCATCCACGCTGCCCGCAGGCCGGCGGACTCGGTATTGTCGTAAAACCGTTGTTCCTCTTCGGGGCTGACTCTTCCCAGCAGTTGGGTCATGGCTGCCTCCTTGTAGGGTTGATTTTGGTTTGGGCGCCAGCGATTCAGCGACATTGAAAACGGGTTGGGGTTTAACCGTCTTCCCGGCGAAGGCCGGAATCCAGGGCCTTTCTTGTACTTTCCAGATGACTTTTTCCTACCTATCTGGATTCCGGCTCAAGGCCGGAATGACGACATGGGTTTAACAGCAATCATTCAAAATCTGTTGGACTGTCCGGGGAAACAATTCTGGCGGCCTTATCCCTCCCTGATCCAGTCGGCCACCCGCTCGGCAATCATCATGGTGGTGGCATTGGTGTTGGCGCGAATGCAGTCGGGCAGCACAGACACGTCCACCACCCGCAGTCCCTCCAGCCCGTAGACCCGGCAGTACTGGTCCACCACGGCCATGCCGTCGGTGGCCGGCCCCATCTTGCAGGTGCCGGAAATGTGCTGGGTGGTGGTAACGTTGCGCCTCAGCCACAGGTCCAGGGCGTCGTTGGACGCCAGGTCCTCCTCGGTGGGGCTGATGCACTCCTCGACAATGTCCTGGTAGGAGTCGCTTTCCAGCAGCTTCAGGCACAGGCGGACGCCCTCCCTGAGCCGCTCCCGGTCCCACTCCTCTTCCAGGTAGTTGTAGTCCAGGATGGGCTGCTCGTAAGGGTCGGTGGAAGCCAGCTTCAACTCCCCCGCGCCCACGGCCAGTTCAATGATGCAGGTGAACCGGATGCCCTCGCCCTCCAGCGGGTCGCCGCCCATGGGGGAAGAGAAGGAAGACTGCAGGATCTGCATGTCGTTCCGGTCGTCGGAACCGTCGGCGGTGTAGCGCAGCGCTAGCTGGGTTCGCGGCGCCTCCGGGTCCAGGGGGAAGCCCTCCTTCACCCGCACGGGAATGCGCACGTTGGGGTGGTCGCGCAGGTTCTGGCCCACACCGGGCAGTTCGTGGTGGACCTGGATGCCCATTTCCTGCAGGTGGTCCGCCGGACCCACGCCGGACAGGAGCAGCAGTTGGGGCGAACCTACGGCCCCGCCGCAGCAGATAAACTCGTCCCCTTCCACCACGAACCGCTCCCCGCCGCTTTCAACGTCGACGCCCACGACCCGGTTCCCGTCAAATATGAGCCGGTGGGCCGTAACGCTGGACCGTACCGTCAGATTCAGGCGATGCCGGATGGGGTTCAGGTAGGTCAGGGACGTGCTCATGCGGATACCGTCGGGGTTGTTCATGGGAATAGGCCCGACACCCCAGGAATCGGGGTGGTTCATGTCGGGGTCGTGGGGGTAGCCCTCGGCCAGGCAGGCCTGGTGGAAGGCCACCTGGGCCGGCAGCCAGGTCTCCTCCTTGTGGCGACGCACGGGAATGGGGCCGTCAAAGCCGTGAAAGTCGTCGTGGATGTCAGTGTCCGTCTCCAACTTGCGGAAGTAGGGCAGGGTCTTGACGAAGGACCATTCGTCGTTGCCCCAGGACGCCCAGTTGTCGTAGTCCTCGGGGACGCCCCGCAGCAACACCTGGCCGTTAATGGCGCTGGAACCGCCCACCACGCGGCCCCGGGGCACGGGCATGGTGTTGCCCTGCTCCCCGGTGGCGATGCCGGTGAAGGAATAGTTGTGGGGGGCGTTGACGGCGGAAGCCACCTGGTTGTAGCCGTACTTCAGGTCGTCGGGGTAGGACTCGAAATCGGGGTAGTCCGGCCCGGCCTCCAGCAGCAGAACCGTGCGGTCCGGGTCCTCGGTCAGGCGGGAAGCCAATACGCACCCGGCCGAACCGGCCCCGATGATTACTACGTCATACTTCATAAGTCCCTCCCCTGGTCAGGTGTTGTAATTGGGCTTAGTCTTGAAGAAGGGAATGGGCGCTAACTGCCCAACCCTTCCGCCCGCTTCAATTCGTCCAGTTCATCGCCGATGTAGGCGACGTCATCGCCCTCGCCACGCAGGGCGGCCAGCACCCGTTCGCCCGACAGGGGCAATTCCCGTATGCGGACTCCCACCGCGTCGTAGATGGCGTTGGCGATGGCGGCCGGGGGACCAAAGCCCGGCGGTTCCGCCACGGCCCGCGCGCCAAAGGGCCCGTCCTCCGACGGCACCCGCACCAACAGGGTTTCCAGTTCGGGCAGGTCCAGGGCCAGCGGCATCAGGTAGGTGGCAAAGGACGGGTTACGCACCGCGCCCGTCTCCGGGTCAAACTGCATGTCCTCGGTCAGGGCGCGGCCTATGCCCTGCACCGCGCCGCCCTCCAGTTGCCCCTCCACGGCCATGGGGTTGATCGCCACCCCCACGTCCTGGCACTGCACGTAGCGGGTGAGCTTGACCTGGCCCGTGTCTTTGTCCACTTCCACCTCTGCCGCCTGGGCGCTGAACACCGGCGCGTAGGGCAGGGTGGAAAGGGAAGCGTTGCCAATGATGGGCCCGGAGCGGGATGTAACGCTCATGGCAGCCAGTTGGCCCAGGGTATAGCCCTGGGGCGGGTTGTCCTGGACATAGACCCGGCCGTCGGCGCAGACCAGGGCATCCGGGGGGACGCCCAGGCGGTCGGCGGCCAGGGCCAGCAGTTGCTTGAACAGTGGTTGGGATATGTAGCCCTTGTCACGCAAGAGCTTGCCAAACAAGATCTTGGTCAAGTCAGGCAGGGGCTTACGGTCATCCATATTGCCCGGAGTTAGCCGGCAAGCTAGCATTTCGCCCCGGTCATTGACCACCAGATGGAGTTCGAAGCCGTAAAACCAACCCATGGAGGTCTTGCCACGCTGCGCCAAGCCGTCAAAACCCGGTGCCGGGGAATACGCTTGTTGTGACACACCCTGATGGCGGTGGAATCCACAAAGGAGATGCCGCTGCAATAACCCCGGCATTGCTGTAAATAGGCTGCTATAGGACCGAACACGGTGGGCATCAACTCCACGAAGCGGTTGTAGCTGACCAACTCGGAGAATTCAGGCCGGAGGCGCAGCAGGACATGTTCAGTATAGTAGGCTTTGAAGGTGCGGTAGTGGGACTGGTGAAAGTGAATGAGAATCGTCATGATTTCACTGGGGGACAATTGGGGCGTGTGAACCCTCCTAGCCACTCCCCGGGCCAGGGGACCCGGCGCCAATGCAGTTGGAAAGCTTGTCAGAAATCAGCGACATTACAAAACCGTTTAAGTAGACTCATGGAGATGCCTCCTTGGTATTCGTCTACCAGAAAGAATACCATTTCTTTCTTTGGTAGGCATCCCTTATCCTGAACTCAGGTTATTAAGAATCTTGAAGATACGCTTTCCATGTTAAATGACAGTTAATATCAATCACGGCGAATGAGCACGGGCATTTGAATGACCAAACTAAGGCATTCACCGTCGTAGTTTAATAAGAACGAATTTGGTTAGACATTGATATTTGACGTTATTACATCTTGTTCGCGAAGATCTGAACTCATCGAGACGCAGCTCCAGGTGAACAGCAAGGTATGCACGCCATCTGTAGCGATATGACGACATCAATTCGTTAAAGAACTAAATTGGCAGCATTCGGGCTTGCCGCCATATTATCCCTGTAATTGGCTTTTGGCTCCTTTCCTACCCTCCTCTCCTCCCGGAGTACGATCCCAACAATTCTCACTTTCTAAGAAGGAAGGTTGTTTATGCATTCTATTCTAAATAGTCGGTGGACACGGCTCTTCGTGCTCGCGATCGCCGCAGTGGTCATAGGACTAGTGGTGGGTGTGGGCGTACAAATGTACGCACCGCAAACGCTTGCTCCCGTACACGCGTCCTATATCACCAAATATGCTATCGAGGAACACGACGACCTTAGAGACGGCGACGGCATCTCACACTACATCCGGGTCCGGTACAATTACTTCGCCCTACCGGAGGGAAACGTAGTCACCCAGGTCAAGGTGGGTGGTCGGCACCCGGATTCCGGATTCTGCTGGTACGATGGCAAGTGGCGGCGAGAGTACACGAAATACTGGGAGCGAAATTCACCTAGTGGTTCTTGGATTTTGGTTACCAGTAACGGGCCCACCCCATGGGCAGGTACAGGCACGCCGGGTCTATCTTACCATTACCTGAACGATAATGTTAACCTGTACAGGTACGGGCGGGTGTCTCAAGAATTGAAATACAAGGAGACTACCTGGTGCTCCTTTGAAGGCCCTCTAACGTTCACCTATCCGAGTACGGTCCTCTACCCCGGATTGAACTAGCTAGGTCCTGCCGTAGTAAAGGAGTAAAAAATGACAAGTAGCATATTACCCAGACGCTTCACTTTGTTTGGCACAATGGGCCTGCTCTGCCTGGCTGCAGCGGCAACCGCCTTCGTGGTCTGGGGGTACGCCCTGGGAAGCGGCGATCCACCAGACTGGCCTGAACTGACGATGAATTACGAGCTCGACGAGGGTACCCTCCAGCACGAGTTTGAGTACAGGGGCTGGAACGACTGGCGGTCAACGGTCGTGGCAGCTCCTACAGTGGGCAGTGGCGCAGGGAGCTATACCCAGCAAGGCTCGTATCGAGAAGTCAAGGACGGGTATATCACTGTCTATGATTCGGTGACCGGCACGAGAGAAAGCACGCCCCTTGAGCCCGGGGAATACCATCTCCCTGCGGCTCGCTTGATGCCTGTCGATTTCAGTAAAGCCAAGGATAGGAGTGATGCTGAGCCCGTTGAGCGAAGCACAAGCGTCAATCTCTGCTTTGATGATGCCTGCCAAGAGAACGCGACCGGATGGGTCTTTGCCCAGGAAAACGGGACGGAATATATCTACGCTGATGACACCCGTGGTATCCCCTTGGCCCTTCCGGGAATCACTATCACCGAGGTCAAAGTGACCGGTGCACAGCGCGTGGTGCCTCGGGATTAGTGGTGCAACAGCATTGTAATGATGAGTTGGGGCCGGTTCGTTCCGGCAGATGCCGCCTTCTGGCTCTGCGGTCGCCCGGCCCAGTCGACAGCAACAACTGTCGAGAGACTGTCGGTAGCAGTTGCGGATGGCCGTTTCTATCGAGTGTGGCCCTTGGGAGATGCGGCAAGCGAATGTCAGTGACGACGCAGAAGAGTTTGCGACAGACCGCCGGATAAGCTTTACTGCTTCTGGCCCTGCTGGAAGCTTTGGATTGGGTGTTCTCGACCTACGGCTATTTTCGTGTTCCCATCTGGTCGGTCAACATTACGATGGGTTTCTTCTGCACTGGCAACGGCTTCTTCTGGTTCTGCAAGCCACTTATCGTTGCGTATGGCGTGCTGTTTGCCGCAGCGTCGGTGGAGTCTGCGGTGGCGCGGCGCGGCGAGTGATGGCCGCCACGGCACTGCATCATATGTATCATCAAATGGGGTTCGACCCAATGACCACCCGTCATCTACCAACCGCGCCCCACCTATGGCACGATTGGTACGCAGGCCGTTCTGCGGGCTGTAGGTTATGCGCTCCAGGCTGGAGATACCCTTCAGGTTGACGACGCAGGCCGGCCGCCAGAACCCCTGCCGCCAGCGCACCAGGAAGTCGGTGCTGCCGGCCACCGGCCTGGCCTCATCCCCGTGGCGTTCCAGCAGGGCAATGGCGTGGCGCAGGTTCCTGGCCTCCAGGAAGTCAAACCGCAACATAAGCAACTCCGGCCGCAGGATTTCGTCAGCAGGCGGGCCCGGGGAAAACCAGGTCAGACAGCAATGGGCCTCTGGCCGCCAATTATAGGGTTGGCAGGAAGACAGGGCAACAACCCATTGACGCCGCTTCTCCCGCTTCGTATCATCCAAAAGAGCGACGGTGGGCTGCTTGCTTCCTGACGCTCACCGGTGCCCCTCTCACGGGCTGACCCTCCCGCATTCCCAGCTATGGGCCGGACCGCAGCCCGCGTCGATCCTCTCCACTTCCGCTGGCGAAGCCTGCCCTGCGTTTTCCCTGGGCGGTTCTTCATCGGCTACCTTCACGGGGTGCCGGTATGAACGTTATCTGGATGGTTTCTGACACCTTTCGTCGCGATCACATCGGGGCCTACGGCAATCCCTGGATCAAAACTCCCTCCCTGGATGCCCTGGCCGCCGGCGCGGTGCGCTTTGACGGCCATTACTCCGCTGGCTTTCCCACCATGCCCACCCGGGCCGACCACCAGACCGGCCGCTGGACCATGTCCTTCATGGGCTGGGAACCCCTGCCCGCCGGCGTAACCACCCTGGCCGAAATCCTGGCGGGAAACGGCTACCACACCGCCGCCTCGGTGGACACCCCCTACTACCTGCGGGACGGAATGAACTACGACCGAGGGTTCCAGTCCTTCTTCTTCAACCGGGGCCAGGACACCCTGTGGTCGTTGATACCCGAACCCGGCTACCACAATGAAGCGCTGGACGTGCGGGCGGCCTGGCGGTACGAAGCCGACCGGAACGCGCCGCAGACCTTCATGAGCGCCATGCGCTGGCTGGAAAAGCACTACAAGGAAGACTTCTTTCTCTACGTGGACACCTGGGACCCTCACGAACCCTGGGACGCCCCCTCCCACTACACCGAGCTTTACCTGCCGGGATACGACGGGGAACTGGTGCTGCCCGTTTACGGGAACTGGCACGACGTGCCCGGGTACGAAGAAGCCAGAATGCGCAAGGGCCACGCCACCTACTGCGGCGAAATTACCATGGTGGACACCTGGCTGGGCTTTCTGCTGCGGTGGGTGGAGAACATGGGCCTTGCGGAGAAGACGGTGGTCATCTTCACCACCGATCACGGGTTCTACTTCGGGGAGCACGGGGGCCTGTTCGGGAAGATGAGCTCGGACAAGTATCCCGACGGTACCCTGCGCCCTTACGATGAGCCCGGTTCCCAGTGGAGCTATTCGCCCCTGTATGAAGAGATAGTCCACCTGCCCCTGCTGGTCCGAGCCCCGGGAGTTTCGCCCGGTTCCTACCGGGGCCTCAGTTCCGCGGTGGACGTGATGCCCACGGTGCTGGACCTGTTGAACATCGACGTGCCGGCCTTCGTGCAGGGCCGCTCCCTGGCGCCGGCCCTGCGGGACGCTGACCGTTCCGGCCGGGACTACGTGGTCAGCAGCCTGCCCTTCGCCAACGTGGGCGACCCGGTCCATTCGGTGGACAGCCTGTTGCGGGTGCTGACGGAACCCCCGGTAACCACAGTTACCTCCGGGGGTTGGAGCCTGCTCTACAGCCCGCTGGAAGGAGTGTCCCAGATATACCACCTGGAGACGGACCCGGTCCAGGCCAACAACCTGATAGAAAAGAACATCGGGGAGGCCCGGGAACTCCACCGGATGCTGGTACAGTTCATGCGGGAAACCGAAGTGCCGGAACGTCTTCTCGCGCCCAGGCTGGAACTGCGAATGTAGGCTCCAGTAGCGGCCCGAGTACCTTGGTCGTCCCTACAAGTCTCCACTAATGAGGGACGCTGGCTGATACTTCGAGTATTCACGTGAGATAGATGTTTGGAGGATGAAAGCGGAGAATGCTGCTGGAAGGAAAGGTAACATTGATAACCGGGGCGGGCCGGGGCATCGGCCGGGCCATCGCCCTGGCCTTCGCGGGGGAAGGGGCCAAAGTTGCGGTAACCGGACGAGACCTGGAACGGCTGGCCCAGGTGGTTGACGAAATCTGCGCCGCCGGTGGGGTAGCGGAAGCCTTTGTGCTGGACGTGACTCGGGAGGCTGATGCTTCCGGGGTCGCCGAAGAGGTTGTCGGCAAGTGGGGCGGCATCGACGTACTCGTCAACAACGCGGGAGTAATCACCTACGACACGCCGGTATGGGAAACTACCATGGCGCAGTGGGACGAGGTGATGAATACCAACCTGCGGGGGGTACACCTGGTCTGCCGCGCAGTGGCGCCCCACATGACCCGGCAAGGCAGGGGCGTCATCGTCAACATCGGTTCATCATCCGGCCGGCAGCCCGACGGGGACAACGGGGCATACGCCGCGTCGAAGTGGGGCGTTATCGGCTACACGGCTTCCCTGGCCCAGTCGCTCCGTCCCCACGGTATTCGCGTCAACGGCATCAATCCCGATTGGGTGGACACGGATATGGCCCGTGCCTACTATCCGGAGGGAGACCCGGATTGGATAACCGGAGAGGAGGTGGCCCAGGCGGCCCTGTACCTGGCGGCCCACGCTCCCAAGCTTATGTCCGGCCAGTTCATCGATCTGTTCGAAGCCTGAATCTTAAATCCTGTTCACGAAGGCAAGAAAATGAGCACAAATCCCGATTTTTCCGAATCCTTTTACCGTTCCCACGCCCAGCGTTACGCCGAGGTAAGCCATAATTTCATCCAGTCGGTTTACACCGATGTATCCCATTCGGCGCTCACCGGGGATACGGCCCTGATCGACCGTCTCCAGGAACTGGTCCCGACGGGCAGCCGGGGCTTGGACGCCGGTTGCGGCGCAGGGGCGCGGGACGTCTTTTCTTACTGGCAGAAGGGCTACGACATATACGGAATAGACGCCGTGGCAGAGAACGTCATGGAGGCGCAAAGGCTGCATCCGGAGATTGCGGAACGGGTGTCGGTGGTGGACCTTCGGCAACCCCTTGCCCACCCCAATTCGTCCTTTGACTTTGTACTGTGCAATGCGGTCATTCAACACATAGAACCGCCCATTTCCCTGGGGACGACACTGCCGGAATTTAGCCGGGTGTTGAGGACGGGCGGTGTGCTGCAGCTGATGTTCAAGTACGGCAGCGGCATCGCCACCGTTTACGACCGTGACTATGGGTCGGACCGCACCTTCCAGCTCTACGAAGTGGAAGCGGTGCTTGCCAGGCTGGCAGGCCTGGGCATGACTGTCATACCGGAGGACGGAGAAAAACTAGGCGGCGTGATGTACTTCAAGGATCCCAAGCCCATGGATCATTGCGTCTTTTTTGCGCGCAAGGACGGGTGAGGACCGTGTTTCAACTAGCCGTGGAAAAGGTATGGCAACGGCAGCGCTGAGATGAAAGGTTTAGCAGTTCCCCGAAAAGTAGGGGACATCACTCCGGCCTGGCTAACCCGGGCCCTGAATGGCGGCGGGGAAGCTTCCGGTGCGCCGGTGACCGAATTTTCGGTTGAGGCTATCGTCGAGGGCAAGGGATATATGAGCCAGCTGTACCGGCTGAAGCTGAACTACGCCGGGGTAGCCCCGGGGCTGCCCAGCTCGGTGATAGTAAAGCTTCCTTCGGCCGACCCCCTGCTGCAGAAGGTCTTCAGCCGGCTGGGCCAGAGCCTGAGGGAGGTCAATTTCTACGGGGAACTGGCCGACGGGGTCCGCATCCAGACTCCACATTGTTACCACGGCGACACGGATCCGGCCACCGGCGCCACAATCCTGGTGCTGGAGGACTTGCACCATGCCCGCCAGGGCGACAGCGTGGCCGGGTGTTCCCTGGACGAGGCCCGCCAATGTGTGGGTCAACTGGCCGAATTCCAGGCCCAGTGGTGGGACAGCCCGCTTCTGGGCCGATTGTCCTGGCTGCCCTTGAGGAACGCCGAAGTCGAAACCTACCAGGAGATGTACTCCGGCGCCTGGGCTTCTCTGCTGCAAAGAGCAGGGGACGCGATGCCCGGGCGACTGCGGTCGCTGGGCGACCGGCTGGCGGCGGAAATCCACCGGATTAAAGGCCAGCTTTCCCTGCCCCCCTTGACCCTAGTTCATGGGGATTACCGGCCGGACAATTTCTTCTTCACGACTGCGGAAGGCCGCCAGTCTCTGGTGGTAATGGACTGGGAGTTTTGCGGCCGGGGCCGGGGCGTCTATGACGTCGCCACCTTCGTAAGTGAGGCATTCCCTCCCAAGGAACGGAAGGCAGTGGAAACCGGACTTCTTCGAGGATACCACTCCATCCTGGAAGACAAGGGTATAAGGGGTTATTCGTTCGATGAATGCCTGTATGACTACCGGGTGTCCATGCTGGACCTCTTTGTTTTCTGGATAGTCTCCGGGGGCTACTGCGAGTATGAAGGTGACCGGGCAAAGGAGTACCTGCATAACACCCTGGAGCGGCTGGATGCCGCCATCCGGGATCTGAATTCAACCGAGACGGTGGGTTTGAGGCTGTAAGGCACCGACCCAAGACCCCGGTCTGGCAGCAGAGAGACAGTTATATGCTCAAGACCAGTTGACAGGCCCACCGGGCTTGACTATGGACGCACCTGCCAATGAAGTAGATGGTTCGGGCACACAGGAAAGGAGTTCCTTTACTTGCGGACGCTTTCTTGACAACTTTCTTACCCTGGTGGTAGTTTGCTACTGCTCATTCGGTGGAAAGGCGATCATGATTATTTCTCAACACTCAGAACATTGTCAGTGGCGGCCCCGTCATGCGGGCGCCGTCGAGTTCGTCTTTGTGGGTGTCGTTGGGTGGCATTGGAGTGGAACATTGCTCCTGAGTTAGAGTGTTCGCAGGAATTGGACGTCAACAGCGGCGGGAAGCTCTTATCAGGATTGAGCTTCCCGCCGATTTTTTTGAGATCCTGATGAGCCTTGAAAAGGGCGGGAATCCCTGGCAATGGCGGGGTCTTCATAGCCCCACACTGCTGACAAACAGGCGACCAGCATGGAGCTGGCGGGTTCTTGCACTACCAGAAAGCAACGGGGAATTTCCGACTATGGGCCACCTTTACGCATTTTACAGCGCATTAGTTGAACAGCTTAAGTACGACATGCAGTTGGGTGAG
>DAOUHR010000060.1:0-5199 GCA_034428635.1 Dehalococcoidia bacterium
AAAGGAACCCAACATCGCCGCCGCACTACGTCGCTGCGCCACCAGACCTTCCCGTTCCCTCTCATTGGTCGGTGCTCCCGTCCAATAATCGAAAGACCCTGCCCCTTAAGTGGACTGCGGGATTATGACGCGATTGCCCTACCTGCGGGCAATCGGCCCCGTGTTGCCTCAAAAGAAACTGTTACCGAAGGGTCATACGTTGCGTCAAAATTAGTGTTACTTTGGGTGGGGTGGTCATGGGGTGTCGGCCAATTGCCATAGACGGTCCAGTTCCTTGTTGATATCCCGCAGCAGTTTCACTGGGTTGATCTGCCGATATTGTTGCTCCAACTGCTGGCGCTGATCCTGGGTCAATGCGCCGTGTTCCAGGAGGCGCCGGAAAGGAGTTCTGGGGGAATCATACACCTTGCGGACTCGGGCTCCCTGGCGGTGTTTTTCCTGCAGTTGCATTACCGGCTGGAAGAAGTTCACATAGCGTTCTACCAGGGGATAGAGCCGATTCAGTTGCTCCAGGGCCCGTGGGGAATGGTAGCGGTGGTAGCCGATGAGTCGACGGACCACGGACCAGTTTTTCTGCTCGATGTGGGCGTTGTCGTTCTTCCGGTAGGGTCTGGCCCGGGTGCAGGTGATGCTCTGCTGCTGGCAGTAGGCGTAGAGGTGGTGGTTGATGAACTCGCTGCCGTTGTCGGAGTCGATACCCAGGAGGGGGAAGGGAAGTTTCTGGCCGATGTGATGGATGGCGCCACCCACTCTTTGTTGACCCTTACCCAGCACGCCCCTGCAGGACACTCAGCCGGTGGCGATGTCCACGGCGCTGAGGGTGTTGAGGTATTGGCCTTCGGTGGTTTCCCCGCAGTGAGCTACCAGGTCTACTTCCAGGAATCTACTTCCAGGAAGCCGGGCTGGTGTTCGTTCCATTCAGCGAAAGTGCGTATGGGGATGGCCGCCTTGAGCAGGGAACCGGGCCTGGTAGTGGAGAAGGGTCTCCTGTGCTCCGGATGGCGGTGGGGACGGAGCAAGCGGTCGATGGTGGCTGCGCTCATGGAGCATACCTGGTCCTTTACTTCCTGCTCCAGGATGAGTTCCCCGTGACGTTCCAGGACTCCCAGCAATTCAGGGAGGAAGGATTGCAACCGCTTGGCACAGACCCGGTCGCTGGTTTCCCACAGGGTCCTCAGGGCAGCGGCGGCTTCCAGACCGTAGCGTTTAGGGCGACCTGTCCTGCTCTGAGCGAGGGCCGGGGACTGGGCATTCAGGGCGCGGATCAAGGCCTTGCGGTGTTGGCCAGCGACTCTCACCGCTTCATCCAGAATCTGCCCCTTTTCCCGACGACCGGTACGGTTGTATCGTGGCCTGATAGCGTCCAAATACTCTCTCATTCCGCCTCGCGTCATGCCACCCTCCGGTAACATCAATTGTGAGGCAACGATACCTCCTTCGGTAATATTACTTATGAGTCAATTCGGGCCCTGCCATTCTCCCCATCAATATGGTATGCTAGTGAGCCAGCGCTTCCCGCATTCGCTGCAACGGTGTTCGTACCAAGCATACATTTAATCGACTACTTAACAGAAAGGCAGAAAGTTAGAAAATGGAAGCCGCCCAGATTCTTCAACCGGAAACCAACCCCACCATTCCCGACTTTGGCGCAGGCGATACGGTCCGAGTCAACTTCCGCATTCGTGAAGGCGAACGGGAGCGTATCCAGGCCTTCCAGGGCGTGGTGATTCGCCGCCAGAACGGCACCGGCCCATCGGCCAATTTCACCGTGCGGCGCATGGCCGGCGGCGGTATTGGCGTCGAGCGTATTTTCCCCCTGTATTCACCCCTGATTGACTCGCTGGAGGTTACCCGCCGGGGCTCAGTGCGCCGGGCCAAGCTGTATTAC
Organism: Dehalococcoidia bacterium; assembly: GCA_034428635.1. GTDB lineage: Bacteria > Chloroflexota > Dehalococcoidia > Lucifugimonadales > UBA3495 > Bin22. Next base: position 1,889 of record DAOUHR010000060.1, read on the forward strand.
CTCCGTGGACTGCAGGGCCGCGCCGCCCGTATCAAGGAAAAGACGGTGCCCCGCCGTCCCCGGGGCGAGGCCGCTGCCCAGTAGCGGTGTAGTTGATGCGGAGATAAAGTCGGCGGATTTCATGTCCGCCGCTTTCTCTAATTCGCTTTGGCCTGGTTGGCGCTGACAAGTCTTACTTTGAGGAATGCGGCGGCGAAGGCAATTGGGTTGCGCGGCAGCCGGGCTCCCTGAAAATAAGCGGTTGCGAGATTCCCCAAACTCTTCCCTGCCGGTCGGCCACTATGACCAGATTCGCAGAAGTAGCGGTGGACGCCCCGGTAGGCCATTCCCGTACCTTTTCCTACAGCATCCCCCAGCGTTTCCGCGTCGAACCCGGCCAGTTGGTCTGGGTTCCCTTCGGGCGTCGCATTCTCCAGGGCGTGGTTATGGAGCTGGCTGCCGCGCCGCAGGTGGACGCCACTCGTGACATTCTCCAGCCCGTGGAGCCAGGCCGTCTGCTGGATGACCGTTCCCTTACCCTGGCCCGCTGGGTCAGCCGCTATTACTTCTCTTCCCTGTTTGATGCCCTGGCCCTCTTTCTTCCCCCTGGTTTTAAGGGCCAGGTACGTTCCCAGATTCTTCCCCTTCCCGCCGACGAAGCCGACGGGAAAAACCTGAAACCGGCTTCACAGGAGGCGCTGGCTGCCCTGGCAAAGCAGCGCCGGATGAGCGAGGCCGAATTTGCCAAACTGCTGGGCCGGTCGGGAATACGCGAGGTCAACCGCCTGGTAGACCAGGGTTTTGTCCACCGACGGGTCGACCTGCCCCGTCCGCGTACCTTCCGCTACGACTCGCGATTGGTCCCCACCGGCAGTCCCGATGTCCTGGGCAACTGGCCCCAACCCGAGATTACTGTTTCTTCCAGGCAGGAGAGGCTGCTGCAGGCGGTGCGGGAGCAACAGGACGGCTACTCAACCACCCAGGCCAACCGGGATTTCGGTACCGGTGTCGGGGACGCCCTGGTGGAGAAGGGTCTCCTGGCCCTGGAGTGGGTGCGGCAGGAAGGCCGAGTCGTAGAGGCCCCGCTCTTTCCGGGGACGGCCCAAAATAAGACAGGTGGGCCGGAAGCGCTGCTGCAGCTTACCGCCGCGCAAACCGATGCCCTGAATCCCATTGTTGAGGCGCAGGAAAATCCCGCTCAACAGCCCCGCGCCTTCCTGCTGCACGGCGTTACCGGCAGCGGCAAGACCGAAGTGTACCTGCGGGCCATCGCCAGGGCGGTTGCCAACGGCCGGAAGGCCCTGTTCCTGGTGCCGGAAATCGCCCTGACTCCCCAGACGGTGCAGCGGGTCAACGACCGTTTCCCCGGCAGGGTGGCGGTAACCCACAGCGGGCTTACCGACCGGCAAAAATTTGACCAGTGGTGGCAAATTCGTGACGGCGACTATGACGTGGTAGTAGGTCCCCGTTCCGCCCTGTTTTCGCCCCTGCCCAACCTGGGCCTGATCGTTATTGACGAGGAACACGAATGGACCTATAAGCAGGCGGACGCCCACCCCTTTTACCACGCCCGTACCGCCGCGCTGGAACTGGCCCGTATGACCGGCGCCGTGGTGGTAATGGGCAGTGCCACCCCGGACGTGGAAACCTACTATCTCGCCAGGCAGGGCCACTACCGACTACTGGAACTGCCCCACCGCATTCCCTTCGAACATCGGCCTGACCAGGCGCAGGCAACCCCCGTAGCGCAAGATGGTAATGGCGCGGCCAACGGCATATCTGGCGAAGTCGCCGGCGCCATGGCTCAAGTTGAAATCGCTGACATGCGCCAGGAACTCCGCCAGGGCAACCGGGGCATCTTCAGCCGGGCTTTGGCCCAGGGACTGACCGAATGCGTCGAGAGCGGAAGGCAGGCCATTCTTTTCCTCAATCAACGGGGCAGCGCCCCCATAGTTCAGTGCCGGGATTGCGGCTACGTCGTAACCTGTAGTGGTTGCTCCACCACCCTTACCTATCACTCGTCCGAGTCTCGCCTGCGCTGCCACCGGTGCAACCGGCGCAGTCGCCCGCCCGGTATCTGCCGTCAGTGTCAGAGCCGTCACATCCGGCAATTGGGCATAGGCACCCAGCGGGTTCTGGACGAGGTAAAGTCCCTGTTCCCCGGCGTGTCTGCAGAGCGGTGGGACTCCGATGCCGCCCGTTCGGGCCTGGACGCCGACGAGACCATGCGCCGCCTGGCCTCCGGCGACATCCAGGTGCTGGTGGGCACCCAGGTAGTGGCCAAGGGCCTCGACCTGCCCAGCGTTACCCTGGTGGGCGTGGTGCTGGCCGACGTGGGTATCTACCGCCCCGACTTTCGAGCCGGCGAGCGGGCCTTCGGCCTCCTGTGCCAGGTGGCCGGCCGGGCTGGCCGGGGGCCGGATGGGGGCCGCGTGATCATCCAGACCTACAATCCCGACCACTACGCCGTGGCCGCCGCCGCTGAACAGGACTACCATGCCCTGTTCCAGACCGAGCTGATCACCCGCCACCGTCAGGGCAACCCTCCCTTCAACCGCCTGGTGCGCCTGCTCTACCAGGACACCAATCCCACAACCTGCCAGCGGCAGGCCATCACCGCCGCCCGCCTGATGCGAGAAAGCATCACCTCCCAGGGCCTGACCAACGTCCGCATTATCGGGCCCGCGCCCGGCATTCCCCCCAGGATTCGCGGCCGTTACCGCTGGAACCTGTTGCTGCGGGGCCGCAACCTGCACCGCTTCCTGGAAGGAATAGACCTGCCCACCCGGGACGTGACCATAGACGTGGACCCGGTTGAGTTGCTATAAAGGTCCTGAACCTTTCGCTTGCCCGTCGTGGAGGCCAATAGCATCACGGTGCGAGGTATAGACCAGCGCGGACCCGTTGGCTAGACTTGCTTCATCGCGGTTCGCGGTAATTTCGAAGTGACGGGTGGTTTCCTTCATGTCTATCGTCAACGCCAATCGCCACGCTGACTTGAGCCGACGCCTGATGGCCCAGGCCAACTACGAACTGCACACCATGGGCGACCGGGTGCAGGCCTCCGAAAAGGCCTCCGGGGCGGTGGCCCATGCCGTCAAGGCCATCGGGGAAGACCGGAACTGGCGAAATCGGTCACACAACCTGCGGCGGGAGATTGTCGTACTGTTGGCCAGTGAATTTGACCTGCCGGATCTGGTGAACCTCCAGGGCATAGCAGACCAGTTGCACGACAACCATTACAAAGACCGGATGAGTGACGTTGTGGTCGCATATCTGGTAGGACAAATTAACGACCGCATTGGAGTACTGTGGAACTTGAGAGAAACAGG
>DAOUHR010000061.1:0-4251 GCA_034428635.1 Dehalococcoidia bacterium
CTCACCATGGGCGTAGGCGTATATGATCTCCTGGGGCGTGCCGCTGTAGGAAACGAGGTGCCAGAGAGGACGGACCGTACCTCTGTCAATGGCCCGTTCAATGCCCCGGTTCAATAGTTGCCGGTCACCGCTGTGGCGAGACCCGTACTCGGCCAGGCCCTCGTTTAGCCAGGCGGGGACCCGGGAATAGGCCCTGCCCAGCGCATCACCCACCAGAAGGTGAACAAATTCGTGGGCAGTGGTGGAGGTCACAAACCCGTCTCCGGAGTGGACCATCAACACTCGTTCTTCGTCAAAGGCCATACCCTGGGTAATCAACTGGCTACTGGTTGCCTGGGAGCGAAAGGGCAGGGCTCCCACCATGTCGCGATAGTTATGGTAAGTAACGATGTGCAGAGGCACGTCGGGGATTATTCCCAAGGCCGGCCCCGTAATTTCCATGGAGGTCAGCGCAGTCTCCAGCACATGCTCGGCCCTGCTCTTGACCAGCGGATTGTTGTAATAGACCGTTACTATTCCCTCGGAGACGGTAAACCACTCAAACCGGCTGTCCAGGTACACAAAGACTTGCTCCTCAGTCTGAAGAGTCCGGCCTGCTTCGTCCTTGACCTCGAAGGAATAGGCCATTCTGGTGCCCGGTGGAACGTAGTTATTGCCGCTTGTCAGAAGTTCCGCTTCGCCGCTGACGCTGTTGCCCGGCTCAAATTCCACCTGCCGGTAGGCGCTGCGGGTAGTTTGTCCCAGCGTCTTCATAATCACGCGAACTTCCTCAATTTCGTCTGGACCAGTAACTTCAACGTAGAACTTGACGTCCGTGGGGAAGTTGGTTTCCACCCGGTGGTTAAGCACCTGAATTTCAGACTGCTGGGCTTCCGCCACATTGGGCCCGTTCACCACCAGAAGAAGACTTGCCATCCCCAGCAGAACCAAAGTTGCAGCGGCGAATATTGCTCTCATTTCCAATCCATCCTCTCACTTTCAGGATCCAAACCGGCATTTTCCAAAGAATGACGAAACTGAGGGTTTTATGCCATCAATCAATACCGGAATTTATTATATGCCGAATCCCTGTATTCTTGTATGTGATTACCTTCTACTCATTGATACGCCGGCACCTCGAGATCGGACTCTCCACCCGTTAAATTATGTCGTCGTCAGGAGACCTCTTTAACTCTTTGCAACGATTGGCCTGGCGAATCGGGCCACCTAGGAAAGGTTCTGATGAAGCATTGGAATGATTGGCCGCAAAGTGTCCCTGGCAGAATCGCTGGAGGGCCCCACACATTTCGACTGAAGAATCTGATCGGAACCAACCCGGTTTAGCCCGGAGAGGAGCCTTAAGAACGAGTCCGGCGGTTGGTAAACCCAACCGGCAACCCCTATAATTGAAATATGAACCTGCAAACAATGTTGTACCAAAACCATGTAGACTTGGGCGCGCGTATTGTCCCCTTCGGCGGTTGGGACATGCCCGTCCAGTATTCCGGCATCATCAACGAAGTCAAAGCGGTTCGCACGGCTTCGGGGATATTTGACGTTTCCCACATGGGCCGCCTGTATATTTCCGGTCCCCGGGCGGGAGAGTTCCTGGACAGGATGCTTACCGGATCCGCAACCAACCTCAGGACTGGAAGGGCGCGCTATTGCCTGATCTGCAATGAAGATGGCGGCGTAATCGACGACACTATCTTCTACAGCCTGGGTGGCGACCGTTACCTGCTCATTCCCAACGCCGGCAACCGACCCGCGGTTGTCGAGTGGTTCAGCCGGTGGATCGAGGCTGAATTCGCGGGCACGGTAGAGATAGATGACCGGACTCGGGAAACGGGCCTTATCGCCCTCCAGGGACCTGGCGCCGCGCAGTTATTAGACAGTCTCTGTCAACTTTCCGGAGGCGAACCTCCGTCGTCCTTGCGCTTCTTCACCTGGGGACAGGGAACGTTGGGCAGCCACGAAGTGTTTGTCGGACGGACAGGCTATACCGGGGAGGACGGCTTCGAACTTTCGATGCCCGGCGAGGCCGCGGCCTCCGTCTGGAACTCGTTGATGGAGGCCGGAGCCTTGCCTTGCGGCCTGGGGGCGCGGGACGTGCTGCGCCTTGAAGCTGCCCTGCCGCTGCACGGCCACGAGATCGACCCCGATACTTCCCCAATAGAGGCCGGTCTGGAGAGATTCGTTCGCCGCGAAGGCAAATATATCGGTCAACCCGTGCTGGCAAGCCAGCGGGAGAACGGGACGGATCGCAAGCTGGTGGGCTTGACCTTGCCGGGCCGCAGCGCCCCCCGTGCCGGCTATCCCATAATGGCCCAGAATCAGGAGATCGGGCGCATTACCAGTGGCAGCTTTTCCCCTACCCTTGACACCAGCATAGCTTTGGGCTACGTTTTGGCCGGCCATTCCGAACCCGGAACGTCCCTGGATGTGGACATACGAGGTCGGACGGCAGCAGCGGAAATTGTACCTCTCCCCTTCTACAGCAGGGGACAATAGAAACCCGAAGACCAGGAGGACCGGACAAGGATGAGTCCCGAAGACCGCAAGTATACCCGCGAACACGAATGGGCCAAGCTGGACGACGCCGATAACAGGCTGGTTTCGGTGGGTATTACGGCTTTTGCCCAGGACGAACTTGGCGATATCGTCTATTTTGACCTTCCCAAGGCAGGGGACAGCGTCTCCTACATGGTGAAGATGGGCGAGGTAGAGTCAGTCAAAGCTGTTTCCGACCTGTTTTCCCCGGTGACCGGCCAGATTGAAGCCGTCAACGGCGACCTGGTGGACCACCCGGAACTGGTCAACGACGATCCCTTTGAAGCGGGCTGGATTATGAAAGTAGTCCTGACTGACCTGACCGAACTGGAAGGCCTGATGACCGCCGCGGAGTATGACGAGTACATCGGCTCCAACTAAATTTGACTGGAATAGCCGTGCCGGGCGGGGACGTTGGGAGGAATACCAAGACGAGGCCCTACGGGGATTGCGTTCTCCTGGAGTATGCCCTTCCCGTACGGGTCGTCTTATTCAGGAGAAATGCCCTTGACGACAGCCCACTTTCAATCCCACTACATTCCTAACACAGAGCAGGAGCAGGCGGAAATGCTTGCTACGCTCGGTCTCACCTCTATCGACGAACTGTTCCACGACATCCCTGACGAGTACCGCAATCCTGCACTGGACTTGCCCGAACCCCTCTCCGAGTTGGACATCCAGCGAGAGTTAGCAGGGCTGGCTTCGAGGAATCGGTCTCTTGGCAGCGGTCCGTCCTTTTTGGGCGCCGGTTCCTACTACCATTTCATCCCGTCCATCGTCAAAGCCCTGATGACCCGCGGCGAGTTCCTGACCGCTTATACCCCCTATCAACCCGAAGTAAGCCAGGGCACGCTTCAGGTAATCTACGAGTTCCAGACCCTCATAAGCAGCCTTTACGGCATGGAGGTGGCCAACGCCGGCATGTACGATGGGGCAACCAGCCTGGCCGAGGGTGTGCTTATGGCGTGCCGGGTCACCCGCCGCGCCCGGGTAGCAGTTGCGGATACGGTCTCCCCCATCTATCTCCAGGTAATTCGAACCTATTGCCAGGCCCAGGGCGTAACAATCGAGGTGGTACGCCACTGGGAACCTGAAGTGGGAGACGACACCGCCTGCCTGGTGGCCCAGTACCCCAATTTCTATGGCGGTATAGAAGATCTGGGGGAGTTCGCCCAGTTGGCCCACGGGCATGGCGCCCTGTTGGTGGTTTCCGCCGACCCCCTGGCCTGCGGTATGCTCAACCCCCCGGGCCATTGCAGCGCGGACATCGTAACCGGTGAAGGACAGCCCCTGGGGATACCCTCCAGCTTTGGCGGTCCTTACCTGGGCCTGTTCACCTGCAAGGAACAATACATCCGGCAGATGCCCAGCCGCCTGGTGGGCCGCACCGTGGACACCCAGGGACGCACGGGCTACGTTCTGACTCTGCAGACCAGGGAGCAACACATCCGCAGGGAACGGGCTACCAGCAACATCTGCACGAATGAAGCCCTTTACGCACTGGCAGCCACTATTTACCTGGCAGCTATGGGTCGGCAGGGGCTGAAGCAGGTGGCTGAACTGTGCTACCACAAGGCCCACTACGCCGCAGCGGCGATTGAAGACCTGCCAGGCTACAGCATACCCTTCAAGCGCGGCCCATCCTTCCAGGAATTCGTGATCCAGTGCCCAGCGCCGCCAGCCCAGATCAACCGGAGACTGATGGAACGGACCATTCTGGGC
>DAOUHR010000062.1:0-5514 GCA_034428635.1 Dehalococcoidia bacterium
AATGGGAACTGGGTGGACAGGGACGAGACCATGCCGGTCTATAACCCGTTCGACCAGTCCGTGATCGACACCGTTCCCCGGGGCACCGCTGCTGACGTGAACGAAGCCATTTCCAGCGCCGTCCGGGGGGCCGAGGTGATGGCCAAAATACCTGCCTTTGAGCGATATTCGATCCTGCGCCGCACGGCCGACATTATGGCCGAGCGGGTGGAGGACCTGGGTCGCACCATCACCACGGAAGAGGGCAAGGTAATCGCCGAAGGGCGCGGCGAGGTGCTGCGCGCCGTCCAGACCATTACCGGATCCGCCGAGGAGGGCAAACGCCTCCACGGCGAGACGGTGCCATTGGACGCCGCCCCCGGGGCTACCAGCCAGTTCGGGTTCACAATCCGCGTCCCCGTGGGCGTGGTGGCCGCCATCGCACCATTTAACTTCCCCCTGAATCTGGTGTGCCACAAGGTGGGGCCGGCCCTGGCCGCCGGCAACGCCGTGGTGCTGAAGCCGGCGGGGGACACCCCCCTGTCGGCGCTGAAGCTAGTGGAAATCCTGCTGGAGGCGGGCCTGCCCCCCGAAGCCATCCAGTGCGTAACCGGTTCCGGCGGCGAAATCGGCGACGCCATAACCGGCGATCCCCGGGTTCGCAAGATCACATTCACCGGCAGCATGGAAGTGGGTGACCGCATCTGCCGGAACGCCGGGATCAAGAAAGTAACCATGGAACTGGGTTCCAACAGTCCCCTGATCATCATGTCCGACGCGGACATTGAGAAGGTTGCCGCAGCCACGGTGGCGAGCGGCTTTGCCAACGCGGGCCAGGTCTGCATCTCCACCCAGCGAGTGCTGGCGGACCGGAGAATCTACGCCGACTTCCTGGACGCTATCAAGGTCTCCACGGACGCCTTTGCCACGGGCAACCCCCTGGACGAGTCCATCAAGATGGGCCCCATGATTCGGGAGAACGACGCGGTGCGGGTCCGCCGCTGGATTGGCGAGGCCGTGGAACAAGGCGCCCGGGTGGTTGCCGGCGGCGACCAGGAGGGCACGATCCACGCTCCCACCGTGGTGGCTGACGTGCAGCCCGACATGCGCATTTCCAGGGAGGAACTTTTTGGTCCGGCGGTTGCGGTCAGCGCCTTCGAGGACATTGACGAGGCCATCTCCATGGCCAACGACAGCCGGTTCGGCCTGTCGGCCGGCATATTTACCCAGAACGTGGACTGGGCCATGCGCTTTGCCAGGGAGGTGGGGTCCGGCAACCTGCACATAAACTCCCACCCCCAGTGGCGCGCCGACCTGATGCCCTACGGGGGGCTCAAGGACAGCGGCATGGGTAAGGAGGGACCGGGGTACGCCATAGAAGAAATGACCGAACTGAAGATGGTGGTTTTCCACCTCTAGAATTCCGCCCGGTCACGCCTGAATATCGCCTCAGCGCAGGCCCGGTTCCAGGGCTGGGCTGGGGCGCAAAGTTAACAAGGAAGGTCCTAGTCTATTGGGGATTGAGATAATTGCTGAACCGCCCCGCAGCGCCATTGTGGTAACGCCCCATCCGGATGACGCGGAAGGTGGGGTGGGAGCCACCATGGCCAAGTGGATTGCGGAGGCGGGCACGGAAGTAGTGGTGGTAATGTGCACCAACGGCGACAAGGGAACCGGGGACAGGGAGATGTCCCCCAAGCGCCTGGCAGAGATCCGGGAAAGGGAGCAGCAAGACGCTTCAGGCTATCTCGGTGTCAAGGAAGTGGTCTTTCTGCGCCACCCCGACGGTACCCTGAACGACGATTTGCAGTTTCGCGGCGAGGTGGTGCGGGAAATTCGCCGGCACAAGCCGGAGATAGTCTTCGCCATTGACCCATTCCGGGTAGCCAGCCACACCCACCGGGACCACCGGATGAGCGGCCAGGTGGCGCTGGACGCCGCATATACCTACGCCTGGAGCTACCTGCATTTCCCCAAGCAAATAGTCGAGGAAGGCCTGAAACCCCACCGGGTCAAGGAAGCCTTTCTGTGGGGCACGGAAGCGGCCGACGTGTATGTGGACGTGGAAGGGTACCTGGAAGCCAAGGCTGTCTCCCTGAGTCTCCACGCCAGCCAGATGCGCACGCGGACTCCCGCGGACCGGATGGAGAGAATAGCAAGTGGCTCCGCCCGACAAGGAGAGGCGGCCGGACTGGCCTACGCCGAGGGCTTCCGGCGGGTCAAGTTTGATCTGGGTACGCTGGACTGGAAGCTGCTGCATTCTTAGGCAAGGGTATTGGTGCAGAGCGCTTCTGGGCAGCAACTGTGGAGGGGCGCTATTACCCGCATCCTGACATTCTCCCGTCAATGAGGAAGGGAGCTTTGAAGGTTCCTACAGCCCCAATCTAAACGAGAAAGAGGTAGCGTTCCGATTTAGGTGGTTCTATTTGTGAGACCAGGGCCGACACATAGGTCTGCCCCTACCGTTCCGATTGTCCATACCACCTGAAACGAAACCCTACCCGAGAAAGAAGGAGGATTGACATGGCATTTACTAGGCTTTACACGGGCAGTGACGGACAGTCCCATATCGAGGAAATGGACCCGGCGACCCACCCGACTTTGCAGGAACTGCTGTCGGCCACCGGCATCTCTTTCGGCATTGCGCAGCCAGGGCGCTTCAGTGACTGGCATACGGCGCCGCGCCGGCAGTTTGTGATTACCCTGTCGGGAGAGGGCGAAATTGGCCTGGCCGACGGATCGGTCCACAAGTTTGGGCCAGGGCACGTCAGCCTGGTGGAAGATCTAACGGGCCAGGGCCATACCACCCGCACTTCCAGCGACGTGCCCCGCATAACCGCCACGGTAAGGCTGGAAGACCAGAACACCGGCAGCTAGGGAAACTCTGAACAAGTGAGGTGTCTGCCCGTGACAGGGGATAATCTCACCGGATCCCAGATAGGCATAGAGGGTCTTCACCCCCATTCCAACCTTCCCCCGTCAAGGGGGAAGGGACTTATTCAGAGGTTCCCTAATAACGGGCTCACTGTGAATGACGGCCGTCCCATTGGGGCGGCCATTTGCTTTCCTGCCTAGAAATCCTCGTCCAAATCCCGGGGGAATACGGCCCCGTCTTCAGTAAAGAGCACACCCTGCGCGCGCATCATTGAGGTGGAGTTGCTGCGGGAGATAGAGCGGAGGATGTTGGAGAGTATGCCCGAGTTTTTTCTGACTTCCTTCATGGGAGCGGGCACTACCACATCGGGTATCTCGTTGAGCAGTCCCCACTGGGGCGGAACCTGCTTTGAAGGCACCAGCTTCCTTGGCGCCATGATGTAATGGTAATCCGCAATGGCCAGGAAGCGGGGGTCGTGGAACTTCATGCTGAAGGTGGATACCCGGTCGCGGTAGGTCCGTTCCTCCTTGCGGAGGCGCTGATAGTCGGCCAGGGCAAGCTGGTAGGAAGGTTCTTCCTCCCAGTCGTTGGAACGGGCTTCCTGCGCGTAGCGGGTGGCTTGCGTAAGGGTACGGCGGGCCAGGCGGCCCCGGCGCAGCAGGGGTTCGTTGAGTTCCTTGAGGGCTTCCAGATCGCCGCAGGTGTGATTGTCCCGGGCGAAGTCGGCGCGGCTGGCTTTCACTTCGACGATGTAGATGGTGTTGGCCGGGCCCACTGCCGCCAGGTCCACAATGCGGCCGCCGGGACCCTCCAGCTTGACCTCGAACCCGATGCTCCGGCAGCCGGCGAAGGTGTAGAGCCACTCCCAGGCCGCCCACTTGAGGGAATATGTCAGCTTGCTTTCGTTGCCGCGTTTAAAGACCTGGCCGGCATCGATCCCGGGTTCCTGCTTCCGCCTCCCAACCTCAACCACCTGAATCTACCCCCGACTAAGCTGCTTCCTGCAACTCCCGAATAATTCGCTTAAGCTGTCGCTGATCCGCCTCGCCCCAGGTTGCCAGCGTCAGGCTGACCTCGTCCACCAGGCCGCCGTAACGTTCCAGCAGCAGAGGGGCGACTTCGTCGTATTCGCCGACGACGGCAAAGGCGTCCAGGATATCGTCGCTGATCAAGTCTCCCATTTCGTCCCACTTGCCCTCAAGGGACATTTGATGCAGTCTCTGGCCGATTTCCTGGAAGCCGTGGCACTCCAGGACGGGCAGGTAGGTACGGGTGGAAGCGTAAAAGGCGATGCGCCGGCGGGCATCGCGATCAGCCTCCTTGATGGCAGCACGGTTGGGGCCGGTGACGATGAAGCCGCCGCCAATGATGGTGACTGCCGAGGGATCTCGCCCGGCTTGCCTGGCGCCGGCGGCGATATTGGGCCGGACCACCTGCCGGACATAGTCGGCGGTGGTAAAGGTGTGCAGCACCAGGCCATCGCTGACCTGGCCGGCAACCCGGCAGTTGTAGGCGTTGACCGCGGCATTGAAAATGGGCGGCTGCGGGTACTCGCCGGGACCCGGGCTGAAGAAGGGCGTCATGAGGGAGAACTGGTAGAACTCTCCAGTGTAATTCAGGCGCGCGCCAGTATCCCACGCCTGCCAGATTTCCCGCAGGGCCTGGATGTACTCCCTGAGCCTGGGGCCGGGGGACCCCCAAGTCGTCGAAAAGCGGCGCTCGATGTGGCCCTTCACCTGCGTCCCCAAGCCCAGGCGGAAGCGGCCACCGGAGAGGTCCTGCAGGTCCCGGGCGGTATAGGCGACGACCATGGGCGAGCGGGGAAAGGCGATGGCGACGTGGGTTTCCAGCGTTACCCGCGATGTGGCGGTGGCGGCCAGGGTCAGGGCCAGGAAGGGGTCGTGGGCCGTTTCGTTGGCGGAGACCCCGTCGTAGCCCATGGCCTCGGCCCAGGCGGCCTCTGAGGCCACGGCCCGAACGTCCCCGGAGTTCAGGTGGTAGACAACCCTCATCGCGCTCCTCTATCCAGCGAATGTTGCGGACCGGCTATTCGGCCGCAACTTCGTCGTAAAGCTTGTCGGTCTTGGCCGCCATGATGAAGTCGTTGCGGTGAAGGTTGCGGATTTTGTGGGTCCACCAGGTGACGCCAACGCGACCCCACTCGGTTACGATTTTGGGGTGGTGGCCTTCCGACTCGGCCAGGCTGCCCACAGAGTTGGTAAAGTCCAGGGCCTGCTGGAAGTCGGAGAACCGGAAAACCCGGTCCAGCTTGGGGATGCCTGCGTCGTCCAGCAAGTCCCAGTCGGAAACGGTAGGGTGAAGCTCACCGACCTCTTCCTGGGTAACGGAGGGAGAATCACGGCGGCAGGCAACGCATTTCTCCTGGTACAGTTCGGCCATTTCAACCTCCAGGCGGTTGGTGCAAGTGCGCTTAGGTTAGCAAGGGTGCTATCGGCAAGGCTAATTCTAGCACAGGGAAACGTTAAACATTGCTTTTGCCAAGGAACCTCTGAACAAGTGTTTAGTGATGATTCTATTCTCCAATCTCGGTGTTCCAGACAATGAGTTTCAGATAGAAAGCTAACGCCATCACCCCAATCCTGACCTGCCCCCGTCATGGGGGAAGGGACTTATTCAGAAGTTTGCTAATGTACGAATGC
>DAOUHR010000063.1:0-17736 GCA_034428635.1 Dehalococcoidia bacterium
GAAAACCGGGTGTTCTGGGTGCGGGATGTGACCATGGATGAAGACCGGTGCCAGGTGAGAACCGGTTCCGCCCCGCAAATAATGGCGGGACTGCGCAATCTGGTCATCAGTCTCTTGAGACTGGAAAAGGAACCCAACATCGCCGCCGCACTACGTCGCTGCGCCACCAGACCTTCCCGTTCCCTCTCATTGGTCGGTGCTCCCGTCCAATAATCGAAAGACCCTGACCGCCTGCTGGCAGTTGTTGACGCTGGCAATGGGCGTTGCTAAACTTGTTATCCCCAAGGGCGGTTAGCTCAGTTGGTTAGAGCACTTGCTCGACACGCAAGAGGTCAGTGGTTCGAGTCCACTACCGCCCACCACGCATCTCCCCGCTAAGCCCCCACAAAGTCCCGTATCGCCATGAAGTATTCGTTGATGCCCCGGTACAGCAGGTCGTTGTGGCCGGCCCCGGGGATGGTCAAGATTTGCTTCTGCTCCGAGGCAAAACTCTCGTACATCTCCCGGGCTTGCTCCACCGGCGCGAGGGTGTCCACCTCACCGTGGATTACCAGGGCCGGCATGGTGATGGAAGCCACTTTGGCCCGGTAGCCGGATTCCAGTTGTTCCGCCAGCGCGGGTTCCACGCCGTGGCAGAAGTTGCCGAGGATGGGGCGTCCGCTTTCGATGATTACGCCCTTCAGCGCGCCCTCGGGGCTGCTGGTCGCCAGTTCGAAGGCGGCGTGACGGCCCATAGAGCGGCCCATGACGAAAACATTCCCGGCAAATTCTCCTGCCTCCAGTATCCGGCCCACCTCCTCGCGGACCAGGTGGGCGTCGGCCACCATCGTGCTGAAGGTAGGCAGGCCCCCGCTGTTGCCGTAGCCCCGGTAGTCGGCCACGAAGAAGTTGACCCCCACCTGGTTGTAGATGGGGGCGATGTTGTCGTAGTCTGCCGCCGTCTCACCGCTGCCGTAGAAGAACAGGATGGTGGGCTGGGCCTGGGCCACGGGAAAGAAGCGGCAGGACAGGCTGATGTCGTCGGCAACGGGAATGGCAAAGTCCTGGGCGTCGGTCGGCGTGGGCGTCCAGTTGCGCCGGGGATAGAAGGAGTTCATGGAAATCTCGGGCCGGTCCAGCGCCGAATAGTCAGTCGTCGTCATACTTCGCCCTTCAGTGTTAATTTACATGGATGGACAGGATATACAGGATTTGGCTGGTTCGCCGGCGCAAATTCTTCCCGCCTCCAACCAACTCTATCCTGTCTATCCTGTCTATCCTGTCCATCCATGTTTGAATCCTACTAAACCTCGCCGTAGGCCCAGGCCTTAACCAGGTGGTGGGCGATGGCGATGGGGCCGGGGAGACGAAGCTTCTCGCTTTTCTCCTCCAGGGCAAGCAGCACCTCGGAGCGGTCGAACCACTGCACGTCGGTCATCTCCTCGTCATCCATGTTGATGCTGGTGCTGTCAGCCTCGGCATGGCAGCCGATCATCAGTGACGACGGGAAGGGCCAGGGCTGGGAGGAGTGGTACCTTACCTTCCTGACCTGAATGCCCGCTTCCTCCATCACCTCCCGGGCCACGGCCTCCTCAATGGCCTCGCCCTGGTCCATGAAGCCGGCCAGGGCCGAGTAGCGGTTCATGGCCTGCAGGCGGCCCCGGGACTGGCCCAGCAGGCAGCGTTCGCCGTCATGGACCAGCATAATGATCACCGGATCCGTGCGGGGGAAATGCTCGGCCTTGCAGGCGGGGCACTCCCGCTTCTGGCCGCCCCGCTTAATCACGGTACCCTGGCCGCAGACGGAGCAGAAGCCGTGGCGGTTGTGCCAGTTGACCTGGGCCCGCCCCTGGGCCATGATACCGGCCTCGACCCCGCTGAGCAGGTTTTCGGCGGCGGCCCGGGCCTCCTCGAACCGGAAGCTGCCCATGGCCTCTACTGCATCGGCGGCCTCCTCCTCCTTTGTCAGGTCAATGGCAAAGTAGGTAGTGCCGTCCTGCATCCCCAGGAGCAGGGGGGATGCGCTGCCGACGTGGGGTTCCAGGTCGGGCCAGGACAGCCAGCCCAGGGCCGGTTCGCCGTTCCCCGTGGCGGCGGCATTCACCAGAACGTGGGGGCCGCGCATGGGCAGAAAGCGGCTCTGAGGGTCTTTGGCCTGGGCGGCAATCCAGTCTTCGTCCCGGCGCTCCACCTCTCCCCGGTCTAATGGATTACCGGCGAAAACATGCAGATAGAAGTCCATGAACACGGCCTCCCTGCGGGAAGATTTATCCACGAATATACACGAGTGGCCACGAATATTCTAACCGGGCATTAGAGAACATTCGTGGCCGTACGGGGATAGAGTTCAAAGATTCTCAATCTCCACAGGTTCCACTTCGTCGGCCAGGTCGAAGCCGAAGACGCGGGAGTAGAAATAGAGCTCTCCGTCCAGGGCGCGGCGGATGTTCTCGGAACGGCGGAAGCCGTGCTGCTCGCCCTCAAAGGGGATGTAGGCGCAGGGCAGACCCTTGGCCCGCACCGCCTCGAACATCAACTCGGCCTGGCTGGGGGGCACGATGCGGTCCTCCAGCCCCTGGAACAGGATGAGCGGACAGGACAGGCCGTCGGTATGGTGGATGGGCGACCGCTCCAGGTAAAGGTCGTTCCTTTCCGGGTACGGGCCGACCAGGCTGTCGAGATAGCGGGACTCGAACTTGTGGGTGTCCTGGGCCAGGGCCGCCAGGTCGCTCACGCCGTAATGGCTGGCGCCGGCCCGGAAGACATTGCGAAAGGCCAGGGCCGCCAGGGTGGTGTAGCCGCCGGCGCTGCCCCCGTCGATGGCCAGGCGGTCGCCGTCCACGTCGCCTTGCTCCACCAGGTAGCGGGCGCCGTTGACACAGTCGTCCACGTCCACGATGCCCCACTGCCCCTTGAGCCGGTCGCGGTACTCGCGCCCGAAGCCGGTGCTGCCCCCGTAGTTCACGTCCAGGACACCAATGCCCCGGCTGGTCCAGTACTGGATGGACAGGCTCAGGGCCTGGGACGCCGCCGCCGTGGGCCCGCCGTGGCTCTTGACCAGCAGGGGCGGCTTTTCTCCTTCGGGGGCTGCGTAGTCCACGCTGCGCGGCGGGTAGTAGAAGGCATGGGCGGTAAGGCCGCCTGCGGTGGGAAACTCGATGGGCAAAGGCGCAGAAAGGTAGCCGGGATCAACGGCAGAGGACGAAGCCCGGCGCAGGTTCGCCACGGAGTTGTCGGCCAGGTCCAGCCACAGGATAGAAATGGGTTGCGTGGGCGAACCGGCTCCGAAAACTACCTGCCCCTGGTCCACTTTCAGGTCTGCCCGGCCCAGCTCACTGTAGGGCAGGTCCAGGGAGGCCAGGCTGCCGCTGGCTGTGTCCAGGGAATAGAGCCCCCAGGTTCCGCTGCTGTTGGCCCCGCAGATGACGCGGCCCGCCGAGGCGAAACCGTAGGTATTCGCGCCGAATACCCAGTGGGGATTCCCGAACTCGGCCTCCATGGGCTGAGTAACCGGCTCAACCCGTCCGTTGGCGCCACGCCGGTACAGGTTCCACCAGTTGGTGCGGTCGGACACGAAATAGAGCAGGCCGTCGGGAGACCAACTGGGCTGCAGGATGGACTCCTCGGGCCCGCCCGCCACCAACTCGGCGTCGCCCAGCGAACCGTTCGCCGCCACTGGGGCCAGCCACAGTTCCACGCCGTCCCAGGGCATATTGGGGTGATTCCAGGAGAGCCACGCCAGTTGACTGCCGTCGGGACTGAGGCGGGGCGCTGCGTAGAAGTCGCTGCCCGACACCAGGGTGGTTATGGAGCCATCGGCCAGGGAGACCGACACCAGGGTATTGACCGGTTCGTGTCCGCCGCCGGTGTGGTCTTCGTGGACGCAGACCAGGCGGTCGCGGGCAGCGTCGACCACGAAGTCTGCATACCGCAGGCCTCCCGCCGGGTCGGCCTCGGGCGTAAGCTGTTCCGGTTCGCCGCCTGCAGGCTGACGGTAGAGGCGCTGGTCCTCGAAGTTGGTGAAGTAGACCACGCCGTTGTCCACCGTGAAGTCGCCCCCGCCGTATTCGTGGACTCGGGTGCGCACATTGAAAGGCCGGGGCGTCACGTCGGCAGTCTCACCATCCGGGGTGCGGCGCACGATGACCCGGCGGCCGCCTTCGGAAGGGCGGGACTCCAGCCAGTAAATGTCGCCGCCGTCCAGGGCAATGCCGCCGAAGCCCACGGCCTCGGCAACGATGGACTCGGAGGTGACAGGAGACTTCCAGGAACCGTAGGGGGCGATGGTTGGCATGACTCGTTTCTCCTTTTGGCAAACAGCCTAAGAGGGAAATGTTAGCACAGGCGGGTCATCTCACACCCTGTCACTGTGGTAGAATCACGCCGAATTCCCTACCTGGCGCTCGGACCGAAAAGAACAGACGAGGTACTGCAATGGCTTTCTACATGTACGTTTCCATTTCCGGCGAGGGCAAGCTGCTGCGCTTCGCCATGGACCCCTCGGACGGCAGCTTGCAATCCCTGGGCGAGACTAAGGCCCCCGGGAGGCCGGCGCCCATGACCGCCAGCCCGGTCAGTACGGATGGTCGGCGATTTATCTACGTGGGGCGGCGGGATGACCTGGAGGTCTCCAGCTTTGGGCTGGATGCCGGCAGCGGCGACCTGGAACTGATCGGCACGGCGGGGCTGGAGTCGGACCCCTGCTTTATGTCCACCGACCGGGCTGGCAACTACCTGCTGACGGCCTACTACAACGCCGGCCACGCTGCGGTCCACGCCATCGGCGGTGACGGCGAGGTGGCCGGGCCGCCGGTAGAGTGGGTGGCCACGGGCACCGGCGCCCACTGCTTCCAGACCGACCCCACCAACCGGTACGGCTACGTGCCCCACATTGCCGCCGGGCCCGGCCCCAACGCAATCTTCCAGTTCCGATTCGATCCGGATACGGGCCACATCACGCCCAACGACCCGCCCCGGGTCAGCCCGGAGAACCCGGACGGCCCCCGCCACTTCTGCTTCCACCCCAGCCGGGACATCATCTACGTGTCCAACGAGCAGGGGTGCAGCGTGACGGGTTACAACCTGGACCCGGCCACCGGCGGCCTTAGTCCTTTCCAGACCCTCCCCACCCTGCCCGAGGGGTTCACGGAGCGGAACAGCTGCTCCCAGATCCAGATTACCCCCAACGGCAAGTACGTTTATGCTCCCAACCGGGATCACGACAGCATCGCCGGCTTCGCGGTGGGGGATGACGGGCTGCTGACCGCCCTGGGGCAGACTCCATCGGAGGCCGTACCCCGCGCCTTCGGCATCGACCCCACGGGCAGCTACCTCTATTCGGCGGGGCTGGAGTCGGGAAAGCTGGCCGCCTTCCGGATTGATGACGGCAGCGGCGCGCTGGAACGCATTGGCACCTACGAGGTGGGGCAGGGCCCCATGTGGGTGCTGATAGTGGAAGTCGAAAGTTAGGAGTTGAGAATTGAGGTTGGACTCAGGCCCAGGTGCTGCAATTTCCAACTCTTAACTTCTAGCTCTTAGTTGCTAACCAAGCTGGCGGTGAAGGTGGATCAGGCCCTGCTGGCGGCGGGCGGAGTTGACCACCCCGGCCCAGTCGGGCGGCAGCAGTTGGCCCTCCATTTCCCGGGTGATTTCGTTGGCCTGCAGCTTGGGGAATTTCTTGTAAACGGCCAGGGCGTCGGTGTTGGGATCTTCACCGCCGGACCGGGAATGGCAAAAGGGCAGCGCCACGTTGACGGCCAGGTCCCGGGCCCGGTCGGCGCCCACCAGGGCGGCTCCCTTTCCATCACCGGCCTTGACCGTCAGGGCGGCGGTCAGCTCGGCCGGGGAACCACCCGCCACCAGGCCGGAAAGGGCCCGGGCCAGGCAGTCGTCCGGCGGCTCCCCGGCTCCACCGTCCATTTCCGTGAAGCGGACCAGCAGCAAGCCCGCGCCAGCGATGCGGCGGCGAGGGTGGTTGGCAGGCCGCACCCGGAATGTGTGCCATTCCTCGGCCCGCAGGGCGCGCCCGTAGCCAGGGAGACGGCGCGCGCCGGAGGTTTCCCCGCCACCCACTTCTGCCAGCCCCGACAATTGCAGCAAACGACTTTCAATGACGGCTACCCACTGCCCAACGGGCAGGGCCAGCGCCTCGGCGGCCAGCAGTCGCCACGGAGCAACCTGGGCCAGCTTGAGGAAGGGCTGGCGATTGGCCCGATAACCCAGGCCCTCCATCAGACCCTCGTACAGGGTTTGGGAAGGGCGTTGCTCGCCATTCAGCGCGGCGAAGACCGACGCCCGAGCCTGGAAACGGGCATCACCGGCGGCATCCAAAAGCTCCCCCATACCTGCGGCGGCGTCGGGGCGGGGCCAGCCCCTGGCCGCCAATAACGACCAAAGGTTATCACCCGCATCCCCTTCCTGTTCTTCTCCTGGCGGCTCAGGCGCCGTGCCTTCCTCTTCCAGCAGGCTGGACAGGGAAATTACCGGCGCCTGGTGGCCGCTCTGAAGGTTAGTGGGCTGAGGCGCGGTCTCCAGGGCGGCATGGAGCACCACCCCGTTGTAGTTGGGGTCGTCGGCGTGGCCGTGGGAGTACCAGTCCTGCTGGCGCACGTGCAGTTCCACATCCCCCTGAACCAGGCCCAGCCCCTCCACCTCCAGCAGGGCGTCGCGGAAATCGGGGCCGGCGGCCGTACCGGGCCGGCCCGGATAGAGCACCCGCACCCGCCGGCCGGCGGCGGTGCGGAACTCCCGCTGGCGGGCCGCCCGCTTCTGCCACAGGCGGGCCAGGGCCTTCTCCGGTATGGGCTGGTACTCCTCTTTTCTTTCCAGCAGCGCGGGCATCATCGGTAATGGTTTAACACCAATTCTCCGTCCTGTCCATTACCACGAATAGCGTGGTATCCCCTGCCGGAAGAGCGCTTACCTACCGGCGGCGAACCGGCATCACTTGGAACGGCCGTGGGAAATTGCCTGTGCCCGAAACTTCAACCTCGGACAGCGGCTCTTCCGGCACCGTTTCCAATCGAAGGCATCCCAACAACTGGGCCCCGTGAAGCCAGGTGGCAGCCTGGACCAGGTCCCGCCCGGCGGTGTCGCCGCTCGCGCTAAAGGGCACGAAGGCCTCCGTGGCTGGGGTCGCCCGAGCTCCGTCAGCCCCGGGCAGAAACCGTTCGGACAGGAATTGCCCGGGCATCACCCAGAAACGCTCGTCGTGGTGGATGGCATGAATGTTGACCAGCGCCTGCGCGCCGGCTGGTACCTGGTAGCCGCCTGCTTCCGTGACCCGGGCCATCCTCCGGGGCGCAGAGAAAGGCGTGACGGTGCGGTAGCGCATGGACTCGCTCAGGCAGGCGGAAGTCCAGGGCAGGCCGGGACGGTCATTCAATGTGGGGTTTCCTCCCCAGCCCAGCGCCCGGTCCAGCTCCTCGTGGATGCCCGCCTACACCTCCGGCCGGTTGGCCAGCAGCAGCAGCAGCCAGGCCAGGGTCTTGGCCACGCCCGTGGGAATCTGGGACAGCAAGTGGCTGCAGAGCCCGACCGATTCAGGCCGGTCCAGGTCCCCGAACTCCTGGGCGGCCAGCACCACCTCCGCCAGGCAGGTGGGCGTGGCAGGGTCGAAGGCGGGGCGGCGGCGCACACCGTCCAGCAGCCCGGCTATTATCTTGTCGCGGGCCGGCCGCAGTAACTCCGCCTGCCGCTCCAGCCTCGTCGTGTAACCCTTCAACCAGGAGATGAAATCGGAGGTGTCCAGGGCAACGGAGGGAGCGCTGGCCCAGGAGACGTACTCCCGCAACTGGCTCTTCAGGCTCAGAAAGTCCAGGGTATCGGTGCCGCTGGCGCCGAAGACGGCCCTGAAGGTCAGGCCGCAATCGAGGTATTCAAGGTCCCGAAGGGGTTGAAGGGCTTCCCCGCATCCACCAGGCGTTCCACGCGCTGTACGAGTTCCTCCGCCATGGGTTCCACGTGGCGCCACAGGAGCATGTGCATTACCTGCGGACGGGCTAACTGCTCGGTGGCTAACCGGCGAAGGGCCGCCCACCGGTCGCTGCAGCCAGGGCCCGCGAACACCCCGCCGGAAGGCGGGGCCGGGTTGAGGATGCCGCTTTCCGGTTCCCGAATCTCAGACCGTTCAAATGCCTGGGCCGCCAGGCCCGGGTGACTGATCACCACCGTGGGCACCTGGCCCAGTTGGAAGAGAAACAGGTCGCCGTATTGCCCGGCCATTCGCTCCAGGCGCTGAGGTGTGGGCTCGCTGAACAGGAATGGGAGCGCGCCCAATACCGGCAGACTGCGGCGGCCCGGAGGAAGACGGGCTGGCTCAAAGACTGCTGAAGCCTGCATCTGTCTGTAACTCCTTGTCAAACTCCGCTGCATCGCCATAGAAGGAGCGAAGCATGATTGATTAGCAGAGATTATAAATGGTCAGCCTACACACTTAAATTATTTATGAATGAAGGTTCACTTTCGGCCCGGCTAAGAGTTGCGGGACCTGCCGGGGAACCGGCGCGCTGCACCACGATTTCCGACCTATCCTCTGCCAGCCACTTTACCCGCCCCTGCTCCCGGCCAGCCACTTGATGACGAACACTGCCCCTACAATTCGCTTGCTTGCCCTTTCCCGCCTGCGGTGGTAAATTAGCCCGAAACCAGCAGACTATAATAGGGGTGTTTTCAAATGGCAGAAGGCAATGGTCCCTTGAGTGGTGTTCGAGTAATTGACCTGGGCCGCCACCAGGCCGGCCCCCGTTGCGCCCAGGTGCTGGCGCGTATGGGCGCCGAGGTTATCAAGGTGGAACGGCTGGGCGGCGAGGAGACCCGCTACCACGGCCCCTGGGTGCGCAAGCAGAGCGCCTACTGGGTGCAGTACAACAGCGGCAAGAAGAGCCTGAGCATGGATCTGCGCAAGGAGGAGGGCAAGGAAGCCCTGCGTCGCCTGGTCAAGGTTTCCGACGTTATCCTGCAGAACTTCCGCCCCGGAACCATCGAAACCATGGGCTTCGGCTACGATGTGCTCAAAGAGCTCAACCCTCGCATCATCATGGTCAACGTCTCCGCCTACGGCCAGTTCGGCCCCTACCGGGAGAAGATCGGCTACGACCCCATCGGCCAGACCATGTCCGGCATCGCCATGGTTACGGGCGAGGAGGGTATGCCCCCCATCCGGGCCGGTGTGCCCATCATTGACCGCACCACCGCCCTGCACGCCGCCATCGGCACCCTGGCCGCCCTTCACGAACGGGAACGTTCCGGCGAGGGCCAGTGCATAGATGTCTGCCTGGCTGACACGGGCTACAGCTATACCGAGATTCCCATCACCGCCTACCACGGCGCTGGCGTGGAACCCCGCCGCGGCGAGTCGGCGGCGCCCCCCAGCGGCACCTATCCCTGCAAGGACGGCTGGGTCCTGATTTCCGCCGGCGACCAGCACCACTGGCACCGGGTCTGTAACGCCCTGGGCCGCCCCGAGTGGCTGGAGGATCCCCGCTTCACTACCCGCCACGAGCGGGGCCGCAACGGGTCGTTGATCAACGAGGCCATGCATGGCCTGATGGCCGACATGACCATGGCCGAAGTCATTGAACACTTCACCCGTCACGACGTGGTGGCGGCGCCGGTCAACACCATCGCCCAGGCGGCGCAGGACCCCCACCCCTGGGAGCGGGGCGCCCTGCAGGAGGTCCCCGACTTCCTGG
Source organism: Dehalococcoidia bacterium (assembly GCA_034428635.1). GTDB lineage: Bacteria > Chloroflexota > Dehalococcoidia > Lucifugimonadales > UBA3495 > Bin22. The sequence continues at coordinate 9,672 of DAOUHR010000063.1, forward strand.
CTGGCACCATCGCTGTGTCCGGCGACTTCTGGCACTTCAGCCGCACTCCGGCGGTGGTCGGCTCCACCCCCCAGGTGGGCGAGCACAACGAGGAGGTCCTGGGCGGCCTGCTGGGCTATTCCGACGAGGAAATCGCGGAGCTCAAGGAAGGCAACGTAATCGCCGAGTTCGACCACTACGACGAGATACCCGGCTAGCGCCGGTTCTTCCACGACGGAGTCTAATAACCGGGGGCAGATTTATGGTCTGCCCCCGGTTGCTTGTTTCGGCTAGAGGTCAAGAGTCAATACGCTTCTTTCTCGCTTCCTTCGGTACGTTGCCGTAGCGAGGGACGTAACTGTTTCTAGGCCCAATTCTCCACGACGGGCCGACTCCTTATGTTTAAGTTGTCCTTCTGAACGGGGTGAAGAATCTAAACTCCATCCCACAGGCCGACCAGGGGGACCTGTAACCGGGCTGACATCCAGGATTTAGGCCCTTCGGCAAGCTCAGAGCGACATGACCTATGCCTGGCGGATGTCTGCCACCTATAGTCTGAATCTAAAACGCGATTGCCCTGCGATTCCCGACACGGCGTCTATTTGGCCCTTGCCTGTGCTAGAATTGTGGACAAGCAGGTAAGGCGATAGTGTTTAGATTTGCACTGGTCGCTATACCCGCTAAAGACTTGGACTTTCAGCAGGAGAGACATTCATGTCAAGACTGACGCCTATAACCAAGCGAGAGCAGGTGAGTGGTGACGCTTTAGCAGCCTTCGACGCCATCATAGAGTCCAGGAACTCTATCAACGGACCTCATTCGATGATGATGTATGCACCGGAAGTTGCCCGTTGTTCTACAGCCCTCAGCGACTCTCTGCGCTTCGGTGGGAATCTGTCCGATCATGATACTGAATTGGCGATAATTACCGCCGCCCGCCACTGGGATTGCGAATATGTATGGGCCTCCCATTCCGCCGCGGCGTTGCGGGCGGGGGCTCGGCCCGAGGCGGTGGAGACAATCGCCAATGGGGGCAGCCTGGAGGCTCTCACCAGAGAAGAGGCGATAATCGTGCGCTACGGACGGGAATTGATGGACGACCACCAGGTTTCCCAGGAGACTTTTGATGCGGCCCTGGCGCAGTTTGGCGAGGCTAATACCATCGTCCTGGGAGCGCTGATGGGCTACTATTCCTTCATCAGTTGCACCTTGCTCGGCACGGACATGCGGCCGCCCGAAGGCTCCCCCGTTTTGCCGAAACGGGCATAGCGGGTATTAATCCAATTGGCAGGGTTCACTCCAACCCCTGGCTCACGATGCAGCCATACGAGGCCCGCTCCAGGAAACCATCTCGACCTGAACCCCGCCCAAATGTCGCGCCGTTCCCGGTCAGGCGACCCCAAAACCCGTCATTCCGGCGCAGGCCGGAATCCAGAAAATCTCGCGACAGGGCAACCCTCACCCCCCCATTGAAGGTTGAGTCTGCGCTCAAAAAAATGGCCGTGGAGCAACCTGTGACCGTCCAGCCCGGAGAATTACCGGGCCTCTGCCTGGACCTGGCAATCGCACATCAGCTTCGGGGACAATTCGTCGTTCCCGCGCCGCCGGGAACCTCGAACTTGCACCAGTTCCCCTCCACCTTTGGATGAGAGAGGTTCCGGCCTAGGTTTCTTATAAATCGTCCACGAAGGGACACGAAGAACCACGAAGGAGCGGGCCCCGAAACTTTGGGGCCTCAATGGTTCATAGCAACGAGTGGCCACCGTAAGTTCAGCGATCTGACCTGGAAATTCACCAGGGGAAGCCTGGCGCAAGGTTGAGAAAATCCAGGCGGAAATGCGTGATGTCCTCAAGACCGAATCGGACAAGAAGGAAAAGAACCTGGCGATAAGTTAGCAGTCAATTGAGCCCACGGCCTCGAAGAAAGTGCCTCCTCTTCAAGGCTCTCTTATGGTTCCATGTTAGTCCGCGTTGACTCCCTTGACTTAAACCACATCCCTCTTTCGAGAAGGCATCACGCATCCTGTTTATCCTGTTCATCCATGTCAATATCAATACTCCAGCATCATCCGCTGTATCTCCCCCGCGTCCCCCGTCCTCGTCAGCGCCAGCATCAGCAAAATGCGGGCCTTCTTGGGTGCCAGGTTGTCGGCGGCGATGTAGCCGTCCTCCACGAAGCGGCGGGTGCGCATCACCCGGCCGTTGCCAGTGTGGGTGGCGATTACCACCGGAATGCCCCCCTCCCGCGCCTTCTTCAGCGCCGCCATGAACTCTGGCGACGAACTGCCCCCGCCCAGTCCGGCGGCCACGATGCCGCCCACCCCCGCTTCGGCCAGGGCGTTGACCACCAGCCCGTCGGCCCCGGCGTAGGCGTAGGCGATGTCCACCCGGGGCAGCTCATCCAGCCCCGCCACGTCGAACTCGGTGTCCGCCGTGTGGGCCCGCGCCGGACTGCGGTAGAAGACCACCTCCTCGTCCGAGTCGGCGTAGCCCAGGCAGCCCAGCTCGCCGGACCGGAAGGTCTCCAAGCGGTAACTGTTGCTCTTGGTCACGTCCCGTGCCGCCTGGATTTCGTTGTTCAGCACCGTCAGCACCCCCCGACCCGCCGACTGGGGCGCGGCGGCCACCCGAATGCAGTCCAGAAGGTTGATGTCGGAGTCCGTGCCCATGCCCGTGGGCGGCCGCATTGCGCCGGTCACCACCACCGGCCGCCGGTCCTTCACCGTCAGGTTCAGAAAGTAGGCCGTCTCCTCCAGGGTGGCGGTGCCGTGGGTAACGGCCACCCCGGCGGCCTGGGCGTCCAGGGCGAAGATGTCATTGATGCGGCGGGCCAGTTGCAGCCAGTGGCTGGGCAGAATGTTGGCGCTGCCCACGTTGACCAGCTGCTCCGGCAGCACGTCGGCGAACTCCCGCGCCTCCGGAATGTTGTCCAGCATCTGCTCGATGGTCAGGTGGCGGTTGCCATAGCTGTAATTGATGTAGTCGGTCCGGAAGTCGCCTACAAAAGAAATGGACCCGCCGGTGCCGATCAGATAGACCCGGGGCTTCTGGGCGGTGGTCATGACTGGCTCTCCTTTTGCCAATTGGGGCAGAGTTTCGTATCCTGTTCGTATCCTGTAAGTATAGGCCATTTCTTCGACCATCGATTGGGCGTAAGCCCGCCTTGTCCTTAATCCCGTTCCGGCAGGTCCCGCAGGAGGAAACCCCTACCAATGAACCGGACTCCTTCCTGGACTCCTTCAAGGATATTTTCAGCGCTTCTGCCAGTCTTGGCCCTGCTCATGCTGGCCTGCCAGCCCTTTGCCTCCGGAACCGCGGGCGGCGATGCCAATGGTACCGTGGCCGCCGAAGTTGTGGATCTTCCCCAGGGCCTGGGAGTGGAAACGGTGGTGGAGGGGCTGGAGATTCCCTGGGACCTGGCATTCACCCCCGACGGCCGCATCCTGATTACGGAACGGCCCGGACGCATTCGGGCAGTGAAGGACGGCGCCCTGCAGGACGCCCCCTACGCCACTATTGAGGTTTTTCACCGGTCGGAGGCGGGCCTGATGGGCATCACCCTCCACCCGGACTTCGCCAGCAGCGGTTATCTCTACGTCTGCTATACCTACCGGGAGGGCCGTTCCACCTTTAATCGCATCGCCCGCCTGACCGACCAGGGCGATGGAGCAGACGACCACCACGTCATCCTCGACCGCATCCCCGGGGCTACCCGCCACGATGGTTGCCGCATCCGGTTCGGCGCGGACGGCTACCTTTACGCCACCACCGGCGACGCCACCGACCCCCGCCTGTCCCAGGACCTGGATTCCCTGGCCGGGAAGGTGCTGCGCATGGCCGCCGACGGGTCCGTGCCGCCGGATAACCCCTTCCCCGGCTCCCTGGTCTATACCTGGGGCCACCGCAACCCGCAGGGACTGGACTGGCATCCCGTCACTGGCGACATCTTCATCACCGAGCACGGGCCCAGCGAGGACGACGAGGTGAACGTGCTGGAGCCGGGGAAGAACTACGGCTGGCCGGAGGTAACCGGCGCCGCGGGAGTTCCCGAATATGTTGATTCGACCCTGGCCCTGACCCCCACGGTGGCAATCGCCGGGGCGGCTTTCGTTACTGGAGACAAGCTGCCCGATGCGTGGCAGGGCAACCTGGTCTTCGCCGCTCTTAAGAGCTCCCACCTGCAGCGGGTGGCGCTGGAACCGCCCGACTACCGCGCCGTCACCCCCCGCCAGACCCTGTTTCAGGATAAGTTCGGCCGCTTGCGGGCGGTGGTCATGGGCCCCGACGGATACCTTTACTTCACCACCAGCAACCGCGATGGGCGCGGCCGCCCCCGGGATGGCGACGACCGTTTGCTGCGGCTTGGGCCCCTTCCGGACGCTCCACCCGGGAGATGAAAGGAATAAGAAACTATCTCAAAATCCCTCCCCCCTTGACGGGGGAAGGGGCGATTCGCGAATCGCCCGCAGACCCAATCCGTTCGCCCTGAGCTTGTCGAAGGGTCTTCTTCCGTGCCCCCGGCCATCCTTGTAAATCCCTTCCCCCTTGACGGGTGAAGGTTAGGATGGGGGTGAGGAGCAACCTCTCTTGCTGTCGCATTTTGCCCAATGCTCTGCCTTGAATAGTTTTGAGATAGTTTCTTACGCATGGCGGATGTCTGCCATGTACGGGTCCAGCTTCGAACCCCGCAGCGGCCGCGGCTTCGGTCGCATCGCCTCCGGAGTCCTCAAAGCTTGCCCCTGCGTAGGCAGGGGTACCGCCGCACCGTGTTCCGGGCTATGCCCAGGTCATCGGCTATACCCCGGATAGAGCATCCCGACCCTTTCTTCTCGTATTTCTCCTTCACGTCTCCACCTTTCAGCAGTTCGGACCAGGCGCCTCCACATCTGTTCTGTAGATGATGCCGTCGCCTTCCGGTGGGTCAATTCCAACCCGTAATTTTCGCTCAATTTAAGCTCGCAATTAGCACATATTGCATACGTGTTAGCCGGCTCAATGGGTTCGCGACAGCACCCGGCAGTGATAGAAGTTCAATGTGTCTAAAATGGATAATCTAACGGGTCAATGGCCTTAAAGAACCGGGGGCGGGAGTAAATCCCGCCCCCGGGCATGCGTCCGTTGGCGCGCTTATCTGGAAGAGAAGCCTCTGAGTCTTAGCGTCCTGCCAGGGAGATCTCGAACACTGCCGTGGTTTGGCTCCACTCGCTAGCCACCAGCAGCAGAGGAGTTCCCGTCGGGCTATCCCCTGCCGCCACTACCGCCAGCCCCTCAGGTCCCAGGTCGCCGGCAGTGAAGCGCTCTCCATATGGGTCCACATCGTTGAAGTAGTCCACGAAGCGGGCCTGCTCGGGGTAGGTTACGTCGTATATAAAGATCCCTCCTGCCCTCTCCAGGCCCACGAAGGCGTAGTGGCGCCCCCACAGCTTGGTAACCGTTACCGCTTCGGGCTCGCTGCCCTTGTCGTCGGAGCGCTGGTCGAACTCGGAGGCGAAGTTGTTGGCGTTGAAGATGACCGGCGCCTCCTCGGCAAGCACCTGGGCCATCATGCTCCCGCTATCGAAAACCAGGTTCCCCGAAGTGTCCCAGATAGAGAAGGAGCGTGCCCCGTAGGCGTAGATTACGTCGTGGTCACCGTCGCCATCGGTGTCTCCCAGGGCAGTGGTGGTTTTGAGACGCCCCAGGTTTTCGTCCTGCTGCAGGGTGCTGGCATCGGGGAATGCGCGTGGGTCGAGGGTGAGGTCACCGAACCTGGTCTCCTCGCTGAATCCCGCATAGTCCCTTGCATCACCTTCGTTGGCGGTGACAAGGTACATCTGTCCGTCGGCTGCGGTGTAAGACGCCAGGGCATCGGGCTGGTACATCCCCAGCACATCCCAGTTACGGATGTTTATGCCGGCGTCCCGGTTGCTGGCATCCAGCTCGTTGCCGGCCATTGAGTGGTCCTTGAAGCCCAGGGGCAGAATGGCAGTCACTGTCCCTTGGGCGATGTTGACCTCGGCCATGGCGTTGTTTTCCTGCAAGGTCACGTAGGCTGTAGAGGAATCGGCGGACACGGCGATGTACTCAGGCTCCACATCCTCTGCCAGGGAAGCGCCGGGGCCAAACACCCTCAGGCCCTGCGTCATCAGCCCAGCCAGGTCGAAAGCTGCGGGATCGAATCTTACCGTTGTGACGCTGCTCGACCCGACGCCCCCGGATACGTCGATGATGCTGACGGTGCCCGCCGGATCCATGCTGTAGTCGTCGTTGGGCTCGCCCTCGTTGGCCGTCAGGACGTACTGGCCGTTGGGGCTGAAGGTAACCATGTCCGGCTGAACGCCGACTTCGGCCGAGCCTGCCTGGAGCAGGGTCTCGGTGTCGTAGAAGCTGACCATGCCGTTGGCGGCTCCGTCCTCAGCCTGGACGGCTGCTGCCAGCACACCACCATGGACCGCAACACTGGTAACCGAGCCTCCGCCGGTCACCTCAATGGTGCTGTGTGCGACGACCTCTGCCGGGTCGGACAGGTCCAGCACTTCGACGCCGCTGCCGACGCTGACGAAGGCCCTTTGAGTTCCTGGGTCGTAGGAGATTATCTCGGCACCCAGTTCGGAGCTGAAGCCGCCCAGCCTGCTGAGGGCGATGTTCTGGGGTTCGGTCCGGCGCAGCAGCACCATCTGCCCTCCCTGCACCAGGTCTCCGAACAGATTGACGTTGAGGCTGTGGGCTTGGACGTTGATCAGCAAGGTGGTGGCATCGGCGCCGAAGAGGGTTGTAACATCCAGCACCCCGCTGGTCTCCCAATCGCCCAAATCGTCCGGGTCCGTATCAACTGCCCCCTTGGGCAGCAGGGCATTGCGGTTCACCTGGGCGATTCGCACCATGCTCCCGCTGTAGGGGTCCATCTGCCAGATGGAAGCTTCCTGGGCACTTACGTCGCCGAAACCTCCGTAAGACCGGTCTTCCTGCTGGTAGATATAGCCGTCGTTGGCCCAGTCCAGGTTGTCGGGGCTTCGCAGCCCGAAGTCCGGCCCCAGCTGGAACTGCCCACCGCCCGCATCGTCGCCCGAATAGGAGATGGTCACTTCCGCGCTCAGGTCGGAGAAGTCCACGTCTACCAGGTACACCGTGCCCCAAAGGTCGTTGAGGTGGCTCCGGTGCCCGGTTGAGTTGAGCACGAACTGGGTCCCGTCCAGGGGGTTCACGTCCACATCTTCGGGGCGGGAAAATTTGAATGCGCCGGCCGCATCAGCCATCTCATCCTGTATCTCAATGGATGCGTACCCGACAGCATCCCAGCCTTCCTGGCCGGCCATGCTTTCGTCCAGGATGTTTATCTCCACGAATTTGCCGCTGCGGGTTTCCCCGGTCCTGTAGAATGTCTCCGAAGACCTCTGCCCACCGTCTTCCACCCAAACATAGAGGCTGCCTGAGGCGAGGCCGTTTCGGTCCATGAAGCTGCCGCCCGGAGTCTTGTCCCCCAGGTAGAGGAGCAGGGGCGCGCTGGCCCGGTCGTCGCCGATGATGATGGCAACCTTTCCGGGATCGCCGGGGTCCAGGAGGGTGACGTTTTCGTAGGCGGCCCGTCCCGTAGCCGGGACCGCGTAGAGAGTGTTGTTCGCTACATCCAGGGCGTAAAGTTGGCCATCACGAGTTTCCTCGCCCGTGAAGTAGATGTCGTCGGCAAGCCCGTACTCACCGGCAGCGTAGAAGGCCGAAGAGCAGAGGCGACGTAGGTCGCCCAGGTCCGAGTCACCCAGGTCGACGGTGGCTTGGTCAAGCACCTGGCCGTAGCGGGTAATTATGGTGTCGTACGCCAGCCCGGCAGACTTGACTGCCAGGGTCTCCTTATCGATGTCGAAGTAAGATACGCGGGCGCCTCGAAGCTCCGTCCCGTTGTCCAGGGTGTATGCGTACCCCAGGCCGGGCCTGAGCTCATGGTTGGCAAGCACCCGGACCGTATCGGCGTCCAGCTCGAATGCGCCGGCCCCGTCCAGGATTCCCACGGGCTGGTAGTCGCCTACCTTATTCCCGACGGTGAAGATGTGCTGGACCTCCCAGCCCGAGGCCGAAGGTGTGATCATCAAGGAGTCATCGGAGATCGGAA
>DAOUHR010000064.1:0-4053 GCA_034428635.1 Dehalococcoidia bacterium
ATGCTGGGCGTTCTGTTCGGGCCCGTGATTCAGGCTGCCGAGGAGGCGGTATCCGCCCTGCCCGGTGTTCTGATTCCCTAGTCCTGCTAAAGGTGACCCCTTGCGGCCAGGCCTCGACCCAGAGAATGCACATGGTAAGAGTATAGGGTTGAGAAAAACAAACTTGGAAACACCCTGAATGATTGGCAATAAGTCGTAACCGTTTTCACGGATTTCGGCATCAATTGACACTAAATTGATGCAATGCTAGACTGCGGTATCCTGGCCCGGTACTTACCAAAACCGCTTCAAGGGTCGGTCAACTTGTCCAGCCAAATAAGAACCGTCGGCATTATCTACAACGCCCGGATTCCCGAGGCGCTGGATTTGAGCAACGCTATAGTTAATGAACTATCCCTGGTACAGAGCAGTTGGATCTCTCCGGCGGAGAACCTGGAGGAGTTGCAGGAACAAGTTAAGGGGACTGACCTGGTTGTTACGGCGGGGGGAGATGGGACTATGCTGCGAGCGGTACAGGTTACCGCTCCTGTTGGTGTTCCCATGGTGGGAATCAACATGGGACGCTTGGGATTCATGACCGAACTGCAGGTGCACGACGCCCTGGAAAAGCTTCCCTCCTACTACAACGGCCACGCCCGGGTGGATGAGCACAACATGATCAGCGCCCGGGTTGTTCGTCACGCCAACTCTTCTCAACCCAAGGTGGAGGGCCCCTACCACGCGTTGAACGACGTGGTTATTTCCCGGGGATCCGTCTCCAGGGTTGTGACTATTCGTACTACCATTGAAGGCGCTGAGGTGGCGTCCCTGCGGGCCGACGGAATCATCCTTTCCACCGCCACGGGCAGCACCGGCTACAGCCTGGCCGTCGGCGGCCCCATCCTGGATCCGCTGTCGGAAGACCTGATAGTCAAGCCGGTGGCAGCCCACGTGGGAATGTCCGCCTCGCTGGTACTCCGCCCAAAGACCAAGGTTGGCCTTTACCTGGAGGGCGCGCAGGAAGCGGTGCTGAGCGTGGACGGTTACATCGAACGAGAATTGCAACCGGGGGACCGGGTGGAAGTCGAGCAGAGCCCGCTGAAGGCCAGATTCCTTCGGGCGTACCCCAGCAACCACTTCTACGCTACTCTGACCCGTCGTTTGGGATTCAGCATACGGGGGCAATAATCAAGAACGCGCTGCACTATTAGCCACAACGGCAATAGAGACGAAGCGACACACCCGGGGAACCATGGAACAAGACCTTACCGAAACCACCATCGAGTCCACGACCTACTACGAGGGCGCAATTCTGACCCTGCGGAAGGACCAGGTGCGGATGCCTAACGGCCGCATCACTGTCCGCGAAGTGGTTGAGCACTCCGACTCGGTGTGCATGGTGCCCCTGGACGCCGACGGCAACGTCCTGCTGGTACGCCAGTACCGCAAGCCCACCGAGTCCGCGCTGCTGGAGGTGCCAGCCGGCGGAATCGAGGAGGGCGAAACCCCCGAGCAGGCGGCCATGCGCGAACTCCAGGAAGAAGTGTCCCACGTGGCCGGAACCCTGACGCCCCTGGCCGGCTTCTGGCTGGCCCCGGGCTGGTGTGATGAGTACATGTACACTTTCCTGGCCACCGACCTTCGGCCTTCGGACCTGGAGCAGGACTTCGACGAAATCGTGGAGACCAGGCGCGTCCCGCTGGGCGAAACCCTTGAACTGATCGAGAAGGGGGAGATCCAGGACGCCAAGAGCATTGCAGCTTTGCTTCAGGCTATGCGGGTTGTTGGGGGCGCCGGTTCTGTGGATAATTAGGCGAGAGAATCGGCAGAGGTAATTTGCCGTGCCGAATATGGGGAGAGAACGAATAGACTATGCTTGAGCATGATGTCCTGGTAATTGGGGCCGGACTGGCGGGCATGAGAGCTGCCATTGCCGCCAGCGCGAACGGCGCCAACACTGCCATTATCAGCAAGGTTCATCCGGTGCGCAGCCATTCCAACGCGGCCCAGGGTGGCATCAACGCCGCCCTGCTCGACCGGGGGGACGACTGGGAAGACCACGCCTATGACACCATCAAGGGCAGCGACTTCCTGGGCGACCAGGACGCCATCGAGGTGATGTGCAGTTCGGCGGGCCGTGCGCTGATCGACATGGAACACATGGGCGTCACCTTCAACCGGGACGACGAGGGACGGCTGGGCACCCGGGCCTTCGGCGGTCAGCGCCGCGCCCGCACCTTCTTCGTGGGCGACTTCACCGGGCAAGCCCTGCTCCACGTGATGTTCGAGCAACTGATAAAGTCTGGTGTTCGCAGTTACGAAGAGTGGTTTGTTACCTCGCTTATCGAGGAAGAGGGTCAGGTAGCTGGCGTCATGGCGCTGGAGATACGCACGGGCCAGCTGCACGCCATCCGCGCCAAGACCATCATCCTCTGCACCGGCGGCTGCGGCCGCATTTTCGAGCCGTCCACCAACGCCTTGATTGTCACCGGCGACGGCATGGCCCTGGCCTACAACGCCGGCGCCGGGCTGATGGACATGGAAATGGTGCAGTACCACCCTACAACCCTGGCGGGCAGCGGCGTGCTGCTGTCCGAGGCAGCCCGTGGCGAAGGCGCCTACCTGCGGGACAAGAACGGCAACCGCTTCATGGAGCGGTACGCGCCGAACATGATGGAGCTAGCTTCCCGCGACGTGGTCTCCCGCGCCGAGCAGACCGAGATCAACGCCGGCAACGGGGTCAACGGTTGCGTCTTCCTGGACTGCACCCACCTTGGCGAAGCCCTGATCATGGAGAAACTCAGCCAGATCCGCGAGATTGGCATTGACCTGGCCGGCGTGGACATGATCAAGGAACCGGTCCCCATCCGCCCGGGCATGCACTACATTATGGGCGGCATCAAGACCGATATCGACGGCCTGACTAGCATACCCGGCGTGTACGCCGCCGGCGAGTGCGCCAACGTCAGCGTTCACGGGGGCAACCGGCTGGGCGCCAACTCCCTGCTGGACACTATCGTCTTCGGCGAACGCTCCGGAAATCACGCCTCCGACGCCTGCCGCAGTATAAACTTCGTGGACTTCAATGAAGACGAGGTTGTTGCGAAAGAAGAGCGGCGAATCGCCGATCTCCTGGAACGTCCGGACAACGGCGACCGCTGGGGCGCCATCCGGCAGGCCATGGGGGAGTCCATGGTGCGCAACGTGGCCGTCTTCCGCGACGAACAGACCATCGCCGAAGCGATTCGGGACTTCTCCGACCTGCGCGAGCGCTTTGCCACGGTTCCAGTGGAGAACAAGAGGCGCACCTTCAATACAGACCTTGTGTTCGCCCTGGAGCTTGGGTACATGCTGGACGTGGCCGATACCATTGCCTTCAGCGCCCTGGAGCGCCGGGAAAGCCGCGGCGCCAACTCCCGTACCGATTTCCCGGAGCGGGACGACGAAAACTGGCTGAAGCATATTCTTGCCAGGAAGGGCGAGGTGGGCCCCGAACTGTCCTACCTGCCCGTAACCATTACCAAATGGCAGCCCGAAGAGAGGAAGTACTAGCCAATGGACGTTACCATCAATATCAGACGTTACGACCCTGAGGCGGAGCAACCCGGAAGCTATTGGGAAAGTTTTGAAGTTTCGGTGCCGGACAATGCGACGGTGCTGGACGCGCTCATCAAGATCCGGGAGGAGATGGACGGCACGCTGACGCTCCGCTGCTCCTGCCGCAGCGCCATCTGCGGCTCCTGCGCCATGCGCATCAACGGCCACGCGGGACTGGCCTGCAAGACTGCCCTGGCCCTGGCCGTTGACGAGAACAACTCGGTTACTATTGAACCCGCCGGCGTAATGAAGGTGATCAAGGACCTGGCGGTGGACTTTGAGCTTTTCTGGGACAAGATCCGCGCCGTGGAACCTTACCTGAAGCCTGCGGGGGTAGAACCCGAAGGGGAATACATTGCCTCCAACGAGTCCATGCTCCACCTTTCGGGCGTGACGGCCTGCATCATGTGCGGCGCCTGCGTTTCTGACTGCACTGTCCTGGAAGTGGACCCCACCTTCCTGGGCCCCGCTGCCCTG
>DAOUHR010000065.1:0-6487 GCA_034428635.1 Dehalococcoidia bacterium
CCGCCGCCGAGAAGGGCTATGAACCCACGCCCAACAACTTTGGCTACCTGCTGTGCTGCTACGTGGCGGACACCCAGGAGGAGGCCGACGAGCAGGCCCGCCACTTTATCTGGCGCATGGGCACCACGACCCGGGGGCCAAGGGAGTACATGAATCCGGTGGGATACCGCTCCCAGCAGGGCGAGCAGGTGGCGGCGCGGCGGGCCGTACGCCCTCTCATCCAGCAGAGCTACGAGGAGCTGAACGAGAACTACCACATTGTGGCCGGCACTCCCGATACCGTGCTGGAGAAGATCCGGTACCTATACGACCGCCTGGGCATGGACCACCTGATCTTCTACGGCCAGGAGTCAAAGATGTCCCACGCCGCCACGATGAAGAACATCGGCCTGTTCGGCAAGGAAGTGCTGCCGGAGATACAGAGGTGGTAGGGGACTGAAGGAGTTGTCAGGAAACGGGCCCGGGTACTTAGCCCGGGCCCGTTTATTTTCAGATGGGTAGCGTTGCGGTCAGGTTGCGCCGGTCGTCCCTACGGCGCCAAGTGGGCGTAGACGCTGTTGTTGGGCCCGGCGGAGTAGACTATACCGTCAAGGACGGTGTAACCCCGAACGTCGGAGAAGCCGCCCTTTTCAAAGCTCCACACGGGAATTCCGTTTGCGGCGTCGGCGGCGACAAGCTGGCCATTGCTTAACTCGCCGTACAGGGTGCCGTCCGCCGCGGTCAGGGCGTTGATTGTGAAATCTCCCATGGTCTCCGACCACAACTCCTCACCGGTAGCGGCATCCAGGGCAAAGATTTGCCCCTCATCTTCCGAAGCTCCATAAAGCACGCCATAGGCCACCACGGGAGCCGTGGACAGCATGGAGGTCTCGTAGCGCCAAAGCTCCTCGCCGGTACTGGCGTCAAGGGCGTATACCTTGTCGCTGGGGGCCAGGTAATAGACGCCGTCAACCACGAGGGCGGGGAAGTCCCGTGCCGGGAACTCTTCGGTGTTGAAGCTCCAAATGACATCCCCCGTGGCTTCGTTCAAGGCATAGGCCTGGTTTATCACGGTCAGGTACACCACTCCGTCAATGACGGTGGGCGCGGACTCTACATAACCGCCTACTTCCGTTTGCCACGCCACCTCGCCGGTGGCGGCGTTCAGGGCGTAGAACTCCCCGTATTCGGCTCCCTGGGCGTATACCTTGTTGCCTATGTAAGTTGGAGTATGGTTGGCGCCGATGGGGAAGGGATTTTCAGCTATCCAGGCCACCTCTCCGGTGGCCGCGCCGACGGCATGGACCCTGCGGTTGCCATCGGCGGGGGCGCCGAAATAGACCTTTCCGCCGCCAACCGTGGGCGAATACTGGACCCACTCCCCGGTATCGTACTTCCACATCTGCTGGCCGGTGCCGGCGTGCAGGGCGTAGATGTGGTTGTCGTTGGAGCCGAAGTACACAATCCCGTCAACGATAGTGGGAGTGGAGCGGATAACGCCGCCGGTAGCAAAGCTCCCCAGCAGCTCTCCGGAATCTGCGGTCAGTGCGTACAGGCTGTGGTCGTCGGAACCGGCGTACACCACGCCGTCAGCCACGGCCGGAGCGATGAGCACCGGACCGCCGGTGGTGAAGGACCAAAGTTGGGACGGGCTCGGCGCCATTTGCCCCGGGCCGTCTCCTCCGGCATCGGCAGGGGGGCCGCCGGGCGGTTGGGCGGCCAACTCGGGGAGGCAGCCCACCAGGCCGAGGCCGAAGGACAGCAGGAGCATGGCGTCTTCGGGCGTTGGCTCGCCCGTCGAAGCGGCGGCCAGTTGCGACGGACTGAAATTGGTCAACAGGGTGCGCACACAACCCTTCTGTTCCTCGGTGAGACCGCCGGACTGGGCAGCCATGTCAGCGATGAACAACTCGCGGGCCGTGTCGTCGGAGATGCAGTCGATAAGGGCAACCGATTCCTGGTCCACGCCCTGCAGTGAGAAGGGACGCTCCCGCATCTGGTCAAGGCGCTCCTCGCCCGTTTCGCCCAGAATGCAGGACTGTTCTGCTTCTGACAGCGAGTCGTAAACGTCGCCCCAGGTGGCGCCCGGTCCAACGTGGAGCATCGTACCTGCCGCAGTATCCGGAGATGTGGTGTCGGTGACCTGGCTCGCGTTGTTTGGGGATGTGGGCTCAACCGCCGGTGTTGCAAGGGGCCTGCGGGTGAGAGAAGGAACGACGACCAGGGGAGTGGATGCAGGCGCCAGGGTTGGTTCGGGTGCAGGTTGCGGCGGCGCGCTTTCGACGGCGGGCGCGATGGCTGGCGCCGGTACCTGAGTTGCCTCGGTCACGGACTGGCTGCCGGTGTTGCCAGCACTGGCAGATGCATCCGGGGGTGCCGATGGCGGTTCAGGCTCGGAACCGCATGCTGCCAGCATTGCAATTGCCAGCAAACCAGCCAGCGTTAAACAGAAGACACGGAAAAAGTTAACGGGATAAAGGGTCAAAAGGGCCATCGTCGTCCCCACCTCCGGAATGTTTGCACCTGCCCTCAGTTTCACATTATCACAACCTGTTCCCCCTTACTACGCTTGAAGGACTCGTTTGGTGGCGTTTGTTTCAATTGACAGCTTTATGGGGCGGGTTTAGGCTTGGTTACCGAGCTGTATGCGTGGTGGGTCGTGCATCCCAGTGGCATTTCTACCACGTGGCTGCAGTTGCTGAACGGGCACGAGAAACGAAGAAGGACGGGCTGAAGTTTCATGACCACCACTTCAAACAAGAAAATTGCCGTGGTTGGCACCGGCGGCACTGGCAGCGTAATTGGCGGCATGCTGACCGTGGCGGGCCACGACGTTGTGATGATCGACCAGTGGGGCGCGCACGTTGACGCCATGAAGGCCAACGGCCTCCACATGTCCATCGCCGGTGAGGAGTTCAACTCGCCGGTGCGTGCCCTCCACCTTTACGAGGTCTGCAACCTGGAGGACAGTTTCGACATAGTTTTCCTGGCCTGCAAGTCCTACGACACCCTCTGGCTCACCCAGCTGATCCTTCCCTACCTGAAGGACGACGGGGTGCTGGTCTCCACCCAGAACAGCCTCAACGACGAATGGATCGCCCCCGTAGTCGGCCCCACTCGCGATATCGGCTGCGTCCTCACCATGTCCTCGGAGGTCTTCGAGCCAGGCCATTTGAAGCGCAACACGGCCATGGACCGCACCACCTTTGTCCTGGGCGAACTGCACGGCCGCATTACCCCCCGCCTCCAGGAACTGCAGGGCATCCTGAGCGCCGCGGGCAAAACGGAGTTGACCACCAACCTGTGGGGGACTCGCTGGTCCAAGCTGGTCTTCAACAGCATCGTGGCACCCGTCTGCGCCCTGGCCGGTGTGGGTCCCGCCCACCTGACCGAGGCGCCGGAGCGGATTCGTGTGTGCCTGGAACTGGGTCGCGAGACTCTGCTGGTGGGTCGCGCCCAAGGCTACAGAATGGAATCGGTGTTCGGCCTGTCCATGGAGGAGGCAGCGGAGTCGCCCGAGGCGCTGGTGGACAACCTGGTGAAGGCGTCCCAGGCTGAGGGCAGTGAGGCCCGTTCCTTCTTCCACCAGGACATTCTCAAGGGCCGGAAGACCGAGGTGGACTACATCAACGGCCTGGTGGCCAGGAAAGGACGGGAGAGCGGCGTTCCCACGCCCATGAACGATGCGGCGGTAACCATGGTGAAACGACTGGAACGGGGCGAGATGGGGCCCGACCCGGTGAATATTACGAAGATGGAGAGAGTAGCGCAGGGAGTGGAGTAGGCATGATCAGGTACGACGGAGTCGGCCTTGTCCAGACAGCTGGTCTGTAGGCCATGGTAACAGTTTGTGAGTTGAAGGTAATGGAGCAACCGTAATCGACACAATGATGATTTAGCGCTTTTTGACAA
The DNA here is from genome assembly GCA_034428635.1 of Dehalococcoidia bacterium. Classification (GTDB taxonomy): domain Bacteria; phylum Chloroflexota; class Dehalococcoidia; order Lucifugimonadales; family UBA3495; genus Bin22. Next base: position 3,892 of record DAOUHR010000065.1, read on the forward strand.
CTGCCTGCCGTTTCATATTGGCTTCCAAGGCTTGTTTATCTGACAGGGCCATCCCGGCTACCAGCCGGGATGGCCCTGTGAATGTCTTTTCATAATACTTTACATTGTGTATCACGATGTGATAATCAAGATGTATTAATGAATTGTACGACATAAAGCGTATAAATAAAGTGTGTCAAGGGTTAGACCAACAGAGGGGGCAACACCAACGGAATGGGCAATAACCAGCGACGACTGGTCAAATCCCGAGAAGAGTGGTGTAGCGCGGTTCATCGGACGGATGGAGCGAAGCCTGCGAACCGGCGGCACCCCCATTGAGGGGTTCCAGTTCCTAAATTCGCCGCTGGAGATGCTGCGGTTCAGCCGGGAAATTGAAGAGGAAATCCTGGCCAACCCGGAGGGGGCCGACCTGTACGTGGGATTCCAGAACTCGGAGAAACTGGCAGGCGAACGGCACAGGTACCGCAAGATTTTGGAAGCGGGTGTGCGAATGGCCGGTTTCGGAGTGGGCGAGGCGCCCGACTTCCTGGCAGGTACCCAGGCCGAATGGGTGTCCCTGCCGATGGACCGCCGCCTGCTGGTGAACCAGTGGTTCCTGGTTTCGGCGCCCCCCGTGCCCATCGCTTTTGTTGGCTGGGACATTTCTCCGGAGGACCGGTTCGGCGCGGGGGGCCTGACGCAGCAGGGAAAGAGCTTTGAGGGGTTCGTAACCTCAGACCCGAGCGTGATCACTGCCCTGATCGAGTACCTGGATCACGTGCGCGAAGAGGCCAACAGCCCCGCCGATGAAGTCGCAGACCCGGTGTGCGGACTTCCTCCGGAGTTGAAGCTGGAGACCGAGGACGACTCGGTGCCGGTGATGATGGGCCGCGACCACTCTGCGCCAAGACTGGATGCTCCCGTCCGGCACATCCTGGCGGTCACCGACCTGCACGGGTCCGCGGAGTTTAACCGGCTTAGGGGGTCGGCTACCGGACTGGCCATCGCCAACGCCAGGCAGGTGGTGCCGTTCGAGATGCCCGCCTCATCCTACCTGGTCAATCCCTACCCCGAGGAACACCGGCGGCAGTGGCAGCGCATCCTAAACTGGCGGGAGTTGCTGCCCCTGGGGCGGGCGCCCCTGTCCCGCCAGTTGGCCTGGATACAGGTCCGGGGGATTGATGCCCACGCTATCCTCCCCACAACCCACGGGTTCTAGCACCTGGCTATGTGGGCGGAATGGCAAGACATCGATCTGATACTGCTTCCCATTTCCCTGGTCAGACCCGGTCTGCTGGCCAGGCTGCGGGGTTACAGCCTGGAAACCCTGATGGAACACACTGACCGGCGCGTCATGGTGGTGGCTGCCACCGGAACTATGTGCCCCGCCAGTTTCGGTGAAGACCTCTCCGAGATTGACCCCGAAAATACCAGGGAAGGGGGCCTGGCGGCCTAGGCTTCGGCAGCAATCCAACCTAACATGGGGAAAAACCGACACGTGCCCTCGGTGCCGGGGCGTTCCCCACCTTGCCATCGCCCGGCCTGGAGGCTGGGCGTTCTTGTTCTTGTCGCCATAAGTTCAAGCGCGCCAATAGTGTTCGTCAACGTGGTCCTTCGTCCGCGTTAAGGACTAACCCTGCCGAAGCAAGCAATACTCTTTCCATTGATCTTGTAATCTTTCACTGGACGTAGGAGCGCGGCTACTCGCGGCGACCGGGATGAATGGGGGTGCGATCGTCCTGTCGCTACCGAAGCTTCTGAACCAATCTAAATCACCCCTGTGATACAATTTCCCCGCCTATGAATACCGATAGCCACACGGCAACCACGCCTTACGACCGGCTGGCCACCCTGGCCCCGGGGCAGTCCCTGCCGCCCGACGCGGTGCTGCGGGCGCTGGCACGGGTGCGGCCGGACGCGCCGGATTCTGCTATCAATGGAGGCGGCGCGATTTACCTGGCGCCCCATGACCTCCTGAAATGGCCGGGATCGAGGGACTCCGTGCTGCGGGAGTGGTACCGGTTCCTGGCCCCGGCGATTGAGGGACCCGGTGGCGAGGCCCTGCTAAAGTCGGATACCGGGCTGGCTGGGTTCCGGGCAGGCGAACGAGGGCTGGCCGTGATACCGCCCTTTCCGGTCGGGCAGTCCGTGCAGAGCGGGGAGTGGGACGAGGGTCCCCTGCGGAACCTCATGACCACCGACTACACCGTGGGCGTCGTGCTGCTGCGCCTGGGAAGGTACCTTGTCGCGGTCTTCCGTGGCACGGAACCCGTGGTAACCAAGACCGATACCCGTTACGTGAAGGGCAAGCACCATGCCGGTGGCACTTCCCAGCTTCGATTCAAGCGCATTCGCGAGGGACAGATGCGCAAGCTGTTCGACGAGGCCTGTGGGGTCGTGGGCAGTAGATTTGCGCCCCACGAACGGGAGTTGGACTACATCCTGCTGGGGGGAGAGCGGCTGACCCTGAGCGGCTTCCTGAAAGTGTGCCCCTATCTGCAGCGCCGCCAGGAAATAATCCTGGACCGCCGCCTGAACATCCGCGACCCCAAGCACGACACCCTGGAAACGGTGGCGGGCCTGCTGCGACAGAGCCGGGTCTGGGCCATTGTTCCCT
>DAOUHR010000066.1:0-2939 GCA_034428635.1 Dehalococcoidia bacterium
ACAGATGGCCCGGCTGGGCCAGGGCGATGTCGGTCATGAGGTCCACGTCAAAGTCCCGGGGGTAATTGGCATTGATGAAGTGGGTATCGGGCTTGTTGGCGCCCACCACAAAGTTGCTGCCCTGGGTAATGGAGTTGTCCGCCACCCGCCGCATGCCGGTGATGCCGATGGGCGAAGCGGACCCGGCCACCAGCCCTGCCTCCCTCACCTCGTCTTCGGTAGCGAAGCGCAGGTCGTTGCAGTGGAGATTGTTCTTCAGCTTGACCTCGTTGACCTCCAGGTCGCCCCGAACCGTTACGAATACCACCTCCCCGTCGGCCGTGTAGAAGACGGCTTTCAGGGTCTGGCTGGTGGGCACGTTAAGGAACTCCGCCACCCCGGCGATGGTCTTGAGACCCGGGGTGTCCACTTCCTCCAGGGGCAATTCCGGTTCCGCCGCCTGCTCGGAATACAGACCCTGGGCTTTTTCGGCGTTGGCGGTGTAGCCGCATGCCGGGCAGGTGATGACCGTGTCCTCGCCCGTGGGGGTGGCCAGCAGGAACTCGTGGGAGTCCTTGCCCCCGATGGCGCCGCTGTCGGCCTCGGCCATCAGGACGGGCAGGCTGCAGCGGCGGTAGATGTTGTGGTAGGCCCGGGCCATGGCCTGGTAGCTGTCGTCCAGGCTGTCGTCGTCGGCATTGAAGCTGTAGGCGTCCTTCATGTCGAACTCCCGCACCCGCACCAGGCCCGCCCGGGGTCGGGGTTCGTCCCGGAACTTGGTCTGTATCTGGTACAGAATCACCGGCAGGTCGCGATAGCTCTGTACGTTGGCCCGAACGATGCTGGTGACCACTTCCTCGTGGGTGGGGGCCAGCACCATGGGGCGTCCCCGGCGGTCTTCCATGGAAAACAGGACCTCGCCCATGGCGTCGGCGCGACCCGTCTGTTCCCACAGTTCCCTGGGCTGCAGGGCGGGCATCATCAGTTCCTGGCCACCGGCAGCGTCCATCTCCTCCCGGATGATGTTCTCAACCTTGCGCAGGGAGCGCCAGGCCAGCGGCAGGTAGGCGTAAACCCCGGCCGCCACCTGGTAAATCAGGCCGGCCCGAAGCATCAATCGGTGGCTGGCGGTTTCCGCCTCCGGCGGGTCCTCCCGCAAAGTCTTGGTTACCAGTTGGGTCAAGCGCATACTATTGTGTCCCTCTTTATAGGGTGCTCGCGGCTTCCCACGGGTTGATTACGGACACGCCGCAGCCGGATTTATGGTGGATATTTTGGGTGGGTACCGTTCCGACCCAATTGGTTTGCAATGGGGAGGGGCAGGTTTCAAACCCGCCCTGGCTGCAGAGCAATCGCATCTTGACTATCACCCAGAAGCCCAACAGCCCTCTTACGAATAGCATCCGCAAATTCAAGGTCGTGAGCCGCTCGCTCTTTGGCATAGTCATTGTGGCTCAAAAGCATCTTGACACCCTTGAACCGGGGCTATTCTTCATTCGTGGAAATTCGTGCCTATTCGTGGATTAAGCTTCTACCGGCGTATTCTCCACCTCTTCCATCAGCGCCGTCAGCATTTCTTCCTCGGGTACCACTCGCACCTTCTGGCCCTTGCGGAAGATAACCGCCCTTCCCGCTCCGGCGGCAATGCCCACGTCGGCGTCCTTGGCCTCGCCGGGGCCGTTCACCTCGCAGCCCATGACCGCCACCTTGACGTTCTTGTCCGACTTCTTCAACAGGGCGTCCACGTCGTTGGCCAGCTTTCGCACGTCCACGTCGGCACGGCCGCAGCTGGGGCAGGCCACCAGGGTAGCGCCCTTGCTGCGCAGGTTCAGTGACTTGAGAATCTCGTAGCCGACGACCACCTCTTCAACGGAGTCGTCGCTCAGGGATACGCGGATAGTGTCGCCAATTCCCTCGTACAGCAGGTAGCCCAGCCCCACAGCGGTGCGGATGGAACCGGCCTGGGCCGTGCCCGCCTCGGTAATCCCCAGGTGGAATGGGTAAGGGACCATGTCTGCCAGCTGGCGGTAGGCCTCTACGGTGGTGGGTACGTCAAAGGCCTTGAGGGAAATCTTGATCTGGTCGAAGTCCTGCTCCTCCAGCAGGCTGATTTCCCACAGGGCCGTGGCCACCATGTGGTCCACGATGCTGTATTCCCCCTCCCGTGCCTCGCCGGCCTTGGGCAGTCTGTTGACCAGGTCCATGTGGCGGGAGAAGCCCCGGGTGCGGCCGATGCCGCCCACCGGGGGCAGGCTGCCAAAATTGACCCCGATGCGGATGGGAATGTTCCGCTCCTTGGCTACCTTCACCACTTCCCGCACCTGGTCTTCGTTTCTCAGATTGCCTGGGTTCAGGCGCAGGCAGTCCACTCCCCCCTTGGCGCACTCGATGGCCAGCTGGTAGTGGAAATGGATGTCGGCGATGAGCGGTATGTTTATCTGTTTCTTGATTTCGGCCATGGCCTGGGCCGCTTCCATGTCGGGCACCGCCGAGCGGATGATGTCGCAGCCCGCCTCTTCCAGTTCGTGAATCTGGCGCACGGTGGCCTTGACGTCCCGGGTATCGGTCTTGGTCATGGATTGGACGGTAATGTCGGCATCGCCGCCGACCTTGACGCCACCTACGTAGACCGGTTTGGTAACGCGTCGCTTATTCATGGGTCAAACTCCCGCTGTTGGCCTGGTGAATGGTGGTTGGAAACTGGGTTAGAGAGACTTGCAAACCATGTTACACGAAACGGAAAAACCGCGCCAGAACGGGGCAGCAACGGCCAGGGTCTTTCGATTATTGGACGGGAGCACCGACCAATGAGAGGGAACGGGAAGGTCTGGTGGCGCAGCGACGTAGTGCGGCGGCGATGTTGGGTTCCTTTTCCAGTCTCAAGAGACTGATGACCAGATTGCGCAGTCCTGCCATTATTTGCGGGGCGGAACCGGTTCTCACCTGGCACCGGTCTTCAT
>DAOUHR010000067.1:0-37753 GCA_034428635.1 Dehalococcoidia bacterium
AAAAGTCGCGCACCGGCACCATCGGCGACGGCAAGATATTCATAGTTCCGGTGGCCAACGCCATCCGCATCCGCACCGGCGAAGAAGGGGAAATCGCCCTCTAGCTTCACGCCGGTGAGAGACTTCCGTTTTCACCCCGTGTCGATTAGGCGCTTCGCGGGTTTTCAGTCTGGCTCGCCGCAGGCTTGCGCGGCGGCGCCCGCAGATTGTTAGGTCACAATCGGCGGATTGAACTGGTTCGGGAAGATGTGCCAACCCCGCGGATGCGCTGGAGGACAAAATGGCGGAAAGAAAGTACTGGCTGTTCAAATCCGAGCCTTCCAACTACTCCTTTCAGGACCTGCTGGGCGAAGAGGACCAGGTCGCCGAGTGGGACGGTGTGCGAAATTACCAGGTGCGCAACTTTATGCGTGACGAGATGAAGGTGGGGGACGGCGTTCTTTTTTACCACAGCAGCGCCAAGCCCACGGCGGTGATGGGTACCGCCCGCATCGTCAGGGAGTCCTACCCGGACCACACGGCCTGGGAGGTTGGCGCCAAGTATTACGACCCCAAGAGCAACCCGGACGATCCAACCTGGCTGATGGTAGACATTCAGGCTGACCAGGAATTCACCAGGCCGATCACCCTGCAGGAAATCAAGGACAATCCCAGGCTCCAGGAGATGATGGTGGTTAAGCGCGGCGTGCGCATATCCATCCAACCCGTGGATAAGGCAGACTGGGACGAGATCATTGCCCTTGGAATGGAGGAGAAACCTGCTCCTTAACGGTCAAACGCCGGAAATTTCAGGGGGCGGTTTAGCCACACACCCCCAGAGACGAAAAATAGTGCCCCGGGGCGTTAACAATGCCCCGGGGTTTTCTTTGCCAGACGCCTTTAGCTTCAGCTACAGAGTGCCGTCGATGCTGACATTGATCACCGAGGGTTTGCCGCTGGCGATGGCCTGTTCCAGGGCCGGGCGCAGCTCTGCAGGATCTTCCACGTTGCGGCCGGCAACGCCCATGGCTTCAGCCACCTCCGCCAGGGGGAGAGCAGTGGCGAAGTCCATCCCTACGTATTCGCTGCTGCGGTCATTGTCTTCCAGCATATTCCGCAGGTAAACGTCCATGTTCACCTTTAATATGCGGTAGGAACGGTTGTTGCAGATGGCGTAGGTGACGGGAATGTTATAGCGAGCCGCCGTCCACAGGGCCTGCACCGTGTACATTGAGGCCCCGTCGCCCACCACGGCCACCACCGGCCGGTCCGGGTTGGCAAGCTGGATGCCCAGGGAGCCCGGCATGGCCCAACCCAGGGCGCCACCCCGTATGGCGTAGTAACTGCCCGGCTCGGAAGGTTCGAGGGCCTGGAGCAGGGCGCCCCGCGAGGTAATGGCCTCGTCGGCAATGATGGCGTTGTCCGGCAGAGACTGGGAAAGCTCATACATCATCCGGTCCACCGGCATGGGACGGGTGTCGGGCATGGACTGCATCCGGCGCAGATATTCCGCTCGTGCCTGACGCTTTGCATCGCCCAGCGTGGCAGCGCGAGTGGCCGCTGCTTCCCGCGACGACGCGGACATCTCCGCATCCAGGGCCTCGGCCAATTCGGAAAGGCCGGACTTGGGGTCACAGGGAATGCCCACATCAGTGGGATAGACCTTTTCAATTTCATTGAAGTTGTTGTCCATGTGGACCAGCTTCGTGCCGGGCGAAAGGAATGGCTCCGACACATACAGGAAGGAGGAAAAGACGTTTGTGCCTACGGCCATCACCACGTCGGCCTCCGCCAGTTGCCGCCGGGTAGCGGAACTGTTGAGATTGAGCATTCCGGCGTACTGGTCGTGGTTCAGGGGGAAACTGATTTCGGAATAAGTGTAGGAACTGGCGTAGACCTTGGCCCCCAGCAGTTCAGCGACCCGGACCAGTTCCGCTCCGCCGTCCGACTGGGCCACCCGGTCTCCCACCACAATGACCGGATTATCGGCCTGGGCCAGCAACGCTACCGCGCCACTCACCGCTGCCGGGTCGGGGCCCATGCGGTAATAGCCCGTGGACGAGGGAGTTATGTCAACGTCCACCTCCTCGTCCATGGTGTCCCACGGGAAAGACAGAAAAACCGGACCCACCGGCGGAGTCAGCGCCTCCTTGAATGCCCGCCTCACGGCCATGGGAATGTTACTGGCATGAGGAATTTCCGCGCTCCACTTGGTGAATTGCTGGGTCATCTCTACAAGGTCGCCCGAAAGCACCGGGTCGCTGAGCAACATCCGGGTGTCCGAGTTGCCTGCGGTCAGCACCAGCGGGGTGCCGCCCCGGTAGGCGTTGTACAGGGCGCTGATACCGTTGGCCAGCCCGCCGGCGATGTGGATGTTGGCAAAAGCCGGTTTGCCTGTGGCCCGAGCGTAACCATCCGCCATGCCCACGGCCGTACCTTCTTGCAGCGCCTGGATGTATCGCAGGTCGGGGTAGTCCTGGAGGACATCCAGGAAGGGTGTTTCGCTGGTGCCGGGGTTCCCGAAAATGTACCCCACACCCTCGGCGGCCAGCATCCTGGCCAGGGCTTCCTTACCGGTCATTCGCGCCATGTGAATACTTCCTTCAATTGAATTTAGGGCGCAAATGAAACGCCCTTGATTGAACTATTTGGTTGGCTGGCTGTTCACCAGAGTCTTGCTTTAGAATCTATCTCAAAACTATTCAAGCCAGAGCATTGGGCCAAATGCGACACCAAAAGAGAATGCTTTTCACCCCCATCCTAGCCTTCCCCCGTCAAGGGGGAAGGGGTTTTGAGATAGTTTCTTACAGGTAAATCATCCATTCCAGCAGGTTGTCGTCCGGGTCCCGGGCGTAAAGGCTTACCGCGGGCAGGCCGCCGCCGGCCCTGGCTCCCCTGCGGGGTCCAGGCCCCCGGATCACTTCCACCCCGGCGTCCGCCAGCATCTGCTGGCATTCTTCGGCAGTCCCTTCCCACACAAAGCAGATATCAGTGCAGCCCGGTACGGCGGTGTTGCCTCTCAGGGTGGCGGTGTACCCCTCGGGGTGGACGTTAATCTTGGAGTCGCCAATTTGGATCGAGAAGATTCCCACTTCGCCGTTGCGCCACCTATCTTCGTCGTTGATGGTGAAGCCCAACCGTTTGTAGAACTCGATGAGCTTTTCCGCGTTGGCGGTAGGCATGGCAATGTGGTCGATTGCGGTGGTTGCCATCTGAATAAACTCCTGCTGAAGGTATCTGTAGGGATTGGGGCCGAAAACTCTGTTTCCTAAGGAACCTCTGAACAAGTCTTTAGTGATGATTCTATTCACCAATCTCGGTACGCCAGCCGATGAGTCTCAGAGATGAGTCTCAGATAGGAAGCTAACGTCATCACCCCCATCCTAACCTTCCCCCGTCAAGGGGGCAGGGACTTATTCAGAGGTTCCCTAAATCCTCAGCTGGGCCGCAGTTTCAGCCAGAAATTCCTCGATCAGCCCCCTGGTGCGGCGGGCTTCGTTGGTCAGCAAGCCGTGCTCCGCGCCGGGTATGACGTGGAACTCGGAACCGCCAATGCCCTGGTGGAGTTGGAGGCCGCACGTTATGTTAATCCGGCTGTCAGCATCGCCGTGGACAATCATGCTGGGCATGGTGATTTCGTGCAGGCGGGATTCAAGGGAGTCCTTAATGTTCAGGTAACCCTGGATGGTCTTCACGATGCCGTCAAACTGCTCAAGATTGATTGCCTTCAGTTTGGCGAATTGGTCGGGATCCGTCTCGCGCATGCCGGGCCAGCGGCTGTTCAAGCCGGCTTCCACGGCCGCCTCCTTACCCTTTTCTGCCAGAACCTGCTTGATCTCGTCCAGTTCTCGCTGGCGCACTTCCCTTTCCGACTCCTGGACATAGGTCATGGTGTTTATCAGCAACAGGGACAGTGTCCGTTCCGGGTGCTCCAAGGCAAACTGCAGGGCTATGGGACCGCCGGCGGAAGATCCCAGAATATGGGCCCGGCTAACGTTCAGGTGGTCCAGCAGGGCCCGCAGGTCATCGGCAAAGTTGGGAATGGAATAGCCGTCTTCCGGCGTTTCCGAACGCCCCGCGGCGCGCCGGTCATAGGAGATCACCTTGAAGGAACCTGACAGGATTTCGGCGTGATTCTCCATCATCTGGGCGCAGCCTTCGCCGCCACCAAGACCACCGTGAATCATCACCAGGACTGGGCCCGAACCGTGGGTCTCGTAGTACATACGGAAACCGTTAATGATTTCTTCCGGCAAATTTCCCTCCCCTGTTGCGGGCCTTGTTGCGGGCCGAAGTCGCCGACCTCGAATCGGCGGCCGTCCACAGGCGCTGCCCGCCCGTTGCTTGCTCGCCCCATATTAGCGTCAAGGCCGACGCCAAGGCAAGGAAAGGGTGGTGACGATAACTTTTCAGAGTTGAGGAGTTATGTCGCTACGTCCTCAGGGCCAACGCATTCTCCCACCAAACCGGAAATTCCGGGCAAAGACGAGGGCTATTTCGATACTCTTCAGGTTCGAAATTCCCGCCTGCGCGGGAACGACGGAGTTTCCAATCTTAGAATGCGTTTGCCCTGGCTACCTTCCCGGTTGACAGTCAAATCCGCCTCACTTAACCTGAAAATCCGTTCAGAACAAAGACAGCAGACCGGAGGCGAAGAACCTTGCCCGAAACTCCAAGGAAATCGCCCGTTTCTGTAGACCCCGGCAGGCTGCGGCTAGATTCGGGCCAGACCCCATCGGGCGTCCTGATCGGGATGCGGTGCCTGGACTGCGCAATTTACGTGTTCGGGCAGGCCGTGTTCTGCCAGGCGTGTTCATCGTCCCGTCTGGAGCCGGCGGACCTGAGCCGCACGGGAACACTCTTCAGCTATACCGTAGTCCGCGTGCCGCCCGACGGCTGGCCAGGCCCGGTACCTTACGTGCTGGGAGAGGTGGAATTGCCCGAGGGTCCCCATATCCTGGCCGAAATAATTGACGTGGCCCATGAGGACTTGAAGATTGGCACGGAAATGCGCCTGGCTTTGCAGGAAGTTCGTTCCGGAGATTCCGGACCGACTTTTGTGGTGTACAAGTGGATTCCCGAGACGAACGCAACATTCCAAACCGGGGAGGCGTAACAGTGGTCCAGTTTAAGCCCGGTAGAGAAGTTATGGTGGTGGGCGTTGGCCTGCACCCCTTCGGCCGTTTCCGAGACAAGGACCTGGCCACCCTGGCCCGGGAGTCGGTGGTGGAGGCGCTGAAGGACTGCGGCGTTGGCTGGAGGGACATTCCGGTAGCGTATTTCGGGCACGTCTACTACCACGGCATGTCGGTGGGCGAAACGGCCCTGGCCAGCCTGGGGCTGACGGGAATACCCATCATAAACGTGGAAAACGCCTGTTCCAGTGGCTCCACCGCCTTTTGGCAGGCGTACTGGGGCATTTCCACCGGAATGTACGACCTGGCTCTGGCCTTCGGGGCAGAGAAGGTCCCCGGCGGCCCGGTAACCGTCACCGCCGCCGACAGTCCCGACCGGTATATTGGCGGCGACCACATGATGGCCGGCTACGCCCTTCGAATGCGCCGCTACATGGAGGAGACGGGCGCGCCGGCGTCAGCCCTGGCCCAGGTTTCGGTCAAGGCCCGTCAGAGCGCCTCCCTGAATCCCTACGCTCACCGAAAGGAGACCTTCACCGTGGAGGACGTGCTGTCCTCCCGCCCCATTGCTGATCCGCTCACCCTGTTCCAGTGCTGTCCCACCAGCGAAGGCTCGGCGGCGGCAGTCCTTTGCGCCAGGGAGGAACTGGGGCGCTACGGGCTGGACGAATCCCGGGCCATCCGGGTGGTAGCTGCCGCGCTGACGTCCGGGAATTACAACGGCCGGGGCAGCGACCACTCGGCATTCAGCCCCTACCGCACCGAGCCGGCGGCCCTGCAAGCTTACGAGATGAGCGGCCTGGGGCCTGAGGACGTGGACCTGGTGCAGGTGCACGACGCCGCCACCATCGGCGAGTTGCAGCAGGTTGAGGCCCTGCAACTCTTTCCCAAAGGCGAAGCGTGGCGGGCCACGGTGGAGGGACGAACGGCGTTGACGGGAGACCTCCCCGTAAATACCGACGGGGGCCTGCTGGCCATGGGTCACCCCTTCGGCGCAACGGGCATCCGCATGGTGCATGAAACGGTAATTCAGTTGAGGGGCGAGGCAGGCCCCCGGCAGATAAGCAACGCCAGAGTGGGGCTGGCCCAGTGTTCCGGCGCCGGAGACGTTACCACAGTCCTCATCTTGGCCAAGTAGCGCAGGGCCACTTTAAGTTCTTGCCACCCGCCGGCCCGGGTGGCTTCCTTACGGGGATACCCAACACTTTTTGGGGATTGTGATGCCAGCCTTCGTAATTCTGGCCGCCATGAAGGGCCGGTTCGTTTCCCGGCACGGGAACCAATACGATAACTTCCAGATGATGGGCTATGCCCAAGCGGCCGACCCCCTGGAGGCGGTTACCAGTTTCTTTGACCAGCCCCCATATCCCATCCGATGGGAGGACGTGGAATACCTGTGGGCCGAGCAGCTTGCCGAAGCATTCCACACCGGCCACCACGGCGATTACGAGCGGGTGTACGTTGAGTCCCTGCGGCGTCGGTGGGAGTCGTCGGGTGGTTAATGCTGGACTGCGATGCCGCGGGAGGACAGGGGTGATGCCTTAACGGTTCCGCCGAAGGTAGTCTGGCAAGAAGCCAGGGGAAAACCGCAGGGGCGGGTTTGAAACCCGCCCCGGTACTGTTTGAACCACGTGCATCGGCAAGTTAGCCGGAGTTGATGCCAGCTCTAGCCTTCTTCCGCAACCTCCCTGAGGGCGGCGAATTCCCGGCGGTAGGCTTCGGTCAGGGTACGCCGGTCGGTGGTGTGGAGGACGAACCGGGCGCCCTGCCGCACCCAGTGTGCCGACAGGTCGGCCGTCTGGTGGTGGACCAGGGTGGGAATGCCCTGAGCCTCTGACATGTCGATGACCTTCTTGACTATTTCCTGGTATTCCGGGCGGTCATACTGGTCTGGGAAACCGACTGAAATGCTCATGTCGTTGGGTCCAACGAAAATGCCGTCAATGCCCGGCACCTTCAGTATATCCTCCAGGTTGTTGACCGCCTCAACACTCTCAATGCCGATGATGGCTACTGTGTTCCGGTTGCGGTTCTCCAGGTAGGCGCGGGTGGCGTCGCTGATGTGGGTTCCCGTCTCCATCAACTCGCGGACTGCCTCGCCCTTCAGGGGACGCCACTTGGCCGCGCCGATAACTTCCTTCACCTGCTCCACGGATTCGCAGTAAGGCGCGAGGATACCCTGGGCTCCGGCGTCCAGGGCCATCGTCACGTAGTGAGAGGTGGGTATGGGTATCCGCACGATGGGGACCACCGGTGAGTTGCCAAAGGCGGCCAGGTAGTCTGCCATTTCGGCCCGACTGCGGGGGCCGTGTTCCGTATCAATTACTACATAGTCCAGCCCGATGCCCCCCAGGGCCTCCACCCAGCGGGGGTTGCGGCCGTGGCTAATCATGCTGCCATACACCCGGCCGCCAACGGCCAGCGTAGCCTTCAATTCTGCTCCGTTCATCGAGTCCTCCGGTTGCTCTTGCTAGCGCCGGGTAAAGGTCAATTTCCTGTTTCTGCCCCGGCCGGCAAAGTATAGCACGGGTGGTGCGGGCCGAAGCCTTGATATAATCTATCAACGAAAACAGCCGAATCCACAACGGGGGAGCCATTTGACACAGCCCCAGTTCATCTCAACGCAGGAACAGTGGGAACGGGCGGCTCGCCAGCTATCCGACGCCCCCGAACTGGCCATCGACACCGAGGCCAACAGCATGTATGCCTATCGGGGACGCATCTGCCTCATCCAGATAGCCTCGGCCCGATCGGTGTACCTGCTGGACCCGTTGGCAGTTACAGACCTCTCCCACCTGGGTGGGATCCTCGCTGACGCCTCCAAAACCAAGGTAATGCACGGGTCGGACTACGACCTGCGTTCCTTCCAACGCGAATATGGCTTTAGCGTGAACGGCCTGTTTGACACCGAGACCTGCGCCCGCTTCCTGGGAATGTTCAGCCCCAACCTGGCTGCGGTCCTGCAGCACTTCATGGAAGTGGAAATACCCAAGAGCCGCCGGCTGCAACGTTCAAACTGGGCTTTGCGGCCCCTGAGCGGCGAGGCCATTACCTACGCCGCCGCCGACGTGCAGTACCTCATATCTTTGGCAGATAAGCAGCGCCAGCTACTGAAGGAATCGGGCCGGCTGGCATGGGTGGAGGAGGAGTTCGTCCGCCTGGAAGCAACTGGGCGGGACGTTGCCCAACTGCCTGCGCCGGACTTTCTCCGGGTGAAGGGCAGCGACCGCCTCGATCCCCGGCAGTTGGCGGTCCTCAAGGAACTGTTCGACCTGAGGGAGGCCGAAGCCGAACGCATTGATCAGCCACCCTACCGGGTAATGGGCAACGACGTCTTGCTGTATTTGGCGCAGACCCCTTTCACGCCCCTGGAAGATGTGCCGGGACTTTCACCCCATCTGGCACGGCGGCTGGGCGCGAAAATGCGGGCGGGCATCCAGCAGGCAATGCGGGGACCTGGCATCCAGCGCCCGCCACGACAGCGCAGGGTACCGCCCAGCCGTGAAGTCCAGGCGCGGCAGCAGAAACTGAAGCAATGGCGTTCGGACAAGGGAGCCGCCCTTGCCCTGGACCCGGCCTTGATCTGGCCGGCCGCCAGCCTGGACCGGTTGGCCCACGACCCGGACTCCTGGAAGAGCGAGATTGCCGATACCGGCGCCCCCGAACTTCGGGCCTGGCAGCGGGGACAATTTGCCGGGGAACTGGAAACGATCTTGCAGAACGGGGGATAGTTAAATGTCAGGGCGAAAGCCAGGGGCCCGGCAAAATGCCGGGCCCCTGTTCTTACTTTGATCCCGAAAGGCCTGGCAGCCCATCAGGCGCCATTATTTCCGGTTGTCGGTCAACAGTTGGCGGCAGAAGGTTGCAGTATCCACCAGGTCCGGAATAACCACGTATTCGTCCACGGTGTGCATTCCGTTGGTGGCCATGCCCACTACCACGCTCTGGATGCCCTGCAGGCGCATTACGTTACCGTCGGTGCCGCCGCCCGAGGGCCGGATATCCGGCGTCAGCTTTAAGCCTTCCATGATTCGCCTCGTCATTCGGACCACCGCCTCGTCCGGGTCCAGGTTATACATCCTGAACATTACCTCGAAGGCTTCCTCGATCTGGGCGTCCTGGTACTTTTCCCTGGCCTTCCGCAGGGTATCCTGCACCTGCAGTCGCAGCAGGTCGAAGGTTTCCGTGTTCCGGCTGCGGAATTCTCCGCCCAACGTCGCCTCCACCGGGACGGCGTTTCGGACCGTGCCGCCGGAAATCAGGCCCACGTTAAAGGTAGTCTCCTCGTCCAGGCGCCCGTTGGGCAGGTCCTGGACCAGTTCCGAAACAATGCGAATTGCGGACAGGCCCTTCTCCGGCTCGACACCGGCATGGGCGCCCCGGCCGGTCACTTTAACGTCGAAGCTCATGTAGCTGGGGCTGGATCCGGTAATGGTGTTTACCGGCCCGTTTCCGTCAAACACCACGGCCTCCAGGGCACGGATCATGGAGTAGTCAAGGTTGGAGGCACCTACCAGCCCAATTTCCTCACCACGTGTGAAGACCACCTGCACGGGACGGTGGGGCAGCCCCTCCTGAATTACCGATTCCAGCCCCTCCATTATGGCCGCAACGCCCGCCTTGCAGTCCCCGCCCAAAATAGTGTTGCCCTGGGAAACAATTCTGTCTCCCTGGATGACAGGGATTATCCCCCTTCCCGGCTCCACCGTATCCATGTGGGCAGAGAGCAAAAGCGGCAGTTCACCGGGCTCCGAGGCAATAACGTTTCCGTGGGCATCCCGCTCCACGGTCAGGCCAAGCTTCGTCAACCGGGCAATCAGGTGCTGGGCTACTTCTTCCTCCTCATCTGAGGGACTGTCAATGCTGACCAGTTCGCAGAAGGAGTTGACCAATCGTTCCTTATCTATCATTGACCTTCACCTCGCGCTGAGTTCCGAGTCTTGAGTGTTGAAATTATAGCACCCGACGTTTCCGGACTTTGCCAGTCTTTTGGGCCTGTTCGGTCGTGGGGGACGCAGGCGGCGGGAGCAGGGTCAGGGCGAGAGGGAAATAAGAATCAGGCCGAGGACAATCATCGCCGAACCCACCAGCCGGCCCCGGCCAAAGGGTTCCTTGAGGATCAGGACGCCCGCCAGCACCCCTATCACGATGCTCACTTCACGGGCGGGGGCGACGTAGCTGACCCGGGATATGGAAAACGCGGTCAAGGCCAGTCCGTAAGCCAAAAATACAAGCAGGCCGGCAACCAGGATGGGCCAGGCGTGAGCCCGCCATTCCTGGAGAACAGGGGCCCACCCATAGTTGCGCAGAATATAGGGCGCCAAACCGGCAGCCACGCCCAGGGTCAGCAAATACATGTAGAGAATCGGCTGGACATGTTGGACACCACGTTTGTCCACGAGGGTATAGACCGTAATGGTCAGCCCGGTTAAGAGGGCGTAACGAATTCCGCCATCTCGGAGAAAGGACAGGGGAGCGGTCAAGATTTCCCGGAAGCGGCCCCACCAGGAAACCACGTAAATTCCAATGATTATGAATACAATGCCCAGCACGGCGGGCAAGGCAATTTGCTCTCCCAGGGTAAGCACCGCCAGGACCGGCACCAGCATGGGGCCAATTCCCCTGGCAATGGGATACACCAGGGAGAGATCGCCGCGCGCGTAGCCCCGCCCCAGCAGCACAAAGTAGTAAACGTGCACCACTATGGTAGCCAGAATCAGCCAGTAGCCGGGAGCAGTAATGGGATTGAGCCAGATGAGCACTGCTCCCAGAGGAGCCAGCAGCAGACTGCCTGCTACCAGGAGGCTCCACACGAACACTTCCTTGTTGTCGGACCGCTTTAGAAGCAGATTCCAACCGGCATGGGCCACGGAACCGGTCAAGACCAAGACGAGAGCCAGCAAACTCATGGGGAGAGTATATCCCAATTGAGGTAGATGTTCTGGAAGGGGGCAGACAGGGCAAATCCTTGCCTGAAACAGCAAAAACCCTGAAAGGCGCTTGTCGTCCTTTCAGGGTAAGTATGTGTCGAGGTTGGTAGCGCATAGGGGATTCGAACCCCTGATCTCCGCCTTGAGAGGGCGGTGTCCTGGGCCGCTAGACGAATGCGCCACGCAAGCTGCTGGGCAAACGGCCCAATCTGTCACCCAGCAAAGCCAATATATCAGAACTGGTATTGTTTGTAAACCACAGTATTGGGCAGGGCAAACGCATTCTCCCACTAAACCGGAATTTCCAAGCTAAGACGAGGGCTATTTCGATACTCTTCAGATTCGAGGTTCCCGCCTACGCGGGAACGACGGGCTTTCCAAATTAGAATGCGTTTGCCCTCCACTATTGGGCGCAGTTGCGGTCCGGCTCGGAAAACCTGCGACAGGTAAGGACGGTACCGAGACCGCCCCCCTCACGCAGGCAACCTGAATTAGATCGCTGCATTCCATGCCCACAACTGGCACAGAAATATGCCCTGTGTTATATTACATCAGCTACGATATTACTAATTTCGTAACCCTGTGAAACCCTTACGCACAGGAAGGACGGGATGGTCACCACACCCGAAAGAGGCCGCAAAGGTACCGAGGAATCCGCCGCCGGAGTGGGCGAAGGCGTCGTAATTATTGACTTTGGCTCCCAATACAGTCATCTGATCTCCCGCCGGGCCCGGGAACTGAAGGTCTATTCCGAAGTAGTCCCGGCTTCCGCCACCTGGGAAAGGGTAACCCAGCGGTTTGCGCCCCGCGGAGTGATTCTTTCCGGCGGTCCCGCCAGCGTCTACGAACCCGGCGCACCCCTGATTCCCGACTGGGCATTCGACCAACAACTGCCGGTGCTGGGCATCTGCTACGGAATGCAGGCCCTGGTGCATCAACTGGGCGGCCAGGTGGCCCCTGGCGAGAAGCGGGAATACGGTTCGGCGGACCTGTCCCAGGTGGACGGACAAGGGGATGTGGCATCCATCTTTTCCGGTATGCCTGACAGTTTTCAGGTCTGGATGAGCCACGGCGACCGGGTGGACACCCTTCCCCAGGGATTTGCCCCGGTAGCTTGCACCGGCAATTCTCCCTATGCAGCCATCAGCAATGGCAGGAACATATTCGGACTCCAGTTCCACCCAGAGGTGGAGCATACCCCGCTGGGCCAAACCGTGCTGGAGAACTTTCTGTACCGAGTCTGCTCTTGCCAGGGAACCTGGACGCCCGGCAACTTTGTGGCCGATTCCGTGGCTCGCATCCGCGGCCAGGTGGGAGACGGCCGGGTAATCTGCGCGCTGTCTGGAGGGGTGGACTCGTCGGTGGCCGCCCTGCTGTTGAACGAAGCCATCGGCGACCGCCTGACCTGCATTTTCGTCAACAATGGGCTGCTCCGGAAGGGCGAGCCTGAACAGGTCCAGGAGACATTCCGCAGCAATCTGGGCCTCAACCTGTTGTACGTGGACGCCGCCCAGCGGTTCGTTTCCAAACTGAGCAGCGTGACCGATCCCGAGGCCAAGCGCAAGATTATTGGCGAGGAATTCATCCGGGTCTTCGAGGAATCGGCCGTCGAATTGAGCGACACCAAATTCCTGGCCCAGGGCACCCTTTATCCGGATGTTATCGAGAGCGAAACGCCGGACAACCAGGCGTCGGCCCGCATCAAGTCCCACCACAATGTGGGCGGCCTTCCCGAGCGGATGGACCTGGACCTGGTTGAACCGCTGCGCTACCTGTACAAAGACGAGGTGCGGGACGTGGGCCTGGAACTGGGCCTTCCCAGGGAAATTGTGATGCGCCAGCCCTTCCCCGGACCTGGCCTGGCCATCCGCATCATTGGCGAGATTACCGAGGAGCGATTGGACATTCTCCGCGAATGCGACTGGATAGTCCTGGACGAAATTGAGCAGGCCGGCCTTTACGAGGAAATCTGGCAGAGCTTTGCCGTACTCAGCGACAGCCGCACCGTGGGCGTGATGGGAGATTTCCGCACTTACGGCTACGTTTGCGCCATCCGTGCCGTTTCCAGCAGTGACGCAATGACGGCTGACTGGGTCCGGCTGCCATACGATGTTTTGGGCCGAATTTCCAGCCGGATTGTTAACGAAGTGGCAGGCGTCAACCGCGTCGTCTACGACATTACCAGCAAACCGCCGGGCACTATCGAGTGGGAGTAAACTCGCAAGCAGGCCATGCAACAAAACCTCTTCAACAGCACTCTAAAGCGCACTGACCGGTTCTCCGGCGACTAATGCAGTTTCCCCATAACCTGCTGCGGAGTTTTTGACCGGTGAAAGTCCTGATTGTTGGTTCGGGCGCAAGAGAACATGCCCTGGCCTGGCGACTGAATCGCAGTCCCCGGGTGTCGGAGATGTGGGTAGCTGGCGGCAATTCCGGCACCGCCCTTCTTGCCACCAATGTCGGAATCTCACCCGAGGACGTGCCGGCAGTGGCGGAACTCGCCAAGGAAGTGCAAGCGGACCTGGTGGTCGTGGGGCCGGAGCAGCCCCTGGTGGATGGACTGGCGGACCGGTTGGCGGAAGCGGGTATTCCCGCCTTCGGCCCTTCCCGAGCCGCCGCACGCATCGAGGCCAGCAAGGGCTTCGCACGCCAGGTTATGCGGGACGCCGGCGTCCCGGGGCCGGAATACCGGATCTTTCGCGATCAGGCGGCCGCCGTGGATTTCCTGACGAAGCACGGCTCACCCGTGGTTATCAAGGCCGATGGGTTGGCCGCCGGAAAAGGCGTCGCCCTTTGCCAGGGGCCGGAAGAAGCAGTCCTGGCGGTGAAGGGATGCATGGAAGATCGCATTTTCGGTGAAGCGGGGGACTCCATAGTGGCCGAGGAATGGCTTCGTGGAACGGAAGTCAGCATCTTCGCCTTTGCCGACGGAGAGAACCTGTCCACCCCGGTGGCGGCCTGCGACTACAAGCAGGTGGATGACGGCGACCGGGGACCCAACACCGGCGGCATGGGAAGCTTCGCTCCCCCGCCCTTCTGGAGTCCTGAACTGGCGGAACAGGTAACGCAGACCGTCTTGAAGCCAACGGTACAACGCATGGCCGAACTGGGCTGCCCCTACCGGGGAATGCTCTATGCCGGGCTTATGTTAACCGCGGACGGGCCCAGGGTGCTGGAGTTCAATTGCCGGTTCGGAGATCCGGAAACCCAGGTGATTATGCCCCTGCTGGAAAGCGATCCGGTCGATGCTATGTTGGCCTGTATTGAGGGCAGCCTGGCGTCGACCGAAGTGCGTTGGGCCCACCGGCCTCACGTTGGAGTGGTAATGGTCTCCGGCGGGTATCCCGGCGCTTATGAGACGGGCAAGGAAATCAACGGCCTGGAAGAGGGCTGCGGTTGGACTGAACAGTTGAAAGTCGATTCGGAAACCCTGATATTTCATGCTGGCGCCGCCAACGTCGACGACGGCCGGGGCGCCAGGGTGGTTACCAGCGGGGGTCGGGTGCTCACCGTTGTGGGCCGAGGGGACACCATCGAGGACGCCCGCGCCGCGGCCTACCGGCGGGTAGAAACCATCCATTTCGAGAATGCCCGCTACCGCAGCGATATCGGCGACCTTGCCGTGGGCAGTCGAGGCAGGCCATGATCACCGCGAACCTTTCACTGGACCGGTTCCATCTGGCCCAGGCCTACCGGGAAACTGCCCAGACGGGGGTCCTGGCCCAGTATTGGAAGCGCCGCTGGCAGCGGAGCCCGGAAATGGCCGGCTGGCTGGCCGCAGACCACCTGCCTTCCCTGACAGAAAAGCAGGCCATGGCTCTCTACCGCGCCTCAGGCGGCGGGAAGGCCCGGGAATTTGCCGCCAACGGATTGTCCGACATCACAGAGAGCATAGATTTCCTGCTGTATGACACGATTACCCTGGAGGCCCGTTTCAACGAGTGCGTTGCCGACGGCGGGGCTTACACACTGGCCGGCGCGGGCAAGGAGTTCATCTCCTACTTGCTTTGCCTCCAGCAGCCAACCCTGTTGGCAGTCTGGAACCCGGCAGCGGAGCGAGGGCTGCGCCGCCTGGACCGCTACCCGAGAAGCATGGGCTCCGGCCACTGGGGCCTGCGCTACCTGGACCTGCTGGACGCCACTCACCGGCTGCGGCCCGAATTCGGCCTGGCGGACTTCCGAGAGGTTGATGAATTCTTTTACCTGATAACCCGTCGCGGCGCCGCCGTACCCGGGAAGGTGACCGCCGCTGCGGACGGCAATAATTTGTAGAACCTTTGTTACATGGAGAGGTAACCATGCCCTGGCGGGACGACCTTTTGGTCCTTAGAAACGAAGTAGAGACCGCCCTGGCCCGGATACTGGGTGAACCGGTGGAGGAAGACTCCGATGTGCTCCAGGATCGCCAGGAACTCTACCAGCTGGCGACCTCCCTGCAGGTTGCCCAGTTGCTGCTGGACATCAACGAAGTGGTCCTCAGCGGCACCGGCAGAGTGGAATCCACTTCCCTGATGGAATACTATGATGACGACGATGTCCTCTACTCGATGGAAGACCTGAGTGAAGACGATGAGGAGGAGGATGACGAGGAAGAGGGAGACGAGGAAGAACTCGAAGACAATGAGGAGTTGCGTTTTTCCCTTTTCTGGGACGATGCCACAGAGTGCGCCGTGGACGTGGAACTGGGCAAGTCCAGCGGCCGCATCTACCTGCTGGTAAACGGCGAAGAGGTGCGCCCACAACGGGAAGTGCTGGAAACCGCCGTCCTGGACGCCTTTAGAGCCGAAATGAACATGGATGCCCGGTAAATATCAGATGAAAGGAATGAGCAAGTGCCACTAGTAGGAGTAGTAATGGGCAGCTCCTCTGACGAACCCGTCGTCAAGGAGACGCTCGAAGTTCTCGAACAAATGCAGGTCGACTACGAAGTACGGGTTATGTCGGCCCACCGGACGCCGGAACGCGTGCAGGAATACGCCACCACCGCCCGAGAACGGGGCATTGAGGTACTGATCGCAGCAGCCGGCGGGTCCGCCGCCCTGGGCGGGGTCCTGGCCGCCTGGTGCACCCTGCCGGTAATCGGCATTCCCCTGGCTTCCAGCGAAATGAACGGCTGGGACGCCCTGCTCGCCACGTCCCAGATGCCGCCGGGCATTCCCGTGGCCTGCATGGCCGTGGGCCCCTGGGGCGCGCGCAACGCCGCCTTCTTCGCCGCCGAAATCCTGGGCCTGCGCCACGACCATATCCGCGAAGCCTACGAGAACTACCGCCGGCAACTGAGGGAGCGATAGGGTTGGTCCCGGCAATTCTCACCGACTTCGACGATACCGCCGCCGTTCAGAACGTGGCGGAAATGCTGCTCCACCAGTTCGGCGACGAAACCTGGCAGGACGTGCGCGCCCGGTTCCGTGCCGGAGAGTTGACGTTGAAGGACTACCAGGAAATAACCTTCAACAACATAAAAGCCGACCGCGAGACCATGCGGGCCTTCGTTCAGGATAACGCCAACCTGCGGCCACACTTCGCCGAACTCTGGGAGTATTGCCAGGAAATCAACAGTCCCATGGCCGTGGTCAGCCTGGGCCTGGATTTCTACATCCAGGCGCTGCTGGAAAAGGAAGGCGCGCCGGGCGTGCCCGTCTACTGCGTCAACACCCGGTTCACCCCGGACGGGATAAACTATTACTATCACCACGCCTATCCCGACGAACCGGAGAAGGGCAATTCCAAGGGCCTGGTGGTGGACAAGTTCCGGCAACTGGGCTACCACGTAATATACGTGGGCGACGGCCGTTCCGACTTTGAAGGAGCGGAACGGGCCGACACCGTCTTCGCCCACAGTTTCCTGGCCGAAGAGTGCCAGCGGAAGCAGGTGCCCTACAAGCCCTTCACCGACTTTGGCGACGTTATGGAAACTACCAAGGAACTGCTGGGCCTGACCGGAACGTGAGTCTGTGCCTTGAGTGGGGGCTCCAACATTATTGATTATCGCTCGGAGGACACCGATTGATTGACCGATATTCCCGACCGGCAATGAAGCAAGTCTGGTCGGACGAGAACAAGTACCGGAAGTGGCTAGACGTCGAGCTTGCCGTTGCCGAAGCCTGGACTGAAGAGGGCGTCATTCCCCTGGAGGACATGGAGCGCCTCCGCCCGGTCCGGTACAACCACGAGCGCATGATGGAGCTGTTCGAGGTTACCCGCCACGACGTCACCGCCTTCCTTTCGTCCATCACCGAAGGCATCGGCCCGGAAGGACGCTGGCTTCACCTGGGAATGACGTCGTCGGACATGTTGGACACGGCCCAAAGCCTCCAACTGGTGGAGGCCGGCCAACTGCTCCAGCAGGAACTGGCCCAGGCCATCGAAGCCGTGGAAAAGCAGGCGGTGGCCTACAAGGACACCATCATGATGGGGCGCACCCACGGCGTCCACGCCGAACCCATGACCTTTGGCCTGAAGCTGGCCCTGTGGCGGGAGGAACTGTGCCGCCAGCAGGAACGCCTCGTCGCCGCCTGCGATAGCATCCGCGTCGGCAAGATTTCCGGCGCCGTGGGGACCCATGCCACCATCCCGCCCGCGGTTGAGGACAAGGTCTGCCAGCGGCTGGGTCTCGAGACGGCCCCTGTCTCCAACCAGGTTATCCAGCGCGACCGGTACGCCCACTTTGTCACCACCCTGGCCCTTATCGCAGCTTCCCTGGAGAAGTTCGCCACCGAGGTCCGCACCCTCCAGCGCACCGAGTTGCACGAGTTGGAGGAACCCTTCGGCCAGGGCCAGACCGGTTCGTCGTCCATGCCACACAAGCGCAACCCGGAACTGGCCGAGCGAATCTGTGGCCTGGCCCGGCTCATCCGGGGCAACAGCATCACCGCTCTGGAAAACGTGGCCCTGTGGGGCGAGCGGGACATCAGCCACTCGTCCGCCGAGCGCATCATCCTGCCCGATTCCTGCCTGGCACTGGACTACATCCTGTCAATCTTCACCCGTATCGTTAAGGACCTGCGGGTCAACTCCGACCGGATGTGGGAAAACGTGGAAAGCAGCCGCGGCCTTATTTTCAGCCAGCGCGTGCTCCTGGCCCTGGTGGACCGGGGCATGGCCCGGGAGGATGCCTACAAGGTGGTCCAGCGCAACGCCATGCGCAGCTGGGACATGGGAGAGGACTTCCGAGACCTGCTCCGCGCCGACGGCGAAGCCGGCCAGTGGCTGCCGGGCAACGACCTGGAGGAACTGTTCGATTACGGCTATTACACCCGGTATGTGGACGATACCTTCCAGCGCATCGGCCTGCTGCCAGCGGAGGTATCCGCCCAGGTGTAGCGCCAATCCCAATGCATCTCCGCTCCGTATCAAGATCGACGGACCAGGAGGACCAACCGGGTTTTGGCGCTGTTAAATTTGTGACCTATTGGAGGGCCCCTGTGTCTTCCCAATCCACAAGACTAAACTAATTGCAGGGTATTGGAATGCTTATCGAAACTGGACTGCCCAATCAGCTTCATCGCGGCAAGGTGCGAGACACCTACGCCATCAACGAAAACCTGCTGCTCATGGTCGCCACCGACCGCATTTCCGCCTTCGACGTGGTGCTGCCCACCGGCATACCGGAAAAGGGTAAGGTGCTCAACCGCATCTCCAGCTTCTGGTTCGACAAGACGGCCCACATTGTCCCCAACCACCTGATAACCCTGGCCGACTCGGCGGATGCGCCGGGTCTGCTGGTCGAAAACCCCGAATTGGCTGATATTTCCGGAGAACTGGCCAGCCAGGCAATGATTGTGAAGCGGGCAGAGCGCATCGACATGGAGTGCATCGTCCGGGGCTACATCACCGGCTCCGCCTGGTCCGAATACCGCCGCCAGGGCACGGTTTCAGGCAAGCCCATGCCCGAGGGACTGGTGGAGGGGATGCTGTTTCCCGAACCCCTTTTCACCCCCACCACCAAGGCCGAAGAGGGCCATGACCAGAATATGTCCGACCAGGAAGTGGAGGACATGGTGGGAGCCGAAATGGCCCAGAAGCTGGCCGATGTCAGCAAGGCCGTTTACCAGTACGCCCATGACTACGCCAGGGAACACGGCATCATCCTGGCCGACACCAAGATGGAATTCGGAATGCTGGACGGGGAACTGATTCTCATTGACGAACTGTTGACGCCAGATTCCAGCCGCTTCTGGGACATGGAGGGCTATGGCCCGGGCAAGTCCCAGCCCAACTTTGACAAGCAATTCGTGCGGGACTGGCTGGTGGACCAGGGCTGGGACCAGGAACCGCCCGCCCCGGAACTGCCGGAGGACGTAGTATCCCGCACGACCGCGCGTTACAAGGAAGCCTACCGCAGGCTAACCGGTTCGGAACTCTAGAAATTTTCACTAAGAAACTATCTCAAGAATATTCAAGGCAAGTCATTGGGCAAAATGGGACAGCAAAAGAGGTTGCTTTTCACCCCCATCCTAACCTTCCCCCGTCAAGGGGGAAGGGATTTTGAGATAGTCTCTAAGTGCCTTCCCAAATAACGGAGGAAGGACAGGATGCGGGCGAAGAGTCGACTTTGGTCACTGTCGCACGTACCAGGGGTACTTTTTGATAATTTTGGAATAGCTTGAAAACTGCTGCGGCTGCGTCCCAGCCGTCGGGAGGTAATGGAATTGCCACTATCACGGCGCCGCCGGCGCAGGTCCGCACACAGGGGCCGCCAGGCGGAAATGGTTATACCCCAGTCCCGTCCCAGGCCCAATTATTGGTATATCATCGCATCCGGAGTCATCGCTGTCCTGGTGATCGCCGGCTTCGTTGTCGGCGGCATATCCTTCCAGGGCAGAGACACCGGGATAGGCGCTGCCAGTGAACCCGTTGAAGGCGTTGGCGAGCCGCAGGATATTATGCCCTCCCGACTCCATGTGCCGGAGGAGCAGACCGTCAACTACAACACCGTTCCGCCCACTTCCGGGGACCACTGGGACTGGTGGGCCCGCTGTGGCTTCTACGAAGACGGTCTGCCCGACGAGCGCATCGTCCACAACCTGGAGCACGGCAACATCGTGGTCAGCTACAACCTGCCCGACGGACCCGAACTGGACAAGCTCAAGGACTTCATGGATAACTTTGAATTGGCGCCGTCCTGGGCGGTTACCCGCTTCTATGACAAGATCCCTGAGGGAACCGTCGCCCTTTCGACATGGGGCATGCTGGACACTATGCAGGGCGTGGACGAAGATCGAATCGAAGAGTTCTTCCGTGAATACGCCGGCACCCTGGGGCCGGAGTTCCCCAACGGCGCTCCCTGTACCACCAGCGGCGTGATGAACTAGGGGCTGCGGCAAACGGCGAGGCAGGAAAGTAGATTGTATTTGGCCAAGGTCTACGTCACCCTCAAACCCACCGTCAACGACCCCCAGGGCATCACCGTCCTGGGGGGCTTGAAAAACATGGGCTACGATACCGTGTCCGAAGTGCGCGTGGGTAAGTTTCTGGAAATCAGGATTGACGAGACCGAACGTGGCCGTGCCGAGTCCATCGCCAACGAATTGTGCGAAAAGCTGTTGGCCAACCCGGTAATTGAACAATACTCCGTGGAACTGGAAGAGCAGTAAGCGCCTTCGGGCAAGACACCTTCGTCTTCCAAGAAATTGAAGGACTCAATAAAGGCGTGAATGCCTTAATTGAGTCCTTATTCTCACCCGCTTCATACAGCAGTCGCACCTAGTCCGCAATACCGTTGTAGCGGCTTTCACCGGTATCCAGAATTGCCAAGGGCAAGGCCAACGTACGGGCACGTTTGCTCCAAAGTCCCTTGCTCCGCTACAACATCGGCCTGTCCACCTCTCCAGTTGACAACCCCGGGCCAATTTGTTGCAATACCACCACCTTCATGATTCCCCAAACAACTAAGAGGAGATGTTGCCGTGACTGCCAACCACAACACTTACGTCTACGTGGGCGCTGAAAGCAGCGGCCTTTACCGCCTGTCTCCCGGCTCAGAAACCTGGGAGGAACTTTCCAACGGGCTGCCCGAGAACCCCATTGTGCCGGGCGTCGCCGTCCACCCCAGCGACCCGTCCATCATCTTCGCCGGCACCCAGGACGGCCCCTACCGCAGCACCGACCGGGGCGACCACTGGGAACGCCTGGACTATCCAACCCTGGCGCCGCCCGTTTGGACCTTCCTGTTCCGCCCCCGCGATCCCCAGGTAATCTATGCCGGCACCGCGCCCGGTGAGCTTTTCCGCAGCACCAACGGCGGGGACTCCTGGACCAAGCTGAACCTGCCCATGGGCTCCGATGAAGTCACCATGGCCTTCCCCACTCGGGTTATCGGCCTGACCGCCGACCCCAATTTCCCGGACGAAATGTACGCCGCCCTGGAAGTGGCCGGCGTGATGCGCTCTACTGACGGCGGCGATACCTGGGACAGCATCACGGGTTCCCTGGCGCCCAGCGAAGACACCCTGGACCTGCACGGCGTACAGTGCACGGCCGCATCGCCCCACACCGTCTTTATCACCACCCGGGTGGGCCCCTTCATCGGCCCGGACCGGGGCAGCGAGTGGATTCCCATCGACTTCGGCCAGTTCTCGGAGATCACCTATACCCGCGACCTGTACGCCGCTCCCCACGACCCCAACATGCTGTACGTATCCATCGGCGCGGCCGCCCGCAGCCGTCAGGGCGCCCTGTACCGCAGCCGTGACCTGTTCAAGACCTTTGAGCCCGTGGGCGCAGGCATTGCCGCCAGCAGCACCATGATGGCCGTAAGGGTCAACGCTCGGGAACCGTCCCACGTCTTTTGCGCCGCCCGGGATGGGCAGGTTTTCGGCTCCTTTGACGATGGCGCAACCTGGAACAACTACGACCTGCCCGAAAAGGCCAAGGAGGTAAGGGGCCTGGCAGTAGGCTAGAACCTGCGTCCCCTCCGGCACCTGGACCGAGGCAAAAAAGAGCCGCAGCCAAACAGGCTGCGGCTCACGCCATTCCTGGCAGTGGCAAAGAGATAGCTTACCCGGCAATCCCCTGCCGCAACTTTTCTATAAGCTCTTCCACCGTGGCCTGCTGCCATTCTTCAGCCTTGGCCGAAGTGCGCGTCCGGCGTTCGCGGCCGAAGTCCTGGTCGCTGATGTCCGGGTTTTCGGCGCGGATTGCAGCTTCAATTTCCCGTTGCTCCCGGTCCGCCACTTCCGGCCGCTCAATCCAGTGCAGGATGTAGCGGTGGTCGGAGGTGTAGAAGACCACCGTGGGTATGGACATGAACTCCCCGTTCTTGAGGAACTCATTCATAATGTCGTGGTGCTGGTCGCGGGGAAAGACCCGCATATCCCAGGCGGCGGCCTCCGCCATGCGGGCCAGGACGGGCAGGCCGCGCACCACGTCGCCGCACCAGTCCTCGCCCAGCACCAGCATCTTGGTGGGGCCGTTGGGATTGGCAGCCAGTTCCTTCAGGGCCGCTTCGTTCTCCGGCGTAACCTTGAAGTTGTCGTAGAAGCTGTCCATCCGGTCCTTGTTAACGTTTATCTGGGCCATGTAATCGGCATACCGGAAGCCCTCATCAAATCGCTGTGGGGTAACAACGCTGGTATTGCTGGTCATTTTGTTCCTCCTCTTAAGTCCTTGAGTGCCTGGACCCATATGCAGGTCGTTGCAGCCAACTGGCCGCTACCCAATTTCTCAACCGCGGTGCCCCTCGAAGCCAATTTCCACCCTGCCGTCCGGGTACACTATGATGGGCACCGAGTCGCCGAAATTCAGCGCCTCGTCGAGGGTGTCCTGGCTCTGGTCAACCCGCTTTTCCTCGTACTGGATTCCCTGCCGACGCCACGCGTCGCGCAACCGGTCGGAGGCCGGTCAAACCGTAAGGGTGTATACCCCCGGAATATCTGCCATGCTGGAGCCTCCTGCGCCGCCCGTATTTGACCGGGGAGTAAGGGTTTGTGCCATTCTACAACGGCAAACTTGCCGTGTCATTAACCTCTTCGCCACTTTGTTTGGCGTGGTTCGCGGTTGTCTTGCCTATTGCCCCCGGATATAATGGCCGTGTTTCGGGGGCGGCAACGGTAGACCATTGCAGGCTCCCAAAGCCGTTTTGGTAGACGACAAACAACTTGCCTGGGAGGAACAATGATCGCGCTTCTGGTTACCATCAACATCAAACCCGGATTCAAGGAGCAGTTCATGGCATCGATGATGGGTGATGCCATCGGCTCCAACAACGACGAGCCCGGCTGCCTGCGCTTCGACGTGCTGCAGGACAACGAGCACGAGAACCGCATCCACCTGTTCGAGGTGTACGAGGACGAGGCGGCCGTCGAGGCCCACCGTGCTGCACCTCACTACACCAAGTGGCGCTCCGAAGTCGCTGACTGGTTCGACGGCGAAATCGGGCGTAACGTCGCCACCCCGGTATATCCCGCCCCTGAAAAGTGGGAGAAGCGGCCCCCGATAGTCTAGCCATCCTCACAGGTCGGCAACAAACCGGACGCCCCGCTGATATGGCGGGGCGTCTTTTCCGGGCCTGCTTTGCTGGCGATCACTGTTCAGATATTCCTCTCCAATGCCTTGCGGAAAGCCGCCAGGAAGTCCTCGACATCCTTTTCCGAAGTCGCCGTGGACAGCGATCCCACCAGGTTGGAAGCCATCAGGATGCCCTCGTTCAACAACCCCAGGAACATCCGGTCTCTCAGGTCATAGTCGCCGCAGGCAATGTCCCGGTAGTTCACTATTTCCCTGTCGGTGAAGTGGATTCCAAACAGCGAACCCAGCCCGGTTACCTGCACCGGCACTTCCATTTCGGCGCAAACATCCCTGGTTCCCTGCTTCAGTATCTCGGTCATTTCCGCCAGGGAGCGGTACACCTCGGGGGTCAACTGCTCCATGGTTACCGCCCCCGCCAGCATGGTCAGCGGGTTGGCGTTGAACGTGCCGGCGTGGGACACCGCCGGCCCGTTGGTGGGATCGTAAAGCTCCATAATGTCCCGCCGCCCGCCGAAGGCGCCCACCGGCAGGCCGCCCCCGATAATCTTGCCCAGGGCCGTCATGTCGGGCGTAATTCCGTAATACTCCTGGGAGCCACCCGGCGCCACCCGGTAGCTGATAACCTCGTCGAAAATCAGTACGCTGCCGTTGGCGTCGCAGAAGTCCCGAAGCATGGCCAGGAAGTCAGGCAGGGCCGGAACCATCCCCACCGAGCCCATCACCGGCTCAATAATTACTGCCGCCAGGTCAACGGCATTGTCTTCCAGGATTCTTAGTGCCGTGGCCGTATCATTGAAGGGGACCACCACCACCTGCTCCATCACTCCCGGCGCCAGGCCCGCACTGGCCGCCACCGGGACCGGACTGTCCGCTTCTCCGGCAATGGAGGGGTCAACCCGCACACTGACGGTCACGCCGTCGTGGGTACCGTGGTAGCCCCCCTCCACTTTGGCGAACCTGGTGCGACCCGTAAAGGCCCGTGCCGCCCGCAGGGTGTTCAGAGTCGCCTCGGTTCCCGAATTAGTGAAACGGACCAGGTCAAAGCTGGGAATGCGTTCGCAAAGGATCCGGGCCAGGTCAACCTGCTTCTCGTTGGGCGCGTTGTAGCCGAATCCCCGGTCCAGTTGGCGGCGGACGGCGTTTACGACCGGCGCCGGCCCGTGCCCCAGGATCATTGTGGTCATGGTATTGATGAAGTCGATTCGCTGAACACCGTCTGCATCCATCACCCGGCTGCCCGAAGCGTCGGTGATGAAAATGGGGTAAGGCTTCCAGAAAATAGAATTGCGGCTGTCCCCTCCAGGCATGTACTCCCGCGCCTCTTCCCACTTGGCCCGGGACAAGGGCGTCAAGTCCAGGTAGCGGTCCAGTTCAGACTTGAACTCAGTCAATAGACGGCCTCCTCAGGATTAGGGAGAGTAGATAAGCTGGTCAATCTCCATTAATGGCCCTCGTCGCCCTCTACCCGCAGGTCCGGCAACCAGCGCAGGAATGGCGGCAGGTACCAGTTACCTTTGCCCAGCACCTCCATACTGGCCGGTACCAGCACGGAACGTACCAACGTGGCATCCAGGAATACTGCTATCGCCAGGCCAAAGCCCATCAACTGATTCACGACCGTTTCCCCCGACGCGAAGGCGCCGAACACCACCACCATAATCAGGGCGGCTCCGGTAATCAACCCGGCGGTGGAACGAAGCCCGTAAGCTACGGCCTCGGTATTGTCTCCGCTCTCATCGTAGCGTTCGCGTATCCGGCTCAGGAGGAAGACGTGGTAGTCCATGGACAGCCCGAACAGTATGGTGAACAGGAACAGCGGCAGCCACGCGTCGATAACGTCGGCCTGCTGGAATCCAAACAGGTCCGCTCCGATGCCCTTCTGGAAAACCAGCACCAGCAACCCGTAGGTTGCCCCCACGGAAAGCAGGTTCATAATGATGGCTTTCAGCGGAATTACTATAGACCGGAAGACCATCATCAAGATCAAAAAGCTCAGGCCCAGCACGAAGACAAAGACTATAGGGGTATACACCCTTACGATGCCATAGAAGTCCGCGACTTCCGCCGTCAGTCCCCCCACGTAAACTTCGGCCGGAACACCGCTAAATGCCACGGCAACATGCTGGTCCCGCAGGATCCCCATGTTGTCCGCCGCCTCCGGCGTGGTTGACTTGCCCGGGAAGGGGAGTACCAGCAGGGCCAGGTCTCCCTGCTCGTTCACCACCGGTGGCTGCGGCGGCAGCGGGAATGTGGGGTCGGCCGCCAGGGATTGCTGCAGCTTACCGATGGCCTCCTGCACCTGCGGAGAGCTAATGTCGCCGGAAATTGCTATTTCAGCGGGACTCAGGAACCCTGCCGGAGTGACCGCGCCGAAGGAGAATTCCTCTTCCATCAGGAGAAACGCCTTCTTGGTTTCGGCCTTGTCGGGGAAAGTGTTGACGTCGTTCAGGCCCGTCCGAATGTCCAGGTAAAACCACGACAGGACCAGCATTGGCACACCCACTATCAGCAGGCTCAGGACGGGCTGCCAGGTAACAATGTGGGTGATCTTGTCCCAGAAGCCGCCGGTGGAGGTTTCCGCTCCTTTCAAGGCAAACCTGTTGATGAAGGGAATGGTCAGGAAGTTAACCCGTGGCCCCAGCAGCGCCAAAACCGCAGGCAGCAGGGTCAGCGTGGCCGCCAGCGTCGCCACCACTACCAGGATGGCTCCCAAGGCCAGCGACTGATAGAAGGACGACGGGACGATGAACAGCCCCACCAGGGCCAGCACCACCGTGGCCCCGCTGAAAAGCACGGTGCGCCCGGCTGTGTTGCCGGTGCGCTCTACCGCCTCCCGCACGGATATCCCGTGGTTCAGCTCCTCCTTAAACCGCAGCACTATGAGGAGCGAGTAGTCTATGCCCACTGCCAGACCGATCATCACTACCATGATGTTGACGAAGAACAGCAGAGGAAATTGCTGCCCGATGATGGCCACCGCCGCCAGCGCGACGGCAATGGATACCACCGACAGCCCCAGGGGAATCAGCGTAGCCACCAGAGCCCCGAACAATACCAGGAGCACGAGGAAGGCCACCGGAATCCCGAACCTTTCCCCGTTCTGAAGGTCCTGCTCGGCGAGTTCGTTGTTCTCGTGGGCCACACTGGCGTCGCCGCCCATACGTACTTCGAACTGAGCGTCCTGGTTGGCCTCTTCAATGACGTGAATGACGGATGGGACGTTCTCTATTGCCTGCTCTACGCTCCCGGCCAGGGTGTAGTGCATCATCACCGTATCCCGGTCTGCCGAGACCAGGATGGGAAGCAACTGTTCCGCCAGTCCCGCTGGCAATGCGGGCCCGGCATCAACTATCTGGTAGTAGTGTGAAATGGGGGAGTCGGGAACTCCCGCGGCCACCATATCCGGGAGAAAATCGGAGACGTTCTGGTCGTCCAGCCCTCCGGAGATGATCTCGGGACCCAGGCTCGTAATCTCCAGGTGAAGGTCATCCACCCTGGCGCGAAAGGCAGCATCGTCCACAGTCAGATCTTCCGACCGCAGAATGACGATTTCGGGGGACTTGGCTGGCCCTCGTAGTCTCTCCTCCAAGACTTTCGCCGCCTGTTGGGACTCAAAACGGTCGGCCAGCTTGAAGTCGGTAGTCGTCGCACTGTCCAGCAGTCGGTCAACAATGCCCCCACTAACCAACAGAATTAGTACCCAGATCACTATTACGATTATCGGTCGACGAGCGCTCATGGAAGCCAAGTGTTGAGTCAAGACAGTGCCCTCCCTACATACTGAAAATGGACGGTGAAATCTGGCCGGCCAGCCTCAATTTTATCATTGGCCGCATTGATATAGAATTGGAAACGTTCGGCGCATGCGGAGTTTCACGAATCCTGCACAACCGGGCAAGGGAAACTGCTGCCGGGAAAATCACCAAGGGAAAGGGGCGAACATGCCGCCCCATGACTGCCTTTGGCACATTCCGGCGCCGGCCCTAGGCGGCGGCCGGCACGGCAGGTTGTGCGAAATAAATGCCCCGCAGCGAACGGTTGGCCAGACTGATGACCATGGCAACCACGAAGGCCGCTCCCCCCACAGCTAGAATTAATGGGGCATTGAGGAAGGAAACATCCACCAGGCCGGCGTTGATGCCATTGGCCACTGCCATGCTCCCACCCACGTGGAAGGAGTAAACGCCGGATACCCGACCGCGCACGGAGTCATCAACGATTCTCTGGATGATTGTATGAGTGATGGTCATGAAGCCGCCCTGATTCATCCCCATAATCACCGTTGCCAGGAGCGACAGCCAAACGTCAGTGGATAGGGCCAGCATGATCGGTCCTATGCCGCTGCTGACCCCGAAAATCAGAAACAGCCAGCCTCGAGTCTTCTCACTGCGTATGCCGGCCAGCCAGATGGCGGTCACCATGGCGCCTATCCCTACCCCCATTATCAGCAACTGGGTTCCACCTTCCGAGTCCACTCCCAGCTTGTCTTCGGAAATGGCCGGCAGCACAGATTCAAAGGACATGGTCAGGGCGCAATGGCCCAGCACAATAAGAATCATGGCCATCAGGCGGGGTTGGCTGTAGGCGTAGGCAAACCCGGCCGCCAGGTTGCCCCAGAAGCCCCGACGGGCGTCCATCCTGCCGGTCGACCGGGTGGCGATGCGGGCCACCTGGACCAGGCCGAGGGCGTAAAGAACGGCACAGGCCCAGAACACCGGTTCGTTGCCAAAGTACAGGGCCACCAGGAAACCCACCATGCCGCCGACGAAACGGGACCCCTGCTGGGTGGCTTCGTTCAGGGCTATGGCGTTGGGCAACACCTCGCGGGGAACCAGGTTGGGCACGAGCGACTGTGTTGTGGTCATCTGGGCAGACCGCAGGGTGCCGTTCAGCAACGACAAACCAACCAGCCACCAGATGTTGGCCAGGCCCACCATAACCAGCAATGCCAGGATGATGTTGTGGGCCAGGTTGAGGGTATAAGTCCACTGGAGGACGGTCTGGCGATTGAAGCGGTCGGCGAGGAACCCGGTGATTACGGTGGAGAAGACACGGGGGATCATGGCCGCAAAGGTCACAACGCCCACCCACAGGTACAATTCGGTGTACTCGTTGGCCAGCACGGCACGGGCGGCAATGAGGGCCCACGCCGCCGCCCCTGCGAAGAGGTTTGCGGTCCACAGCGTCAGGTAGTCCTTGTGCTGGAGGGCGAGGAGAAATCGATTGAAGGGGGTCGAGATTGCGTCGCCGAGTCCACCTGCCACGGTTACACCCCGGGCTTCAGGATTGGGGGATTCAATCTCCTGGTCCGGGCTGGACGACGATGCCAGGCTATGTTGCTACAGGCAGAAACCAAAATTATTCCATCAATCTAACAGGTCATATAACCCGAACAATGCTGAATCACACCCTGAAGGATGGGCAGATTATATACCCTCTTCCGGCTTGATGTAAGCTCGCCTTAGTTATTTCAAAAGGCGATAGTGGGAAAGGAGGATGCACTATGCCTGCTTTCACTGACGAGCCCCCACTGACGAGTTCCGGAAAAAGCCAACAGCATTTCACGAGAAGGTAAGGTAACGATACGCCGGAATCGAAGCGGCCCCGTGGGAGTCGGTTACTTGCTCCACACAATCCCGCTGAGAGACAGGTTGCCATTGCACTCTTGACGATTGTGTCTGCTTGGAAGTGAATCTGCCAGGACCGCGGGCGGTTTAGGCACGGAGTCAGACTTGCGACTCTCTGAGGGCAGGGAAAAATTCCCTTGCCAATTTAGGTTCGCGAGTGCGCCTTGCCCCTGCGAAGGGCTGGTGAGTCTTACAGCGAAAATTCTGGCGGAGGACAAGGATGGCGTCTTCTAGCCTGCCGCGGCCCACCGGGGCATGGCCTGAATTCGCACACTGGCCACCAGGTAGAACGAGTCGTTCGAACGGCGAAGCTCCAGTTCGTGACATTCCCCGTCCACTTCCAGGTGGCGGGATATGGCCGCAAGCACGTCCCGCTCCAGGGCCTCGACTAAAGATGGACTTAGCAGGTCGTATCGGTCCCGACTCAGAGTCGCGCTAAGCCGATTCCTGGCGATGCTCCTGGTGCTGTCCGGGGCATCCCTGATGTGATTGGGTGTCCTGGCTCGCAGGAGTTTGCTAAGCATGGGTGTACTCGCTTCGGTTGATTCCCATCAAGTACCTTACTCGGTCCATCAACCCGGATTTTGGTTCCAGGTCCATCAGCGGCACATCATCGCCATCAATGCGGGCAGCTATACGGGCAAACGCCATGCCTGAAGGAGCCTTCTTGTCGTGGATGACGGGAATACCCTGGTTGGTTGCCGTGATCAGGCGGTCATCTGCCGGCACCAGGCCCAGTATATCCACGGCCAGCAGTTCCAGAATGTCGTCCTTGTCGAGCATGTCTCCGCGCTTAACCATGCCGGGCCTGATCCGGTTTATGATGAGCCTGGGATGGTGGAGTTCCGCCGCCTCCAGGAGGCCGATGACCCGGTCGGCATCGCGGATGGCGGACACCTCCGGCGTGGTAACCACAATTGCTTCCTGGGCGGGGCCGATGGCATTGCGAAAGCCCTGCTCAATCCCCGCCGGGCAGTCGATAATGACGTAGTCAAACTCCTGTTCCAGTCGTTGGCACAGGTCGGTTAGCTGGTCGGGGTTGATGCAGTTCTTGTCCCGGGTCTGGGCAGCCGGAATCAGGTAGAGTTCCGGCAGCTGGCGGTCGCGAATCATGGCCTGGTTCAGCTTACACCGGCCCTCGATTGCGTCCACCAGGTCGTAGACAATGCGGTTTTCCAGGCCCATAACCACGTCCAGGTTCCGCAGCCCGATGTCGGTGTCCATAACCACTACTCGATGGCCCCGCAGGGCCAAACCGGCCCCAATGTTGGCGGTGGTGGTGGTCTTACCGACGCCACCCTTGCCCGAAGTGACGACGATGGTTTTACCCTTCATATGGAACTCCTCCCCCGTATTCCTCGCACCGCCGTTCAAAGGGCGCCACAAAAATGGAGCGCCGGCGCAGGAAGGCAATCTGGGGGTTAACGGCCTTGCCGCCGCCCCTGCCCTTCTTTCCCCCTCGTGGTCTTTCACCCACAAAGGAGCCTATCTGCAGGCGGTGTGATTCCAAATTCAATGCAAGAATGGTTGCTTTCAAGTTTCCGTCCGCGCCGGCGTGGGCCATGCCCCGAAGGGCCCCCAGCACCATGATGTCACCGTCCGCGACTATTTCCGCTCCCGGATTTACGTCGCCGAAAATCACCACGTCGCCGGGGTACTGGATCACCTCTCCGGAACGGCAGGTGCTTTTAACGATCAGCGCCTGGCTGCCTCGAGACAGCATGCTCTGAAAGACCGCGTGGACTGCCTCGCCGCCTGCTTCCACATCGCCTGACGAGTCCTGGCTGACGGATTCGGCGACTGACTCCTTATTTCGAGTGGCATAGACGGGCAACTCTTCATCCCCGGCTTCCTCCGCCGGGTTGGGACTTGACTCTTCGCCGGCCATAGCCTGACCAACTTCCCCGTGGCTCATCTGCGTCGACGACGAGTCTTCACCGACTGCCGGCATGGCGCTAAAGACGGATTGCTCCCCGTCCAGTTCGGGAAACATCAATGAAAGCTGCTGTCCCTCGGGCCTTGATGTTTCGCAGGATACGGCAGGGCCAATTGGATCCGCCTTTATGTATTCCTGCCTACGTTCGGGCGTAGCCGTTTCCGGTGGCGCCGGCTCATCGACCTGGCCATTGAGATGACTGTCAGCAGTTTTGGCGAGCGGCGATGGCAGAGCAGGACGGCACTGGGGACCTGACAGGGCCCTGGAAAGCACCTCGGGCGGGCACCAGTAACAGGTGACAGTCAGCCCGGTTTCCTGGCCCAGAATGCCCTTGATGGCGGCCATCTGGTCCGCTTCCAGGATGCGCCGGCCCACGTTTACCGTGACCGTTCCCCTGGAATAGAGGCCGCGGCACCCCGACAGGTATCTCCGGAGGCTGCGCTCCGCCACTTCAAAGGGCACGGTGTCGTCGATGGAGAAATTGACGTTGGTACCCCGGCCCAGTACCTGGATAGTTTCAGTTTCCGGCATAGGGCTTACCCCGCCTGAACATTACGGCCAGTCAATATTCTGGGAAATAGACAGATAGTCCGGAGCCAGACCCATGGGATATACCAAACTATTTAAATACGATTGGACCAGCTTTGGGGACTGCTCTTCAAAGGAAGTGAACCAGATCAACAGGAATGCAACCAGATAGGAAGGGTAATACCCGTAGAACAAAGGGGACACCGCCTCACACACATCTCCCAAATTGGCCCTGTATTTATATCAGGGAAACTTTCGGGCATTCAAGGCTCTTCGAAAGCAGTTTTTTGCGTGTTTTGTAACAAAGACCAAAGGCCAAGGGACGGTCAACCTGAGCCTGTATTCTGCCGCATCTCCCGCCAATGATCACGGGCGGGTTTGAAGCCCGCCCGTGCAAGTGGTTCGCTGCCGGGACAAGACCGCTATTGGGCGCCGCCAAATATTGCCACCGAACAGGTGAATGAACCCGGCCTGCCGCCAAGGTTGTGGGTCAGGCCCAAGTCGGCCTTGCGCAGTTGACGCCCTTCCGCCTTGCCCTGAAGCTGCTTGTAGACCTCGTAAATCATCCGGATACCGCTGGCGCCGATGGGGTGGCCGAAGCATTTCAGGCCGCCATCGGTGTTCACCGGCAAGTCACCCTCCAGGGTGAATGACCCGTTCGCAACGTCTTCACTGCCCCCGCCTCGCGGGCTGAAGCCCAGGTCTTCGTAAATGATCAACTCCGTAATGGTGAAGCAGTCGTGGACCATGGCCATATCCAGTTCTTCCCGAGGGCTGGCGATGCCGGCTTCCTGGTAGGCTGCCTGGCTCGCCCGGACGCTCTCGGGGAAGTGGGTGAAGTCCCAGTCGCTGCGGATGGCTCCGAAGGCCCCCACGGAGAGGGCCAGCGCCTTTACGAGTACGTAGTCCTGGCGGAAACTTCGGGCAATCTCCGGCGTGGTGATTATGGCCGCCGCGGCGCCGTCACTGACCCCGCAACAGTCAAATAAGCCAAGGGGCCAGGCGATCATAGGCGCGTTAACTACCTGGTCCGTGCTGATTTCCTGCTGGAAGTGGGCACGCGAGTTCAGCGTGCCGTTGTGGTGGTTCTTGGCGGCGATCTCTGCCAGCGTTCTCTTCCCTTCTTCATAGGGAATGCCGTACTGGTGGAAATAGCGGGTTGCCGCCATGGCAAACTGCGACGGCGGTGGCGTGGGCGGCGTAACGTCCGACCCGGGCGCTTCCGGCACCGCCAATCCGGAGAACCCTGAGTCCTTCAGCTTTTCTACACCCACGGCCAGGACAATGTCGTAAATCCCGGCAGCCACGGCATAAGCGGCGTTGCGGAAGGCATCTGTGGCAGTAGCGCAGGCATTCTCCACACGGGTTATTGGAATGTAGTCCAGCTTAAGGGCCTCGGCCAGGGGCTGCCCGGTGCGGAAACTGCTCACCGTGCCCAGCCACGCCGCCTGCACGTCCTTGGCTTCAATGCCGGCATCGGCATAGGCCTCGTAGGCGGCCTCCACCATCAGGTCGGCGGCGCTGGCATCCCAGCGTTCCCCGAACTTGGTGCAGCCCATTCCGATAATTGCTACCCGGTCTTTAATGCCGCTCATATCCAGCCTCCGGCTCAGGCCACAGGCGCTTCTACCCCTAGGCGCCTTGGCACTGCCTTCCAGTAATAGTTGTGGATGCCGTTTACCACCCGCAGCTTTCGGAAGCTCATCTCCACGGGCATACCCACACGGACTTCGTCCAGTTCCCGGTCGGTCATCATACAGATGATGCGTCCGCCTCCCTGGAAATCCACCACACTCACCACCAGCGGGGTATCCACCGCCCCGGCGATGTAATCCATTGAGTACGTAAATATCTCTCCCGGCCGGTCGCTAAGCCTCACGGGCACGGAATCATCCCTGGCCTGGCAGTTCACGCAGACCCGCTGGGGAGGATACTGGACGTAGCCGCAGGCGTTGCACTTGCCCGCGTACAGCCGCAGGTTCTTGTTGCCTTCGCGCCACATTGCCGACACGGAGGGCGACGACGGCGCAGGCCGCCGGGCGGCGTCATCGGTAAGCCAGACGTCCCGCCACCTGGCATAAGTCTCGTAGCTTTGCAGGACAGAGCGGGACTCCATGTATTCGGACATGCCGCCGCTACCAGGTTTCCTTTGAATCCCAATATCTGTGGTCCTGAAGGCAAGCACGTCGCTGCCGTCACCGTAGGACACAGAAAGGAGCGTCTCCCCGGGTTTAGCTTCATCCAGGGCCGCTGACAGGAGCATCAGCGGGAAGGCGGCGCCGGTGTTCCCCAACCTGCCAAAGAGGGGACCCTGCACCTGCTCCGGCCGCAAACCCAGGCGGCTTACCAGGCGGGCGTGGCGGCGGGCATCCGGCGCATACAGGGCAACTCGGGAGATGTCATCTATCGCAAGTTGGAGCTTGGCCAGGAAGCCCTCTAAGGCTTCCGGAACAATGCGTTCCAGGCCCTCCTCGGTGGCGAACCGGTCTTCCCAGGACCGGACGAAGGGGTCGCCTGAAGAACGCCAGTTGTCCAGCATGTTCTCCGTGAGCGTATAGGAGCCGATGAACTCGGCGACTATATAATCCTGACCCACCAGGAAAGCTGCCGCCCCGTCGCCGGAATTTCGTTCCGTCTCGCTTCTGGGCGCCCCCTGCCGGCTGTCGGCCACCACCACCAGGGCCTGGCGAGCGGACCCGGCAGCTACGGCGTCCAGCGCCGAACGCAGGGCGGTGGTTCCGGCCCGCAGCACATCAGAAACGTCCGCCGCGAAGATGTCCCGCCTCAGGTCCAGGGCTGCGGAGATTATTGCCGCGCCCTGTTTTTCGGCGTAGGGCACAGTGGAACTGGCGAAGAACAGGGCGTCAACGGCCTGCCGGTCCCTGCCACCCAGGCAGTCCAGACCCGCGGCAACGGCCATGGTGACGCTGTCCTCGTCAAAGTTGGCTACGGCCCTTTCCTGGGACCCTGGCCAGCCGGCCGTTTCCGCGCCCAGGCGAAACCTGGGAACATAGGCGCCGTAAGTAATGATACCTGCCAAGCGAAGTCCGTCCTCATCCAATGTGGGGCTATGCTATCAGCGCCCCGTCCGGCAAGTCAATTTGCATCCCGCACCATCCCGCCGTAGGCCCCAGTAGGCTACTTTAGCTCAGCCTCTAACTGACACTTCCCCTTGCCACCCCGCATTGCACTTCTTCAATATAAGACCATGAACCATCCACAACACCGCTCATTGCACCGACACCCCCTGCGCAACACGGCCTATCGCACGGGCGGCCCCTGCACAACACCACCTCACTTCGTAGGGGCGGCCCTTGTCGCCACCTTGTCCCAGGAGGCTACGATGAGAGCAAAACCACACATCTGCCCCTTAACGGCATCTGCCAACTAACCCCTCTTCCCATGGGGA
Organism: Dehalococcoidia bacterium; assembly: GCA_034428635.1. Lineage (GTDB taxonomy): Bacteria > Chloroflexota > Dehalococcoidia > Lucifugimonadales > UBA3495 > Bin22. The sequence goes on from DAOUHR010000067.1 coordinate 35,013, forward strand.
AGGAGTCGCGGATGAGGCCGCCCAAATGGGCCAAGAAGAGACCAAATAAATCGAAAAGCCGAGATTCCTGACCCTCGCGCTCCCTCGTGGAAAAAACACCCTTCGTCCTCCGCGTCGGGGCCCAAGATGGGACAGAATGAGACGAAACGAGACGCAAAGAATAAATTCCCACGCTCGTGTCCCATCGTGGATAAACAAGAACCGGCGCCCAGCCACCGCTATGTTACAATTTTGAATACTTAACTGAATCTGCGCAGGCGCCCAACGACGACAGGAACAAGTTCACCGTGAACAAGCTCCGGCTTTTTGGAACATACCTGGTAGTTATGGCTGCCGGCGCCGCCCTGGCCCTGGCAGTGAATTACGGGCTGCAGGGCGCCTTTGAAAACCCCGAACCGGTGACGGCTTCTTCGTCGCAGCTTCCCCCGGAGTTCGGGCGCGTGAATGAAGCCTGGGACCTGCTCCAAAGAGAGCATATTGACCGAAGCTCTCTCGACGCCTCAGAGCTGAGCGGCGGGGCAATACGGGGAATGTTGGACGCCCTGAACGACCCCTACGCCTCCTTCCTGGACCCGCAACGCTTCGGCGAAGAGGAATCCAAGATACAGGGGGTTTTCGAGGGTATCGGGGCCCAGGTGGGAATCAGGGAGGAATTGCTCACGGTCATTGCCCCGCTGCCGGACACTCCTGCTGAACGGGCGGGCATACGAGCCGGCGACGTGATTCTGGAAGTGGACGGAGAATCCACCGAAGACCTGAGCCTTCAGGAAGCCGTGTCCCGCATAAGGGGCCGCAAGGGCACTACGGTGGAACTGCTGGTGCTCCATGCCAACGAACTTGATCCCGTATTGATCCCTATAGTTCGCGGCGAAATTCCCCTGGAGACGGTGCGATTCAACATGCTGGATGACGGCATTGGGCACCTGCAGATTTCCAGCTTTGCGTCCACTACCAACGGCCACGTGGCCGAGGCGCTGCAGGAATTCAGGGCGAATAACGGCCGCAGCCTTATAGTTGACCTACGCTACAACCCGGGTGGCCTGCTGGGTGTGGTGGTGGATGTTACCAGCCAGTTCCTGGAAGAAGGGCTGGTCACCTATGAACTGGACGGGCTGGGCAACCGCCGGGAATGGAAGGTCTCTTCGGGCGGAAACGGCAGGGACATTCCCATGGTGGTGCTGGTCAACCAGTACAGCGCCAGCGCCAGCGAGGTATTTGCCGGGGCCATCATCGACCACGACCGCGCTCCAGTAGTAGGAGAATCTACTTTCGGTAAGGGCAGCGTTAACACCAGGCACCGCCTGTCCGACGGTTCCGGTATCTACTACACCATTGCCCGGTGGTACACCCCCAACGGGACGTTGATCGAAGGTTCGGGCATTACCCCTACTATTGCAGTGGAAGCAGATCCGGAAGCGGCTTCCGACCCGCAACTGGATAAAGCGATAGAATTGCTGGGAGGGACGTCGGCAGGAAGTGACAGGCCCCAGTTCTAGCAGTATGCCATTTCAGTCTGAATGGACAAAGCGCGGGGCTGTTTCCGGCGAATATGTGGCGACAGATACAGGCGGAGCTTCGACAACTTCAGGGGAATCTGGGAAAAGGAACAACAATCCAAAAGGTTCGAGCTATCACTTATGTATCGTTTGAAGACTAACAGGCAGAGCAATGCCCAGCAAGAATAGAAAGACAGCAGTCAAGGGACAGCCAAATAACCGGTCCATTACCTTTAACCGCCAGGCCACCTTCAATTACGAAATCCTGGACCGGTACGAGGCGGGCCTGGCCCTGACGGGAACCGAAATAAAGTCGGTTCGCGCGGGCCGCGTTGACTTGCGGGATGCGTACGCCCGGCCGCAGGAAGGTGAACTTTGGCTGGTCAATTCCCACATCGCGCAGTACGACCCGGCCAGTATCTACAACCACGAGCCCAGGCGGCCCCGCAAATTGCTCATGCACCGGGAAGAAATTACGCACCTGACCGACGAGGTATCCCAGAAGGGCTTGACCATCGTGGCAATACGTATGTACATCAAGAATCACGTCGCCAAGGTAGAATTGGGCCTGGCCAGGGGCAAGAGACAGTTTGACAAGCGGAGAGCCATCCGGGATCGGGAAATGGACATGGCCGCCCGCCAGGCCATGCGGGAAGTAAGGTGAGGCAGGCGCCGGTCCATTGCAGGTGGAACTGTAGCTATCATTTGTTTCAGCAATAGCGAACCCATCCGGGGAAATCGTCCGCGAAATTATCCACCTGCATTGACCTTTCTTCGATATCCGGAAAAGGTCCGCCTCGAGTTGGAAGTGCCCCCCTTTCGCGAGAGCGACGCGCTCTTCCCAAGCCCTGCACGAATTTGCCCGGCGTGACAGTTTCAATTTCCCCGCTCTCCGCTTTGCTGGGGTATAATCCGTGCCTGGCAGTACCCGCCATTCATTGGCCGCAAACCTGTGGCCTCTGGTTCCCAAGAGGCGGGCCATGCCAGGAGGATTGAATTGATCAGGAGCCTCGGAGACAAGTCCCCCAGGATCGCCGAAACGGCGTGGGTAAGTGAATTTGCTTACGTGGTCGGCGACGTTGAAATCGGAGAATACAGCAGCATCTGGCCAGGAGTAACCATCCGGGCCGACGGCGAAGAAAAGGTCGTCATTGGCAATTATGTCAACGTGCAGGAAGGGGCCGTCATTCACGGCAATGGGATGGTAATTGAAGATTACGTTACCGTTGGTCATGCCGTTGTGGT
>DAOUHR010000068.1:0-2448 GCA_034428635.1 Dehalococcoidia bacterium
CTCCATGACGTTCTGGAGACCGTACTTCTGGATGGGGCATACCTTCATGCAGATGCCGCAGCCCAGGTAGCGGGCCATGACGGGGCGGCAGCGCTTGAAGTAGAGCTTGTTCTTCTCAATTCCCCGCCACCAGATCTTGTCGCGCATCAGGGCGCGGCCGGGGCAGCGGTTCACGCAGACCTGGCACACTTGGCAGAAGGCGTGGATGCCGTAGTCCACGGGCTTGTCATAGGTGACGTTGGCGTCGGTCGTAACCATCATCAGACGGCAGCGGGAACCGACGTGGGGGGTCAGCAGGTAGCCGCAAGCGCCCAACTGGCCAAGACCAGCGGAGACGAACATGGGAATGTAAGGACCGGTGTTGTCGTTGGGGCTGTGAACCTGGGCCTTATAGCCGAGGCTGCGGATGTAGTTGCCCAGTTCCAGGCCCGCGGCGCCTTCGGTCCGATAGGTGCTGGAGTGCACGATCTCGGCGTCAACGCTGGGGATGGTCTGGGTCGGCTCAAAGTCCTGCTCGTAAGCCAGGCAGATGACGTGAGGGAACTTTACCCAGTCTTTCTTGCTCTGGTAGGTGTAGTGGGTGTCATAGGAAGTGATCCCGACTTCCACATAACCCAGGTCACGGGCCTTGGCCTTGATCAGTTCGCTGACGTCATCACCGGTGGGCTCAACGGTGGGCTCCAGATCGCCGGTCAGGCGGGCGCCCATGATCAGGGAGCGGTTGAGCTTGTCGTGCTCCTTGCGGATTTCACGCATCTCAACGTGCTGGTCGCGAATGGCATTGGCCCAGTCGCGGGAAGCGCGCTCAGTGATGTTCATGGTTTCCACGGGATATTCCCGCGCGTACCAGTCAACTTCGCGCTGAATCTTGGGGATACCAGGAACGGTCTCCAACTCTTCGGGAACAGGAATGGTTACCGCAGAGTCGCCGACGTTCTTGCCGGGTCGAACAACCTCATGTCCGATTTTGAGCATAGCTTCTCCTCCCATTGAATCTCTTGAACCTAGGGTAAGGTCTTGTCGGTAAAGATAAAGGTTGCGCTTTTATTTGTCAATACTATGGGTTAACCGATTTTGTATTCCTTTTTGCAATAATGAAAAGCAACCCCAAATATGTATTGTGATTGTGAATTTCGGGCTGCAAAGAAGCGGTTCTTGCATATTCCATTCTCGGGGGGTAGTGGACGGTTGAATTAATGAGAAAAATGCGGGCATCCACCACTGGCGCATTTTCTGGCGCCCGGTGAAGCAGGACCGGGCGCTGGTAGCAAACTGTTCACAAAGCACCGAAACGAAATCCCGCCCGGGCGGGGTAACCGGGCGGGGTAACCTGCCAGGGAGATTCAACATGGCTGTATATGACGATGCCCGCCGGCGATCGGAACCTCTGTAACCTATGCGATGAGTCATCCCGCAACGCCTGGGTACCCTTAACTATGCTAGGGCCAGCGGAAGGCGGCCTGGGCGGCCTTGCCGAATGCCCAGTCGCGTTCCTCCTGGTTCTTGAAGCAGGGGTATTCCCTGAGGCCTTCCAGGGAGTTGCGGTAGCCTTCACGGCCACCCACTGGGGGAAAGTCACTGCCCCACATCATACGCTGCGGGCCAAAGGCCTCGTAGGCCATGTCCACTAACGGAGGTACGTCCTCGAACATAAAGTGGGCGGCAAGAGGCCGAGGCCGTACGCAGAATTCGCCCAGGCCGCCAAATTTGATGAAGGTGTTGGGGAAACGGGCCAGGGTTAGCGCCGCCTTGTAGTCATCGTATGGCGGCGTGACGGATTCCGGGCTCTGCGGCCGGTAGGCACCGGCCAGGTGCTCAAGGACTATGGTCAAGTTGGGAAACTGCTCCACGATGGCCTGAAGTCCAGGATCCGCAGACTGGGCCGCGCTACGGGCGTAACAGCTGACAGGAAGTTGGAGCTCGGCGGCCTTGCGCCAGATGGCCAGGGGATCGGGTTCGGGAGAGCGTTCGTAGGGGTGCAACCGCACGGCGATGACCTCTTCATGCTGGGCCAAACTCTCCAGGGTGTCCGGAGCGCCGGGGTCGTTTACGTCCACCCAGATAACGGCGCCAAAGCGACCGGGGAATCGTTTAACACACTCCAGCAAGTAGTCGTTGTGATAGTTTCCGGCGTGCTGGATCAGAGCAGTCTTCTGAACCCCATTGACGTTCATCTGGTGAAGAATGGTTTCAATCGGTTCGAACCAATTGACTCCGGCGTGACTGTGGGTGTCAATTATCATCATGTGGATTGGCCTCCTAGTACCCGGTCAAGTTAGGAATTGATGGGATAGAGTCGATGGAGCTTGGTGCGGGCATCAAGAATGTTGAAGCGCCAGTTGATGCAGGCTTTAGCTTCGTTCCGTTCCAGTTCCAGGGCATGAATCTCCCGGCAGAGGGATTCCTCGTCGGGGAGACGCTGTCTGAGACAACTGCGGGAGAAGACGC
>DAOUHR010000069.1:0-8075 GCA_034428635.1 Dehalococcoidia bacterium
GCGCTGCCCGTCAACTGGGGACTGCTGGGCAAGGGCAACGCCAGCGTGGCCGCCTCCCTGGAGGAGCAGCTTGAGGCCGGGGCCAGCGGACTGAAGCTGCACGAGGACTGGGGCACCACCCCCGCCGCCATCGACCGCTGCCTGGAGGTGGCCGACCGGTACGACGTGCCCGTAGCCATTCATACCGACACGTTGAACGAGGCAGGGTTCGTCGAGGACACCATCGCTGCCATCGCGGGCCGAGCCATCCATACTTACCACACCGAGGGCGCCGGTGGCGGTCATGCCCCGGACATCATAAGGATTGCGGCGGAACTGAACGTCTTGCCGTCGTCCACCAACCCCACCCGTCCATACACGGTCAACACCCTGGCCGAGCACATGGACATGCTGATGGTGTGCCACCACCTCAGCCCCCGGGTGCCCGAGGACGTGGCCTTCGCCGAGAGCCGCATACGTCCAGAGACTATGGCCGCCGAGGACGTGCTGCACGATATGGGGGTTATAAGCATGTACTCCTCTGACTCCCAGGCCATGGGCCGGGTGGGCGAGAACTTCACCCGTCTGTTCCAGACCGCAGACAAGATGCGCCAGTTCAAGGGCAAGCTGCCCGACGACTCCCCCGACCACGACAATTTCCGGGTCCTGCGCTACCTGGCCAAGCTGACCATCAACCCTGCGGTGACCCACGGCATATCTCACCTGGTGGGTTCGCTGGAGCCGGGCAAGCTGGCGGATATTGTCCTGTGGCCCCTCGGCAGTTTCGGGGCCAAGCCCAAGCTCATCATCAAGGGCGGCATGATTGCCTGGTCAGTCATGGGCGACCCCAACGGATCCATACCCACTGCCGAACCGTCCTTCTACCGCCCCATGTTCGGGGCAATGGGCCGGGCGGTTTCGAGCACGTCCCTGACCTTCGTTTCCCAAGTGGCTTACGAGGCTGGGGTACACAGGGACCTGGGCCTGACCAAAAGAGTGGAACCTGTTAGGGGGTGCCGCCAAATCACCAAGCGCCAGATGGTCCGCAATGACGCCATGCCCCGGATTGAAGTTGACCCCGATTCTTACCAGGTGCGGGTGAATGGGGAAATCGCCACGGTTCCTCCGGCGGAAAAACTCGGCCTGGCCCAGTTGCATTTCCTGGTATAAGAAGGTGGCGGTGGATAGAGTTGAAGATCAAGGGTTGGGACTGCTGCGCACCCTGCAACTGGCCGACTCCTCCTTTCCCACGGGCGCTTATGCCCATTCTCAGGGACTGGAGGGAATGGTGGCCCTGAGCTGGGTGCGCGATGCCCGGGATGTGGGCGAATACCTGGCCGAATTGCTGGCGGCCGCTGTACTGCCCTCGGACGGGGTGGCCCTGCTCCACACCCACCGCAGCGCCGCCGTCGGGGACGTGGATACAATTATCGAGATTGACCGCCTGCTCCACGCCATGAAGCTTCCTGAAGAAATGCGCAGCGCTTCGGTACAGAACGGCCGCCGGGTTCTGGACGAATCCCACGCCCTGCTTGCTTCCGCTACTCTTCCGGCTCCCTTCGAAAAATACCGGTCCGCCGTGGTACTCGGAGAGACTCCGGGCAGCGGCGCCGTAGCCTTCGGGGTTGCGACCTGGGCCCAGGGCATCGCGCCAGAAATGGCATTGCTGGGCTTCTGCCACGCCTTCGCCGTGGGAGTGTTGGGCGCGGCCCAGCGCATGCTGCCTATTACACATGGCGAGGCGCAGGAAGTCCTGCGTGGATTGCACCGACAGGTAGTTGATGGCGCGGCGGGCATACGGGACGTGGCATGGAGGGATATGACCTCGTTCACGCCCTGGGCAGATATCGCATCCATGCGACATGCGACCGCCGATGTCCGTATGTTCGCCAGTTAGCAAGTTAGGAGACTTACCGAGTCCATTTCGAGGGACGGGAGGAACCTGAAGACCCTCCGCATTCCTGAATTCCTTTAGGAGGTTATTGGGGTTCCTCCCACCCCTCGGCACGGCGGTTACTGGCCCGTAGAACAGGCCGGATGGCGGCGAAGAGTAGATCCAGGAGACAGGAGCCATGAAGAGAATCCCCAGGATTGGCGTGGGTGGTCCCGTTGGATCGGGCAAGACCTCTCTGATAGAGGCGCTGGTGCCGATGATGCTGGAACGGGGGCGCAACCCGCTGGTCATCACCAACGATATCTTCACCCGGGAAGACGCCGACCACGCCCGGCGGACTCTGGAGGGTGTGTTTGACGTGGACCGAATCCGGGGCGTGTCCACCGGCGCCTGCCCGCACACTGCGGTACGGGAGGATCCCAGCCTGAACTTGCTGGCGGTGGATGAACTGACCAGCACCTACCCGGACGGCGACATATTCCTCATCGAGAGCGGCGGCGACAACCTGACCCTCACCTTCAGTCCTGCCCTGGCCGACTTCCAGATATACGTCATTGACGTGGCTGCCGGCGACAAGATCCCTCGCAAGCGGGGCCAGGGCATCACCCTGACGGACTTGCTGGTGGTCAACAAAACCGACCTGGCCCCCCATGTTGGCGCCGATCTGGACATCATGCGCCGTGACCTGGAATTGGTGCGCGGCTATAAGCCCTATCTGTTCACCAACTGCCGCAAAGGCGAGGGGCTGGACAAGGTTCTGGATATGGTGCTGGAGGCCGCCGATGCTTTTGTCGGCGCCGCCTAGCGCAACCGGATTCCACGAGGGGTCCATTGAGCTGACCCTGGCAGAGCGGGGCGGGCGCACCCGCATAGTTCAGTCCCGCACCCGGCCCCCGCTTCAGGTGCAGAAGGCGCTCTTTCCCGATCCGGCACTCCCCCACCTCGCAATGGTGATGCTGTCCAATCCAACGGGCGGCATTTTTCAGGGCGACCATCACCGTGTAGCCGTTTTCCTCGAACCCGGAGCGGCTGCCCATGTCACCGGGCAGGGAGCCACCAGGATTCACGCTATGCCCCACGGGACCGCCCGGCAGGACGTGGCCCTAAAGGTGGCCGAGGGTGGATACCTGGAATATCTGCCCGACCCTCTGATTCCCTACCGCGACTCTGACTTTGAGCAGAGCACAACCTTGTCGGTGGCACCCGGCGGGGCGCTGGTGTACTGGGACGTTATTACTCCGGGGCGGGTTGCAATGGGTGAGTCGTTCCGCTACCGCCGATTAGCCAACCGTCTTGAGGTGGTGGACTGCGACGGGCGTCCCGTCTACCGTGAGTCCTTCGCTCTCGACCCATCCAGAAGCCTGCCCCTGGCCCGCGGGGTCTTAGCGGGTGTCCGGGATAGGGGCCACGCCTGCACCCTGGGTTCAATGCTGGTAATTGCCGAAGGTCCTAAACTGAAAGCGTTGCTGGCTGAATTGCAGGAGTTGCTGCCGGGAATCCTAGAGGCAACGGCCGGGGCCACCCTGCTACCCAACCAGGCCGGTGTGGGCGTCCGGGTCTTGGGTGACGAAACCTTGGTGGTCCGGGACGTCTTGACCGAATGCTGGGCAGCAACTCGGAAACACTTGCTGGGGGCTGCCGTCCCTTTCCTGCGCAAATACTGACTGGCCGCGCCAGTCCGGTCAAATCAGAAACATTGTTCCGTGATTTATGGTCCTGGAACCGGCTTAAACTGAGGCGCTGATGGTCAACAGGGATATCTACGCTTCCGCCATTGCCTTCCTTCCCGTATGTACGTCATCAATCCCGGGAGCCAAGAACAGGAACCAAAGGCACGGTAATCCGTGCTAACCTGAGTCGGCCCAGTGGCCTCTCACCCAGTCGGCTACCCGCTCGGCAATGGCGATGGCGGTCGTGTTGGTATTGGCCCGGACCACGTTGGGCATTACTGATGTATCAGCCACCCATAGACCTTCCAGACCTCTTACACGGCAATTCTGGTCGACCACGGCCATGGGATCAGACTCGGGTCCCATCTTGCACGTCCCCGCCAGGTGCTGCGAGGTAGTAACGTTCCGGTTCAGCCAGTCATCCAGGGATTCTTCCGACTCCATATCCTCGTACGTTGGAGTCAGAGGACCTGACACTATGCTCTGAAAAGCGTCATGCTTAAGGAGGTCAAAGCAGATCCGGACCGCTTCCCTCAGCCGCTCCCGGTCAAATTCCTCCTCCAGGAACCCGTAGTAGAGCCTGGGCTGGTCATGAGGGTTGGCCGAAGCGAGGGTTACGGTGCCTTTGCCTTCAGCCAGTTCCAGTATGCAAGAAAGTCGTACTCCTTCCCCTGCCAGCGGGTCCCCTCCCAGCGGGAACGAAAAAGAAGACGGAAGGATCTGCATGTCGTTGCGCAGCCCGGAACCTCCGGCCGTGTACCGCAGGGCCGCCTGAATCCGCGGGGCCTCGGAGTCCTGGGGGAAGTCGTCCCGAACTTGCAAGCGCACCGGCGCCATAGGGTGGTCCCGGAAGTTTTGCCCTACGCCAGGCAGGTCCCGTACCAACGCAATTCCCATCTCTTGCAGGTGTGCTGCTGGCCCAATGCCGGACAGCATCAATATCTGGGGAGACGCGATGGCACCGCCACTCAGCACGATCTGGTCGGCTTCTACCCGGAAAAGCTCGCCGCCGCTCTCGGCCTCCACGCCCACGGCCCTGTTTCCCTCGACGAGTATGCGGTGGACCACCACGTTGCCCCGAACGGTCAGGTTGAGGCGGTGCCGATTGGGGTTGATGTAGGTGAGACCGGTGCTCATCCGGACGCCATTGGGGTTGTTCATGGGTATTGGCCCCACGCCGCCTGACTCGGGATGGTTCATGTCCGGATCATCGGGATGTCCTGCGTCCCGGGAAGCCTGGTAAAAGGCCTGCTGGAAGGGCAGCCACTCCTCCCTGGCAAACCGGCGGACTGGTATGGGGCCATCGCTGCCGTGAAAATCGTCGTGAATGTCCGTGTCGGTCTCCAGCTTTCTCAAGTAGGGCAGCACATTGATGAAGCCCCACTCGTCATTGCCCATCTCCGCCCAGGAATCGAAGTCTTCCGGGACGCCCCGCAAGATTACCTGTCCGTTAATGGCGCTGGTTCCTCCCACGACCTTCCCTCGTGGTACCGGCATAGGTTCTTCCTGCTCCGGTCGCGCCTGGGCCTGGAAGGACCAGTTGTGAGGCGCCCCCGGGGTTGATGCCGTGGCGCTGTAACCGTACTTAAGGTCGTCAGGGTAGGTCTCAAAGTCCGGATAATCCGGGCCTGCTTCCAAAAGCAGCACTGACTTAGTCGGATCCTCTGATAGACGGCCGGCAACAACGCACCCGCCGGAACCGGCTCCGATTACGATAACGTCATATTTCATGATGAATTTGCTCCGAATGTTGATTCGATTTCTTCAACTGACAATGCGGTTGGAGTATATGGCAGCCAATCATTGACTGCAATGAAAAAGCCTGCTGTAGTCCCATGGCGATGGGGAATGTGCAATCCTTGCCATTTGTGCGGATGGCCGGTGGTTCCGTCTTGTTCTGGATCTTTGGGCTCTAGATGTCGACATTCAAGCATTAACACTTGCCTATCGAGGTAGGGTCTGGCAGACTTTGTCCGGCTAAAGAATCTTGGTTCCGGAGGCGGGGTAGGCAATGGCCAGTCAGAATCCGGTCTACGAAGCCCAGGAGACTCCTCCCCTTCTCCCAATTCTCCGGTACGGGTTTCAGTTCAGTCTAATGGCTACGGTCACCCTTCTGGTGACACCGGTAGTAGTCGCTAGGGCGTCGGGTCTGGGGGACTCTTACCTGTCGTGGATGATGTTCGCCTCCCTCCTGGTGGTTGGCGTGTCAACATTGATCCAGGTCCGCAGGCTGGGCCCCGTTGGCGCCGGCGCGCTGCTGCCCATGTTCACTGCCGCTTTCTCCATTCCATTCTGCATAACGGCGGTGGTCGATGGCGGGCCGGCCACTTTAATGGCCCTTGTCTTTGTCTCCGCCCTGGCCCAATTGGCCATATCCAGATGGCTGTTTATTCTGCGCAGGGTCATCACACCTACCGTGGGCGGAACAGTGGTGATGATTCTCTCCATTACTCTGGCGTCGGTGGTGTTTGCCTTGCTGGACGAGGCTGCCCAGGCTGAGCCTGAAAAGGGTCCAGCGACGGCATTGATAACCCTGATAATTGTTGCCGCGCTGACGCTGCGTGGACTGCCAATGCTGCGTCTCTGGGGGCCGGTAATTGGGATTGTTGCGGGATGTATAACAGCCGCGGCTTTGGGAATCTACGATTTTGGCCCCGTTTTGCGGGCCCCATGGGTGGGGCTGCCCAACCAGTGGCCTGGGTTTGGTCTGCACCTTGGCATCCCCTTCTGGACGCTGTTGCCTTCATTCCTGTTCCTGGGAGTGATAATTGCCATACAGTCAAACGGGGAATCCATAGCCCACCAGCGAGTAGCGCGTCGGGGGTCCCAGGCGGTTGACTTCAGGCAAGTGCAGGGCGCCATGGCTGGCACAGGGGTCTCCAACTTGCTGGCCAGCATATTTGGCGCGGTTCCAAACGTGATAAACCCCGGGGCTGTCTCATTTACCCAGACCACAGGCATGGCTTCCCGGAGGATAGGTTACCTCATCGGCCTGGTCTTCATACTGTTGGCTTTTTCCCCAAAGATATCCAGCATATTGGGCACCATCCCCGCTCCGGTCGTGACTGGATACCTTTTGCTGGTGACGGGCAATTTGCTGGTGGACGGAGCCAGGACCATCATTCAGGCTGAGTCCAACCGACAGAAGATTGTGGTAGCGGGAGTTTGTTTCTGGCTGGGTGCGGCCTTCCAGTTCGGTCTGTTTGCTCTGCCGGACTTGGGTGGGGTGGTCAATGCCCTGTTAAAGAGCGGCATAACTACCGGCGGGCTTGCTGCCATTGTGATGGTCCTGTACCTGGAGTTGACCAACCCAAGGCAGATGCGATTCCAGTCCCAGTTGAACATAGATGCCTTGCCTGACCTGATCGAATTCGTAAACAGGTTTGCGGACAGGCGCGGGTGGGGGGATGCCATGAAGGAAAGGTTGGGAGCGGTTGCCGAGGAGACCTTGCTAACCCTGGCGCCGCTTGACCTGGCAGGACTCCTTTCTGACGACGACGTTACTGACGGGGAGGATGACCGCAGTCTGATTGTGCTAGCTTCCAGCGAAGGGCAGATGGCTGATCTGGAGTTTATCGGCGGGAGCAGTGGCGTCAATATTGAGGACCAAGTGCACCAGTTACAGCAATACGATACCCTGCCACCTGAAGAGCATGACCTTTCCCTGCGGTTGCTCCGGAGTTACGCTACTTCGGTGAAGCACCAGCAGTACCACGACACTGACATAATTACCGTCCGAGTTGGGCCGCCAGACGCCAACTAGCCGGCGCCACCCGGTTACCGGTGGTTATCAGCGTACCCCGACCGGTCTGGCTTCCCAATGAGTCCGGCCGCCATCCATGTTCTAAGTCTTACAGAGCATAAACGTTTCCAATGCCACAATTCCTCGGGTAACTTTGCCCCTTTTCACACCGTGTGAGTTGTCCAACATTGCCAGCCCTGCCACTTCCCACGTAGTGGATTCCCCCGGAGGACTTGTCAATGAGCTTTCTGTTAAAAATATGGCGTCGCATCGGCGCCAAACTTTACCTGGCCTTGGGATTAGCCGTGCTGCTGACACTAGTTTCCAGCGTGGTCGGGGTCAACTACTTTGAGCAAAGCGGGGATGCCAGTTACCGCGTGCGTACCGAATCCGTTCTGGTGCTCGAAGCTTCCTGGGCAGCCATTCGGGAAGGGGAGCGCCTGCGTAGTCTTTGGGCGGAGACTTCCACCGGAGTAATCGCGGGGGAACAGGTGGGTGTGGCCCTTGAGAATTTGGAAGCCCATTTGTCTGTAGTAGCAATTGTGCCTTCATTGACCGGTTTGGCCGCCCAGGCACAGGACCTGGCTTACGACCTGGCCGAAGTCATAGACAGGCTGGTAGTGATTCAACGAGGGAAGCAGGACAGCGACATTTCGGCTGCGGTGTAGCTCGCGGAACTTGCATCCGGCGTAAACGCTGCGTTCGCCCCTAACCTGGCCGGTATGGCGGCCGCAGCATCTCAAGCCGAACTGGAGAGCCTGTGGCAGGAGTTCAGTAGCTCGCCGTCGCT
>DAOUHR010000070.1:0-26736 GCA_034428635.1 Dehalococcoidia bacterium
CTCGTCATAGTCTCCGCCCTCGGTGGGGTTGGAGATACCGGCGGAGGGCCGGAAGATTACGGTTACTGGACCCATTGCAAGCTGGCCTACCCCATCGGTGTTGCTGCCATTGAGGTCGCCTAGCTCGAGGATGATGTCCTCGCCGTCCACCGAGACGGAATTGGGGTTGGTAACCGAGGCTGACATTGAATAAATAGGCACTGGAGGATCGTCGTTGGTTACCCCGGTTTGAGTCCTCTGGGTACCGGAAATGGTTACGGCGGACTCATCTATGTTGCCGGGAATGCCAAAGTCCTCGTGGAGCGTAATCGTTATGTCGTCCACGCCTGGAGTGTAGGCCCTGTCCAGGTTGAACTTGACGGTGTAACGGGTATTGTCGCCGGGGTCATACGAGCCGGGGACAAAGCCCGGATCTTGAACTTCCGACGCGCCCACTAGCACCTCAAAATTGAAAGAAGCCGACGCGGCTGCTGCTGGTACGTTCCCAACTGATAGTCCCCGCACCCTGAAAACATGGAGGCCCTTTTCCAGCCCCGTTATCCTGTGGGTGCGCATGTCACCGGCACTGCCCGGAATGTCTGCCCAATCGGTATCACCAGAAGCAAGTAATGAGTATTGCCACTTGGCTACTGGTGTACCAGAATCCGTATAAGTCCAAGTCAGAACTACCTCACCTGGGCCACCTGCAACGCCCTCGGTAATAACAGCAGTTCCTGCTGGCGGCGTGTTGGGAGTTGAACTGACCTCGATGGAGGGGTCGGAAACAACACCGTCTTTGGCCGTCCGTACTTGGAAGTTGTACTCCGCACCGTTGGTTAACCCGGTAATCGTTGCAGTGGTGGCATGACCGGAATCAGGTGTTATTGCAAGGTTGGTATCGGTCTCACCCACAAAGCCTTGGAAGTAACCTATTTGATTCGATTCCTTCCATCGTACCTGATAGTGTTCATCCTCAAAACCCTGTTGCTCTGTCCAGGACAACACAACTTGCGTGTCGCCACCTTCCGGAGTCACGTCCTGGGGGATTGCCGGGTAAAACGTCCGCTCAGTCAGCTCGGCATCGGCCGGCTGACCAATGGCGGCCATCGCCGGGTTAGCCAGGCTCATAGCGCCGAAGACGGCGGCGAGAGCCAGGGCCATTACCACGGCCAGGCCAATAATTGGGGATAATCCTTTTGCCATAAAAACCTCTCCTTATATGTGGGGTACGGATAATCTAACCGCCCCTGTATTACGCCAGTGTTACGAATCGGTTACCGGGCAGGAATTGCCGGGTGGGCCGGTGCCTTTTTTCTTGTCCGCCGGGGTCCGTGGGCCCGGCGGGGTTCCCGCCGGGGCGGGGCGCCCGTTATGGGGGTTGCCCCGGGCCCTTTCCCTGGGGGAATTATCCACGAATGGACACGAATGTTCACTAATGGAATGGGGCGCGTCCCTGGCTCCGGGCCTTTCGGGGTTCCCGCCGGGGCGGGGGATCACCCCCATCCCCGAATCGAGTTCGGGGCAGGCTCTAACCTTCCCCCGTCGAGGGGGAAGGGATTTTGGGCCCTGCGAGGTTCCCGCCTGCGCGGGAACGACGGGTTGGGGGCGGGGCGCCCGTTATGGGGGTTGCCCCGGGCCCTTCTGGATTCCGGCATTCGCCGGAATGACGGGTTATTGGTGATGTTTGAATCGTAACCGGCGCGGCGGGGGGCTACGGGGGATAACCGAGGGATCGAGCCGGTGAGAGTTAAAAATCAATTCTACAATTACCTTGCCGTTCATGGCGACACCACCCAACATCCTGCACATGGGCCGGGCCCCGAAAGGGCGGGGCGTCCGGCATCGGGAATAGATTAAACCCGGCGGGTGGTGGAAAGTCAAGGTGGGTAAATTGCGGATTTTTGGTTTTGTTGTTTTTTCAGGAAGAGCGGGAAGGGAGGATGGCGGCAACAACCGCATTTGCTCTCGGTCCAGATCTCGAAGCGGCATCCGATTCGCTCCTGTCCCTGTATTGCTTTGCAGTCTACCCTCAAGCTCCTTCACAGACTTCTGAGACGGGCTCTATTGCGCAGTTTTCTAAACGTCAGCGGAACATTCCCACCGAAGCGTGGCCTCGATATTCCATCATAGTCATTACCGCCTCCCTGTTGGAACATCCCCACGCAGGTGGGGGGAACCGCCTGGCGTTTTATGCTGGGCAGCATGATGCAGGGAAGATCCTCGCGCACGGGGCAACCTCGATGAGGCGCTCACAAAAAGCCCGGCTTTTCGCGGAGTACCCCCGCGCGCGGGGAAACCAGTTTATGACTGTGGGGAGCAGGGACTTGTTTATGACCTTGTTATCGATCCGGTGCATTTCTGCGAAACAGACTCAATATTCAACATCGAGCAACAACGCGCTCTCTTGCTCCTCTGGCTCTTGAGCTGGGCCTTTGAGTCTATGATGCCTACTCGAGTATTAGCTGTGGCCGTTGGCCCGGCAGGCAGCGGCAAAACCACCATATTCCGGTCGTGCGGACACATGCTAATAGGGCCGGATTTCGAAGTCGACGCACTGCTGCAACGGCAAAGGGGAGAGGGGTATCACGGTGCAGCCCCGCTACTTCATCAGCAGCCTGGATGTGTCGGCAGAAGAGATGCTGGCCACGGTGCGAGCCCACTGGAGCATCGAGAATTCCCTGCACTGGAGCCTGGACGTAACCTTCAGGGAAGACCACTGCCGAGTACGCAAGGACCACGCCCCCAGAACCTGGCCACCCTGCGGAATATCTCCCACAACCTGTTGAAACGGGAAACTTCCCTCAAAGCGGGAATCCAGGGCAAACGCCTGCAAGCCGGTTGGAAGGAAGCTTACCTGCTTAAAGTCCTTCGCAGTTAAGATGCGATTGCCCTGGGACGGAGGTGGGGCTGCCCGGCGTGGTCATGGGCTGACCTCGCTACGGTTGGCATAGGAGATGTTCGGTGTGTGGCCTATGCCTGTCTACTCGAAGAGGGTGTACATGTCGCTGTTAAACTGGTTTAGCTTCTGCGGGTCCAGCCGGGGATGGTTGTCCTCAAGGACAACGCGGAGGTGCACGTAGTCCTCGTCGTCCGGTCCGGGTCGGTTCTGTCCAGTAACCTGGTAGATGACGATTTCCTGGGGCGCAGGTATTTCGGCAGTTCGGCTTGGATGATGGAGGAAATCTTGTCGAGTGTTTCAGCGTTCGCGGTCATGTCTTCTACCTATTGAAATTGGATTGTGTACTGATGAAATTTGTCCATTGCGCGATGGGTCAACTGGCGAGCCGGCAGCACCTCATTGCTGGCGTTGGAGACCAAGCAGTTGCCCATCGAGGCGCTGTCCCCCCGCATCCTGTCACTCAAGAGCCGCCAGGGCCAGCTGACGGCGGCGCGGGAGGGAGCCGAGGCCCAGTTGGAGCAGCGGCGGGCGGAACTGCCATCCAGCAAGGAGATCAAGGGATACGTGGCGGACTTCCGCGCACTCTTCCAAGACGGTACCTTCCCGGAGCGAAGTGCCCTGGTCCGCAACTTCGTGCAGGGCATCGAGATAGTGGGGGGAGAGGCGGTCCTGACGTACTCTATCCCCATGCCGCAGGACGGAGTGACGTTGGAATCGGCCTCGGTTCTTGATTTCGTCCAGTCCGGCCCACCTAAGTGGACTCGAACTCACTAATCTAGCAACATTTTTCGGAACTAGGCTTGCACCGGTAGAGCCATAGCCTCGCTATACGTGCGGGACTTGGCGGGGACCCGTAGTTAACCACCTTCCGTGCCCTGAAGGCGAAGGAGCATGTTATGCTCCTCGACCAATGCACAAGCAGTCGCGTCCTGCAGTGGACACCTGCAGCTTGGCGGAGGTGGTGCTTTGGTTTGAGCCATTTGTCGCCCGACGTGGACGCTCTCCGGACAATGCCCTCCGCCCTGGCCGCGCTCAGGTATTTGCGCGCCGTGTTCCGCGATGCACCAGTCCCCGATGAAATCTGGCGGTTTCCCTCGCCTGCTTGCCAGCGCCGGATGATTTCCTGTATCTCCACTGTGGTAACCGCCCGGTACGCCATCGCTGAACCTCACTTCAGAAGTGCCCCAATGGTCGCCGATTAGCTCCCAGGGTGAGTCAATGACCTTGTCAATTTTCCCTGTTTACCGGGTCAATGCTCTTGTACATTCACAATTACGCCGCATTCGGGCCTGTTGCCGGTTGTCTCCGCTGACCGAGGGCGTTAACGTGGCCATACCCAGCCTTCCGGCAGGGCTACCTCGATTCCTAGAGCGAGAAACCAATATACCTGCATTTGTGACTTAGTTAAGCTAGGAGGTCAAGGTCAAGGGATCAGGTCGCAGAATCACGCTTCTTTTAGCCCCGCAACTCGACCCCCCGCGTCTAAATGGGATGACCCCAGACACTGGGCCGGTTTGTGTTGGTGTAACTGCTGAGTTGCCCCGCCAGGAAGACCAAGGAGTAATCGCCTTGAATATGACCCGCTTGGCTAGAACCAGGATTTGTCGCTTGCGCCATAAATTCTGTTGAAATCCGCATCACTCTTGGTTAGATAGATCACTGTTTCTATCAAACAAATCAAGCCGTTCACCGCCAATGCCAGGAGGCCAATGATAAACAGTACCACGCCAAATCCACTGATTCCGCCGGAGCCAGCCATAGCTCCTGCAAAAGCGCTAGCCATTCCGATAAACAACAGAATGTAACCGCCTACACCCAAGACAATATGAACGACGCCCGCCATGGTCTTGCCCAAGTAAAACTTGTGAACGCCGAAAGAACCCAGAAAGAACGCTAGCAAGGCTGCCACTATTTTGGACTTCTCCATTTCGTTCATCTCCTGCTATTGGAATCAGAGGAACCCCCTAAACACCATTGGTTTCGGCCAAAGTATAAGGGTGGGCGAGAAGAGGGGCAAGTCAAGTTCAAAGCCCTGAAGTGGAGGCTCAGTTGTAATAGTTAGGAATTGATCTGATACGGATTCAACAACGTGATGAACTATCGCCGTTACATGGGACCAAGTGTCAGAGACAACGCAACAGGGAGAAAGCACTAAAGCCCCAGCTGGAAACTCTGTACGTAGCCAGGCAGTCGGGCAATGGGTCCCAGTAATGCCAGAGCATGGATAACAGCCGTAACACCTTCTACCGGTGCGAGGAGTTCCACGAGCGTAGCGGTGAGGCGTCTCTCTATGATATGCCTAGTTAACAGCCGCTGCTCGAGAACCAAGTTCCCGAGGCGGAGGAGCAGGCCACCCTGGGCATCGAGGTGGAATCCCCAGCCCATGGCCAGTTGCGAGCGGCCAACGAACTGAGCAAGCAGGGAGTTCATCATCTCCTCCAGCGGGCTGCGTTCGGTATGGCTCCGTCAAGACATGGAGACATTTAAGAAGCGTGTCAAGGCCCTGAAGGCCAAAGTCACCCAGGAGCGTCTAGTACCTAAACCAAACAGGAAAAGCAGGAAATAGACGTTCTGCCTGAGGGATAGCATACTATGAGCCAGTGAGGAAGGGGAGGTGTGGTGACCATGGCTCGGGAGAAGTATGGGGTCCGGCTGAAGACGGAGGAACGCAATAGGCTCCAGCAAGTGATCAGGAGCGGCAGGGGATCGGCGCGGGCCATGGCGCGGGCCCGCACCCTGCTGAAGATGGATGAGGCGCGGACGGCGCCGCTGCCGTCCGCGGCGCTGGAGGTGTCGCAACGGACGGTAATACGAGCTATGAAGCGGTATGCGCAAGAGGGGTTGGAGGAGAAGCTGCACCGGCGCAACCAGGTCAACCGGTACCGGAAGCTGGACGAACGTGGGGAAGCGCATCTGATTGCCCTGGCCTGCAGCCCAGCCCCCGAGGGCCACGACCACTGGACCCTGCGGCTGCTGGCGGGGAAGATGGTGGAACTGGGCCTGGTGGAATCCCTATCCCACGAGACGGTGCGGCTGCACCTGAAAAAACGAACTCAAGCCGTGGCAGAAGCAGCAGTGGTGCATCCCCAAGGTGAGTGCCGACTCGTGGCCCACATGGAGGATGTCCTGGACCCCGTATCCAGTACGGGGCAGGCTCTGTACGCCGAGCCCTATGACCCAGCCAGGCCGGTAGTCTGTTTTGACGAGAGTTCCACCCAGATACTGTATGACGCCCGTCCGGCTATCGGGGTGGAGCCGGGGAAACCGCGGCGCCAGGACTACGAATACCGAAGGGAGGGAACCCGCAACCTGTTCCTGGCCTGCGAGCCCTTGGCCGGCTGGCGGCACGTGGCGGTGACGGAGCGGCGTACCATTGGGGACCTCGCCCAGCAGATGCGCTGGCTAGTGGATGAGGCCTACCCGGATGTCCCCGTGGTCCAAGTGGTTTTGGACAATTTGACCACGCATCGGACGGCGTCGCTGTACCAGACCTTCCCGGCCCCGGAGGCTCGGCGCATCGCCAAACGGCTGGAGTTTCACTACACCTCCAAGCACGGGAGCTGGCTCAATATAGCCTGCCCCAGCGAAGGCTGGGGGCGGAGATTGAATTCAGCGTCTTCTCTCGCAGTTGCCTCAGGCAACGTATCCCCGACGAAGAATCGCTCTGCAGGGAGATCCAGGCCCTGGAATTGGAGCGGAACCAGGCTCAAGCTCGTATCAACTGGCAGTTCAGTGCCCAGGATGCGAGAGGTAAACTGCGTAGCCTTTATCCCTGCTTTTCCTGATTGGCTTTGGTTTAGTTCCCGTAGGCCACCGTTTCAAGCTCCTCTATGCGTTCGTCCGATGTGAAGCGCCAGGTTCCTATGTGACCGCGGCGAAGGTCGCCGTTTTCGTCCCAATCCAGGGTGCTGGCGGCGCCATCGAAGTCGACATCCCTACCTTCGGCCAGCAGGGATAGGCCCTCGGCGACGCCTGAGGGAGTGCCGAGAACGGTCCGGCCGGGTGGTCCTGCAACCACCCGCAGGTGATCGCGGATAGCGGCGCCGTCGACACTGCCTGCAGCCTGGGTGGCGAGAGCGAGGGCGACGGTGGCATCGTAGGTCTCTTTGACGTAGGCAAGAACGGGAAGCTCGCCGTATTCCGAGATAAAGGCAGCTTCCCAGTCGGCTGTCGCCGCGTTATCCGGAGCGGACGCCCCCGCGGTTCCGTACATGCCACCCAACTTTTCGCCACCGATTTCTTTGACAAGACTCACTCGCTTGGCCGCATCGCCAAAGACGAACCGGTTGTAGATGCCCTTATCCAAAGCCTCCTGCACAATGGAAAGGGCCTGACCCTCGAAGGCGATGACGACCAACGCCTCTGCCCCCGCATTGGCACTCCGCTCCAGTTCCGGGAGGTAGCTGGCCTGATCTACGTCGATGGAGACGGACTGCAGCATGCCGCTCCAGGCGGCCTGGAAGGCATCGGCCAGGCCCCGCCCATAGGCATCGTCCTGGTAGACCAGACCCACATTATTGAACCCGCGCTCCCGGGTCATGCGTGCCAGGAACGGACCTTGAGCGGCATCGGAGAGCGCCGTCCGGAAGAAGTAGCCATTGTCCTCCACGCCGGTCAGCTGGGGCGAGGTGGCGGAAGGGCTGATGGTGGGCATCCCAAGTGCCCCCGATATACTCTGCGCAACAGGCAATGCGGCGGAACTGGCGTTGGGGCCGACTATCCCATGGACGCCGTCGACCTCCACAAGACGCAGCGCCACTTTCGCGGCAGTGGCTGGATCTCCGGTAGCATCCGCAACGACACCCTGAACGGGCATGCCGAGCACCCCGCCGCCTTGATTGACATGCAGTATGGCGAGCTCAAAGGCCTGTCTTCTGTCGGCGGACGCCTCTGGGGACCCGGTGAAGTTGAGCAACAGGCCGAGTTTCAGTGACGTCGTAGTCGGCTGCTCGGTTTGCCTGTCATTGCACCCCGCGACAATGACGAAGAGGCCACCAACGGCCACCAGCAAGGCTACACGTAATATGAACAACATTTACACCGACCATCCTACGGGAACAGATCAACCGGAAAAGTCACCCCATAATTGTACATCCCGCCCTGAATTTAGGGCATTTAAGAGTTGCGGTCCCCGGCGGTAGCTCGGGCCTCGTTCGATTCAATTGCCGATTCGGAGTCCGAGGCTGCCGTGGCCTGCTGTTCCGCCGCCGCCAGGAAAAGTTCGACCGCCCATTGCGAGGCCGTCAGGTAGATGTCCCGCATGGCCGGCACGAACTCCCGGCTACCCTGCCAAAGGGGAAATCGGCCCAGCTGCTGGGGCAGGGCTGCATCCAGGTCGGGCGGGACGGCCGGGCCGACAGGGGCCATAGCCCGTAACGCCATCAGGGGGTTGGACCAGAATTCCCCGGGCTCTGAAGGCAGGGCCTCGGCGGGTAGTGCGGGTCCCTCCAAGGTCTGGGCGGAGCGGCGAAACTCCGGCCCCAGCAGGTCATCGCGGTCCATGCCCCGCAGTCGAAAAATCAGGAAGGGATCCCGGTCGAACTCCTCTCCCAGCAGCAGATACACGGCGGCGACGTGCTTGCATGGGTTGGACCAGTCGGGGCACGAGCAATCCGTCTCCAGGTCATCCTGTCGGTCGGGAAACATGGACAGGCCGATGGTCCGGAATGTGTCCTCGATGTTGTCCGGCATGCGCCCCGAAAGCAGGCTGGCGGCTATTATGGGCTGTTCAACCATGGCCACCTGGAGGTGTTCCCAGTCCGTAGGACTGATTGTCCGGACCTGAATGCTCACGTCGTAGGGCGGCTTGCGGGAGCCCTGCACCCTGGCCGTGACGCCACCAGGCTGAACATCAATGGACAAGACCTGTCCCCGGCGGGCGTAGGAACGGCCACGGTCGAGGCGGCTTCCGATCTGAAAGTCTTGCAGGGTCTGGAGCCACCGCCTGGCCCACCAGGTGGTGCCGAAGGCGCCGCGCTTCGACCCTGACCGGATACCCCCTTTTACATCAATGGGCCTGGTGTATGTGAAATAGTTGTAATTCATCATGGTTCATGTATCAGAGAGGAATTTGGGGTGGCCTCGCTCAATCCACCGGAGTCGCGCTAAGGGCCAGCACGTCCCGAAGTTCAGAGTTGGACAGCTCAGTGAGCCACCGCTCGGATGTGGCCCCTATCACCTGGTCCGCAGTTTGCTGCTTCCTTTCGATCATAAGGTCTATGCGGTCCTCCAGGGTACCGGCGCAGATCAGTTTGTGGACGTGTACGTCTCTGGTCTGGCCGATGCGAAAGGCCCGGTCGGTGGCCTGGTTCTCCACGGCCGGGTTCCACCACCGATCGTAGTGGATTACGTGGTTGGCCCGTGGCAGGTTTAGGCCGGAGCCTCCCGCCTTGAGGGACAAGACGAAGACCTGCGGGCCGTCGGGGTCCTCCTGGAAACGTTGCGCCATCCGGTCCCGCTGTTTCCGGGTTACGCCGCCGTGGAGGAACGGAGTTTCAAGGCCGTAGGTCTCCTGCACGTGCTGCTGCAGGATTGCTCCCATCTCGGCAAACTGGCTGAACAGCAGCACACGATCGCCGCCGGGCAAAACCTCATCCAGGATTTCCTGCAGGCGGGCCAGCTTGCCCGAGCGGCCGCTGATGGCAGAGTTGTCGCCCAGCAGCTGGCGGGGGTGGTTGCAGGCCTGTTTGAGCTTGGTCAGGGTGTCCAGAATGGAACCCCGCCGTTTCATACCCTCGGTGGATTCCAGCCGGGTCTCCGCCTCTCGCAAGACGGCCTGGTACAGCGTTGCCTGTTCCCTGGTGAGGTTGCAGTACTGCCTGGTCTCGTTCTTGTCGGGCAGGTCGTCGATGATGGACCGGTCGGTCTTGAGACGGCGCAAAATGAAGGGGCCGGTGGCCTTCTGGAGGCGAGCCGCCGCCGCTCCGTCACGGTCTGTCTGGATGGGCAGAAAGTAGTTGCGCTTGAACTCGGCTGGGGAACCCAGGAGGCCGGGGTTCAGGAAATGCATTATGGACCAGAGGTCGCCGACGTGGTTCTCCACCGGCGTGCCGGTGAGGGCTATGCGGTAGTCAGCCGGTAGTCCCTGTGCGGTCCGGGCCTGCTGGGAGGCCGGGTTTTTGATATTTTGGGCCTCATCCAGGATGACCGCCCGCCAGGGTACGGAGCCCAGCAGTCGCCGGTCTCGGTTCATCGTGCCGTAGCTGGTGACGACCAGGTGGCAGCTGCCGGCCTGGCTGAGAAATGTAGCCCCTTCCAGGCGGCTGGGGCCGTGGTGCGGTTGGACTGCCAGGTCCGGTGTGAACCTGGCAGCTTCCCGCAACCAGTTGTTTATCACGGAGGTTGGGCATACTAGCAGGCTGGGCCGGTCGTTGCCCCGTTGGTGGTCCAGCTCCAGAGCGGCCAGGGTCTGGACGGTCTTGCCCAGGCCCATGTCGTCGGCCAGGCAAGCTCCCAGCCCCCAGTTGCTGAGGAACGCCAGCCAGGAGTAGCCCAACTGCTGGTAGGGCCGGAGCTGGCCGTCGAAGCCCTCGGGGGCGTCCATCAGCTCAATGCGGCCCTTCTGCTGCAAGTTTTCCAGCACTTCGCTCAGCCAGTCCTCGGCCGACAACGTGACGTTATCATCCAGGGCCCGCCGGTCGGCGCCCAGCCCGATCTGCACGACATCCCGTAGGCTGACCTGCCGGCGGTTGCGCCAGAAATCTGCGGCGGCCCGGATCTCTTCGACGTTGAGCTCCATCCAGTGGCCCCGGAATCGCACCAGCGGCGCCTTAAGTTCTGCAAGTTGGTCCAGTTCCTCCACTGATATGGGCTCATCTCCCAGGGCCATCTCGACGTCCAGGTCGATCAGGGAGGTCATGGTCATGCCGGCGCCGCCCTGCATGGCCGGGGCCCTGGCCCTGGCACGGATGCCGGGCCTGGTCCTGGGACCCTGGCGGGTCCACCAGGTGGGTAACAGCACTCCGAATCCGGCCTGTCGCAGCGCTGCGGCCTGACTTTCCAGGAAGCCGAAGGCTTCCTCAGTATTCAACCGGTACCCTGAAGGTTGCTTGCGCTTGAGGCTATTGGTGATCGGTGGAAACACCGAGCCAGCCTGGGCCAGGGAACTTAACAGGAACTCGGCGGGATTGAAGTCCGGGTGGGTGACGTTGACCTGGTTCTTCCAGACGGCCTCGGCGGGGAGCAGGAGGCTCTGGTCGTCGTGAGGCTGAAGCAGGTAGCGAAGGTACCAGTCGTCCTGCCGGATGGCCGGAGACTCATCCCCTGGGTCCGGGTCCGGCGGCTCCTCCAACCTGAGGCAGAGCCGGTACGGAGAATTAGCTGCGATGGCCAGGGGCCTCTGCCATTCCGCCACCTGTCGGCGCAGTTGCTGGAGCTGTGCCGGATTGCTCTGGACCGCTGGGTTGGTTTGGCAAAAAGCGGACAGCCAGGCATCGTGGGCGGAGTCGAATTGCGGCTCCGCCGTGTTCTCGGGTACTGTGCCGGTGCGTGCCAGGTGGTCGACCTGGCTTGTTATGAAGTTACGGAGGACCGCCTGGGCGGCGATGGCAGGCGGTAAAGTCGTCCCAGGGTCGGTGAGTGCCCTGGACGAGGCCGGCATCAACTCGGCCAGTTCGGCCAGCCGGCGTGCGTCCTCGCCGATGAACACCGGAACCCAAGTCGCCACGGTATGGCCGTCTCTTTCAGTGATGCCGGGGAGAAATTGCTGCCGGGCTGTCAGGGAAAGCGCCAGCCGCAGGGCGTAGGTCCAATAGGCCAGGTCCGTTCCGATGGCGACGCCAGGTTTCAGAACGTGCCTCTGGTGGCACCTTTGCAGCAGCGGGATGGCTTGCCGCGGACTCAGCCGAAGCGCTGATACGGTCCACGGTTTGATGCGTGGCCTGGCTCGCGACTTGGGGGCGGGGCCCGCCATAGAACTGGAGGGCACGGGAGACTCGCCCTGGCTGGGCAGCCAGGCGATTGCTCTGACGAAGCTGTTGTCGCAGGTTTCAAGGTTGACAGCTTCGGCGATGGACTGAGCTTGGGCGCAGTAAGGGTGTATCACGGCCGCCTGACTGGCAGGCGGCGTCAGACCTGGTTCGGAGTCTTCGCTCCAGAGGACCAGGTTTCCCTTGAGTTGGGCGGCGTGCAGGATGAGCATGGCGTTGTCAGATGCTGTGTGCGGCTGAGTTTAGGTTAGGTGCCCAGGTTTGGCAAGGAAAGCTGAGAGTCAAGAAACGGGCTAATCACTTAACAAGGGTCAGGGAGTCCGGAGCAGGTTTATTCCCCTATGGCTTTATGTGAAAAAGTTTAGATTGCATCCGATATTCAAACAACACTCTACTGGCAGAAGCTGTGCAAGCCGGGGACACTATTTGCAGTTGCCTTACCATTTCCGGAGGCTCTAGGCTGGCCTTAATCAATATTCCCCGTTGTGTAATCATCCCACGCTTCTCCAAAGCGGTGGGGACGCCTGAGCATATCGATCAAGAAACGCCCCATCAGCCATAGACTCCTGAACATCAACCTATTTGCCAGTAAACCCCGGGCATTATCCGAAACATGAACTCGTCAAACATGGGAACCGTGAAAGCGGTATCGCCGTGATTCGGACTCCAGATCATGCCCTTGGAGATCAATTGATTCCGGGTTGGCGCCAGAGAACTCACCCGGCGCCCCAGCGCATTGGCTATATCGCCGGAGCGATGCGGGCCGGGACCCAGACTCGCCATTGCCCGAACATATCACTTCTCCGTAGGTGTGAGTCGGTCAACCCTGACGAGGAAAAAGCTTCCATCAAGGGTTGCCAAAGCCCGCTGCGATGCGAGGTCGACGTCGGACAATCTAATCGGGGAGCCTTCGGCCACGTCCCAGACATGCTTCCCCCACTCTTGCAGGAAATAGGGATAGCAATGGGTTTCCTCAATCAGTTGTTCCAGCGCATTTCTCTCTATTTCCACGCCTTCGTCTGCTGCAGGTTTGGCAATGGCCAACCTGGCACCCTCACGGGAAAGGGGCCCAATTTCGGGAAACTCAAACAGTCTCTCTGCGTAGGACTTTGCTCGCCCCATTTGGCCCCGTATCTGGGGCAAACCGGCTCCCAAAATTATCACCGGCAACTGGCGCTGTGATACGCGGTGCAATGCAGTAATGAGAGCCGCCAGTTCCTCCTCCGCCACGTATTGCAGCTCATCTACAAAGATGGCAACGCAGGTCCCGTCCGCCCTGGCGGCCTCTCCGACAACAGCCAAAAGGTCCTGGAGATAGATCTCCAGGTCGCCGTTGTCGGCCAAGCCAGGCTCGGCATCAAGGTCCAAACCCACTTCAATGTTCTGGTACTTTAGCTTAAGAGCACCCACGAATCCCGCCAAGCCTCTGAGTGCACGTTGGGCCAGATCCCGCGCCGCCTCTCGCCTGGAAAGTTTGAGCAAAGCGATGCGCAGTTCCGGGGCCAGAATTGAGGGAAGAGATCGACCTTCGGGCGCCTCTATGCGCAAGGCAAGGCCCCCCTGCTCAGCCTATTCCCTAATACGATTCAGCAGAACCGTTTTGCCTACTCCGCGCAAACCGATCATGAGAAGGCTTCTGCTGGGACGCCCTATCCTGGTACGTTCGAGGACAATATATGCCGCATTGCGCAACTCGTCCCGGCCAGCCAACTCAGGTGGCGGGGTGCCTGCGCCAGGAGCATAAGGATTGCGTATGGGATCCATGGGGAAACTCTATACGATGATTAGCTAAGTTACAAATTATTTGTAATATGGCTAATTGTTGTATAACTTCCCGACGTGACCCGCGCCACACTTGCGCTCCGCTCCACCGCGGTTTCTGGACCATTGGTACAGCTGGGACGCCTTACAAGGTTCGTCCCGGAGCAAATCAGCCAATCTAGCCCGGTCCTTACCAAGAATCCTGCATTGCAGTTACGGACTATCAAGGCAGCTTTGAGGAGTTGGACAGGGTAGTTGAGGGAAAGTCGGCCAACGTCAACTGCTAGCCTCCCCTTCCCGGGAACTTGGACATAAACTGGGCGAAGCGCCCCCTTCGCTCTGAGGTTAGTTCAACCCCGCCTATTCGGTATTTCTTGGTTCCGCAAATTGCGCACTGGCCCGAGACCGCGGACCTTTCATTCTTAAGAACCACCTGTTGACTACCCGTTGTGGCTGTCCTGTCTCGACATTTCAGGCAGTATATCTGGGCACTGGTTGCAGTAGTCACAGTTGCATTCCCCCTTTTAATAAGTTCGCCTGTTCGATGGACCCAGAAAGACGAACCGAGAATTTCTTTGGGTCCCACCCTTGATCACGGTACCAGATGCCACGGACAGGCTCGCGCACCGGGGACCCGGCCGAAATGGCTTCAACACCCGAGGAGCAGAGCCTTCAATCAGCTTTACACGGCGGCAGCCAAACTGTCCCATCCTGCTCCGATCTTGCCACTTGGAGTCAGCTTCGCACCTTCAACCCCTCCATGCCAGAGCGCCATGCCTTTGATATGTCAAACGGCTCCCTGGCGACCGTAGTGCCTTGCTACGGCGCCCCGCCCCGCGGCTTCTGCCCGCGTGTAACGGGCCGGCATGTTGGGAGATTCCCACATGCCCGCGGTCATGAGTGCAGGCAGTTCACAACCGGAGGCGGCCAGGTCGATGGCCATTCCCACCCTAGGTGAATGACCGGCGAAGTCTCCCTGTACGCCTGCCGCTTTGGCAGCGGCGGCGATGCGCCGATCAATCTGCCGGGGCGATAGCCCAAAGACCAACTGCTCAAAGTCGGGACTCGATGGCCCAATTTGCCACAGAGTATCCATAGTGGCTGGGCTAAGGTAGAGGACCGAACCCTCACCGCTCTGGTCTGTCTTGGAATTGCGAACCATCAGCCTGCCGCTCCCATCGGAGGCCAGTTCCAGGTCTCCCCAGGTAAGAGCCGCTGCCTCCGAGCGCCGCAGGAGCGCGTCACGCATCACCGCAATCAGGGCAATGTCCACCAGCGCCCTGTGTCGGGCCCTGTCCGGAGTCTCCATCTGCCCACTGGGGAGGGTCCTGGGAAAACTGGCCATGGCCTGGATGGCGACTTGCACTTCCCTGGTAAGGGCCGCCGCCTGCTGCTGCGGACGGGAAATGGTGCGTGTCAGGGCGGCCTGGACCCGCCGGACCCCGTCGTTCTCAGTGGGGTCGGGGCGACCCGCATCCTTGTGAATGGCGGCCAGGGCGGAGCGGCCCAACTTGACCGTGGCGATGGATGCGCCAGCCTCGGCCCGATCCAGCAGGTAATCGGCCACTGCCATGGGCGCGGCAGGCAAGACGTCGTGACCCCTGGCCTGGGCCCACTGGCGCCACTGGCTCCGGTAACACCGCCTGGTGGAGGACAACCTGGCGCTGGCCATGGCCTCTTGCAAGCGCTAGCGGTCCGCCAGAGCAGGCGTGCTGGGGGAGTTTAGGGCAGGAAGGACGGCGTTAGTGGTTAAAGCTCAACTGTCCGATAATGCGAATTATAGATTGGCAACCAGTTCGAGTCTCCCCTTGAGTCTCGAACAGTTAGGTAAGAATTTGCTACTCACAGGTCAGGTAACAGAAAACGCAGCGGCCCGGGTTACGGCGATTTCTAGGGCTCTGCGAACTAGAACACAAGCCACGTCCCTGCGATACTCGGCCGAGGCGTGAACGTCGGATTGGGGATTTAGGCCATCCTTGCACTT
This sequence comes from Dehalococcoidia bacterium, assembly GCA_034428635.1. Taxonomy (GTDB): domain Bacteria; phylum Chloroflexota; class Dehalococcoidia; order Lucifugimonadales; family UBA3495; genus Bin22. The sequence continues at coordinate 15,551 of DAOUHR010000070.1, forward strand.
CTCGGCGGCCTCCGCCAGCGTACCCTTATCCAGCGGGCTACCGACGAGTCCAGTCTCCAGAGACTTGAACCTCAACGGCACGCCGCTGGCCCCCCCGAGCACAACCCTGGCCTGCAGGCATCGGCCGTCTTCGTCGATGGAGATCAGGGCTGCGGCGTTGACGACGGCAAAGTCGCCCCGGCGGCGGCTGACCTCCTGGAAGCTCCATCCTGTTCGCCCCTGCAGAGTGGGGAGCCTGATCTCAGTCAGGAGCTCATCGGGTTCTAGCGAAGTAGTGAGATAATCAACAAAAAAGTCCTCGGCCGTCATTGTTCTCTCTCCCCGTACGCTGTTCACCTTCAATTGGGCCTCCGTGGCCGTGGCCACTACGGCCAGTTCGGCCGAAGGATCGGCGTGGGCGATGCTACCGCCTATGGAACCACGGTTCCTAATGGCCGGGTGGCTTGCAAATGTCAGCGCTTCGGAGACGAGGCCGCACACCGCCAGCACCTCCGGTGAAGCAAGCACGTTGCTTTGCCGGGTCCCGGCTCCGATGGAGAGGCTGGCTTCCTCCTGCCTGATGTAAGCCAATTCCCCAATGGGATTGATGTCCACCAGTGCCGCCGGCTTAAGCAACCGGAAGTTAAGCATTGGCACCAGACTTTGCCCCCCGGACAGCACCTTGCAATCGCTTCCCCACTGTTGAAGCAGTTCCAGGGCTTCGGCGACACTGGCTGGGGCGAAGTATTCAAAGGGAGCAGGCTTCATCGCGTCCTCCGTTTAACGAGGGTAGGGGAGTCAATGGCCTAAGTCACAACAAGAGTCGTCGTCATCCTTGGTCAATTGCCGCCTTGGTTCATTTCTTCGGCTGCAGCCTTTATCGCCTTGACGATTTGCATGTACCCCGTGCAGCGGCACAGGTTCCCGGCTATAGCCTCGCGGATTTCGAGGTCAGTGGGGTCAGGATTATTCGCGAGCAAGTAAGAGGCAGCCATGATCATTCCTGGCGTGCAGTAGCCGCACTGGAGGCCGTGATGCTCCGCGAAAGCCTTTTGGACCGGGTTCATTCTGGTCACCGTGCCTAAACCTTCGATGGTGGTCAGGGAGTGCCCATCGGCTTGAACAGCTAGGAGAATGCAGGAGCGGACCAGCTCCCCATCCAGCAATACGTTGCAACAACCGCAGACCCCGTGCTCGCAACCGGCGTGGGAACCGATCAACATCAGATCCTCCCGCACAAAGTCCAGCAGGGTCTTGCGAACAGGCACGACGGCGTTGTACATCGTGTCGTTAACATTGACGGCAATGGATCGGGTCGGCTCTACAGATGGCCCCAGCATTCTTGTTCTCCTATTGATTTGAATGGGCAGATGGATGAACTCACACGGTTATTTCAGCTGTTTCGGCCTTAATCCCGTGCAGCCCGCAAGTCGTTGACCATTTCGTGCAGCAGGGTAGGCGTTACCGGTATGTCGGTAAGCTCCAGAGCGTAGCCGGACAGCGCGTCCTCGATGGCGCTGACAACGGCGGCTGGAGCGGTCATGTAGCCACCCTCTCCGGCGCCCTTGGCACCCAGGGGATGCCCTGGTGCCGGAGTGCAGACGTCGTCCACTGTGATGTGTGGCACTTCTATGGATGTCGACAGCAGGTGGTCCATGAAGGTCTGGCTCAGCAGTTGCCCGTTCTCGCTGTACACGTACTGGGACAGCAGGGCGGCATCGATGCCCCGCATGGTACCGCCGAAGACCAGGCCCTCCACGATCTGGGGATTTATCTGTACGCCGCAGTCGTGGACGACATAGTAGTTAACCAGCTGGATCTCAAAAGTCTCGGCGTCCACCTCGACGATGGGAATGTGGGCTGCAAAGGCGAAAGAAATGAACCCCCGGGTCTTGAAGGCCCCATCGTGGGTGCCGTCCTCCCGCTCGCCGCTCTTGGGATTGCGGTAAACATAGGTCTCCACCAAGGCTGGTTCCATGTTGGAAGGACGCAAGTCTGCCCGCCGGTAGGCGATCTGGGCAACCTGGTCGAAGCCGATGCGCAGGCTGGGCAACAGGCGAGCCACGAACTCGCCATCCTTCAGGTCGAGCAGGCTTGGCTCGACTCCCAGAGCCTGGGAGGCGATGGCCACCATCTTCTCCTTGATCTTGGCGGCCGCCCCCAGCACGGCCGCACCCATCATCAAGTGCATGCGGCTACCAGTGGTGGCCACTGAAGGCACTCCGCCGTTGGAATCAGCGCGGGTGACGGAGACTTTGTGAGGTTCCACTTGCAGCATCTCGCAAACCAACTGTGTAACGGTGGTCTCGTGGCCTTGGCCTGCGGACTGGAAGCCGATGGCGGCCGTCACATTGCCGTTTACATCCACCTGGAGACGTACACCTTCACCGACATCGCCTCCCCCAATCATCCCCGGATTGTTGAACAGGTTGAACACGCTGCCTGCTCCTGCGCTAGGCTCGATGCAACTGGCAACACCAACGCCCAGCAGCTTGCCCCGATGCCGTGCCTGGGCCTTCAAGTCTTCAATTCTGGAGTAACCGGCCATTTCCAATGCCTTGGTCAGCACAGTGGGATAACTGCCGCTATCGTAGGTGGCGCCGGTGGGGATTTCGTAGGGGAACTGATCGGGCTGGATGAAGTTGCGCAGCCTTACCTCCGCCCGGTCTAATCCCAGGCCCCTGGCAACGAGGTCAACAGCCCTTTCTATGGCATAATTGGTGGGGGCCTGACCGAAGCCGTTATAAGGGGCCTGGTTTGTCTTGCAGGTCAGCACAGAAGTGGGCGAATAGCGTACTGCTGGAATGGTGTAGGGGCCAACAAGTGCGGTAATGGGCTTGCCGATTTGCATGGCGCCGCGTCCGGCGTAGGCCCCGGCGTCATCAATTACGGCCAGGTCCAAGCCCTGGATCTTGCCGTTTTCGTCGCTGGCGACCCTGACTTTCCAGATACGGTCGGGACCATGCGCGTCACCGGCGGCCATATTTTCCAACCGATCCTCGATGAACTTAACAGGACGTCCACAGGCTCGGCTGGCCAGGCAGGTCAGGAAGATCTGCTTGCGACCTCGCTTGTTGCCATAACTGCCACCGATATCTACGTCCATGTGGACCCTTACCCGGTTGGAGGGGACGCGCATCGTACGGGCGATCTGCTCGTTGATTTGGGGGTTCTGCTGGGAGGCCCACACTTCCACCATGCCGTTTATTTCGTCCCATGAAGCCACGCAGCCGAAGGTTTCCATAGGCACCCCCGAATGACGGTTCCACCGAAAGCGGCCCTCAAAGACGTGGGAGGATTCTCGGAAAGCTGCGTCCACTTCTCCAAAGTCCAGGGAGGCTTGGAAGGCGATGTTGGACCCGTGCTCTTCGTGAAGGACCGGGGCGTCGGGCTGCATGGCCTCCTCCGGGTCTACTAGAGCACCCAGCGGTTCGTACTCCACCTTGACCAGTTCAGCGGCGTCCTCGGCTAGGTAACGGTTGGAGGCCACCACCGCCGCCACCCATTCCCCGGCAAACCGGGCCTTTCCCACGGCCAGGGGATACCAGAGGACGCTGGGCAGGTACATATTCTGGGGTATCGGCTCCATCCATTCCGAAAGGTCATCGCCGACTATGACTCTTACTACGCCCGGGGCCCTTTCTGCTTCGCTGGTGTCAATACTGCGAATTACCGCGTGGGCGTGAGGTGACGCGACGGTAGCCATGTGGAGCATACCCGGGAGTGTAACGTCGTTGACGTAACGCCCCTTGCCCAGAACAAACCTGGTGTCTTCGATAGGTGGAAAGCGCTTGCCCACCCATCTCCAGTCGGCGGTAGTCATCCGGTCACCTCATTGCAGTTCTAAATGTTCAGGCAGGCCCAAGAAAACCTGCTTATCTGGTATGCCATCATTTGGCCGGAGTCACGTGCTCCAGGTTATGGAAGTTAGCTTGACTGGCGATAGTTTTCCATTCGCCTACCCGCTCTGACAAGGCCCAGAGCGAATTTACACTCACCAGGGGTATGGCCATCTGGTTTTGCACCACCCAGTCGCCGATCTGCCGGCTCATGACCATCCGCTGTTCCAGGTTGGGCTCGGCGGACAGACGTTCGACGAAGTCGGTTACTACCGGGTCCTCAAAGTGGGAGACCGAAGCCTTGGGCGTGAATAGAATTCTGAGATACATCAGGGGTTCGTCCCGGAAGGATGTTGTGAAGACGTAGGTGAAATTATGGGTGCGCTTTTCGATTTCGTTCCTAACCGTCGGCCGGTATTCGCTGATAGTCCGCTTTACGTCCAGCCCTATGTCCTCCCAGTAACCAGCCACTGCTTCGCCCAGATCTGGCTGGTAAGGCCGACCACCTAGGGGGAAGATTCTTATCTCAATCTCGAAACCGTCAGGATAGCCGCCTTCGGCAAGTAACTCCTTGGCCCTCTCCGGGTCGTAGGCGGGAACTGCCCAGTCAGGGTTGTTGAAGGGGAATTCCCCGGGCATCCAGCTCATGGGTGCTGCCGATGGCTGGCCCTCGCCCAACAGTATCTTGTCCACTATGGCCTGCCGGTCAATGGCCAAGGTCATGGCCTGGCGGATCTTGAGCCCCGGGTCCGGATCCTGCCCATGGGTGTTCCACTGCCACCACGGGCATTCGTCGCAGTTCCCCGGCCAGCCGGGCCAATGCCCGCCCATGTTGATGAAAGAGTGACCCGTATTTTCAGCTGTCTTAGTACGCAGGCCGGCTGCCTTGACCTCCTCGAAGAGCTGGAATGAAACGTCCGTAATGTCCGCCTCCCCGGTGCGCACCATGGCGATGCGAGTAGACTCTTCGGGTACCTTGGTCATCACCAGTTCATCGAAACCGGGTGGCTGTCGCCAGTGGTCTTTTCGAGCTTCCAGGGTTACGCTCTGCCCACGACTGTGGTCGGCGAAAAGCCAAGGGCCGGTCCCAATAACCTTTTTGGCACCTCCCTCGTCGCCCACGGCTTCCAGAAAAGCCTTGGACTGCATGTTCTCAATATTACCGCTCTGGGTCAGACCCCAGATAAGGTCTGGGACTGACCTTGACGAATGCATTTTGAAATTGTAATCGTCCACAATTTCGAAGTTATTGATGTCGTCATCTATGGCCGCCTTCCATGGCGGGACTCCAGGGTTAACCGTATCCGGCTTGAAGAACTCGGAAACGGTGAATCTGACGTCATGGGCAGTGAGTTCGCCGTAGTCTTCGCCAAAGGGCGTGCCTTGCCTTAACCGGAAACTCCAGGTAATAGTGGCGCCGTCGGACGAAACGTCCCATTCCTCCACTAGGTTAGGTACCGGCAGACGGGTGTTAAAGTCGCTTCGTAGAAGGGTCTCACCAACTTCGTTAAACACGGTCTGGTCCTGGGCCAACCGGTATAACCAGTTTTCCGTTCCCAGGGTGATTACTGCTACCGTCAAGGTGCCAGCCGGTTCCATTGCGGGTTCAGCAGGAGCCGGGGCCGCCAGCGGTTCCGCTGTGGGAGCCGCCGAGGGCGCATTGGATGAGGAAGAGGCCTGAGAAGGCACCTGTTGAGCAGCAGATGGAGCTTCGGCGGCGCTCTGGGCAGCAGGGGCCGGCGCCGCTGCGGGAGCCTCGGCAGCAGGAGCCGAGCCGGCAGGTGAAGTGTCTGCCGGGGCTCCGGGGGCTTCAGTGGAGGCGCCGCAAGCCAATATAAACACCAGAAGGGTTGCCAGTAAGGTGGATAACAGGGATCGCCGTGTGGATTTGACGTCGTTGAACATCTCAATCTCCTCTTGGCAACATGGTGCCGGAAATATAGGCAACTAGCTGTGGTGGTTACCTTGGGGATCAGTCGTACAAATGACAGGCTACCGACCGACCTTCCACATCCCGGTTCTGAGGTTCAATCCTGGAACACTGCTCCAAGGCGAAGGGGCAGCGGGGATGAAAACGGCATCCGGACGGCGGATCCAAGGCGCTGGGAATCTCACCCAGGATGACGTTCCCCTGGTCTCGGCGGCGAGGGTCTACCGGCAGAGCACTAGCCAGCAGGGCCTGGGTGTACGGGTGCAGTGGATTGGAATACACGGATTCTATGGGCCCAGCTTCCACCATCTGGCCCAAATACATTACTCCCACCTTTGTGCTCATGTAGCGAACCGCCGCCAGATCGTGGGCAATCATGATATAGGCCAGATTGAACTCCCTCTGCAATTCTTTAAGCAGATTCATAATCTGGGCGCGAATGGATACGTCCAGGGCAGATACGGGTTCGTCTAAAATTATCACCCTTGGGTTGGATGCCAAGGCCCGGGCGACGGCTATTCGTTGACGCTGCCCGCCGCTGAATTGGTGTGGGTACAGGTACCCACTAGCTTCGGGCAGTCCTACCAGCCTGAGCAACTCCGTTACCCGGTCCCGAATATCATGCCGCTTCAGGTTGTAGTGAATGGTCAAAGGTTCACCGATGATGCGCGCCACAGTCATCCTGGGATTAAGGGAGGAATAGGGATCCTGGAAAACCACTTGCACCTCCCGGCGGTAGCTACCAAGAATGTCACGGTCGAGGTCACAGATATCATGCTCGCGAAAGAAGACGCGACCGGAGGTGGGGGCTTCAATGCTCAGGAGTAACTTCGCCAGCGTAGTTTTTCCACAGCCTGACTCGCCAACGATGCCAAAAGTCTCATCCGTCTCCAGTGAAAAGCTGACGCCGTCCACGGCCTTTACCGAGCCTTTAAGGGAACGGAACACCGCCCCCTGAAAAACAGGGAAGTACTTGGCCACTTGTTCTACTCGCAACAATGGTTCTTGGTTAATCATGATTCCGGAAACCAACAACTAGCGGTGTGATCAACGCCAATGCGAATTTCCGCGGGATACTGCTCCCGACATTTGTCTTGCACCTTTGGGCAACGGGGAGCGAAGCGGCAGCCCGGCGGGAACTTGGCTGGGTCAGGTGGTTGTCCTTCTATTTGCTCGAGTTTGTCCACTTGCTCCAGCCTTGGCAAACAATTGAGCAGTCCCGACGTGTAAGGATGAGCGGGACGCTCGAAAAGGTCTATTACCGGGCCCTGCTCCACAACTCGGCCCGCATACATTACGGCCACTTTGTCGCACACCTTGGCGACAATGCCCAGATCGTGGGTGATGAAGATCAATCCCACGCCAGTAGCCTGCTGGATTTCGGTCATCAACTGCAAGTACTGGCTCTGAATGGTTACATCCAGGGATGTAGTGGGCTCGTCGGCGATCAACAGGCGAGGTTCGCTGGATAGAGCAATGGCGCCAACTACCCGCTGACGCATGCCTCCGCTTAGTTGATGGGGGAAATCGTTGGAACGAGTGAGCGCAGAAGGAATCCTGACCAGGTCCAATGCTTCCACTACCTTGTTCTTCAGAAAGTCTCGCCGCAAGCCCTTGTGCAGTGTGATGGATTCCCCTACCTGGTCGCCGATGGAGAAGGAAGGGTTCAACGACGTCATGGGGTCCTGCAGGACCATAGACATTTTCGCCCCTCGCAGCCGGCGCATTTCGCGCTGGCTCTTCAGCACCAGGTCCTCGCCTTGAAACCAGATGTGGCCGGACATAATCTTCGCGGGCTTTGGTTCCAGCCGCAGAATGGACAGCGCTGTGACCGTCTTCCCTGAGCCCGACTCCCCTACTATCCCCAGAGATTCTCCCTGAGACAGCGAGAGACTTACCCCATCCACTGCTCTGACGGTTCCGAACCTCTGCGTATCGAAATGGACCCGAAGGTCTTCCACTCTCAACAGTTCAGTTTCAACCGGCTGTGGCGTCGTCATATTTGCCTCAACTTGGGATCCCACCTGTCGCGCAGCCAGTCGCCAACGGTGTTCATGCAAAGAACTACCAGCATAATGGCCAGACCGGGAAAGAGAGATATCCACCATCCCGTCGCAAGCTGCCCTCGTCCGTCGGAAACCATCAGGCCCCAGGATGGTGCGGGCGGCGGTATACCCACGCCTAAGAAACTGAGAGAGGCTTCCAGAAGTATTACGTAGCCCACCTGCAGAGTGATAAGGACAAGCAAGGTAGGCACCACGTTAGGCAGTATGTGTTTCCACATTATCTTCAAAGCCGACTCACCGGCGACCACGGAGTAGGTCACGTAGTCGTTCAACCGGATTCCCAACACCTCTCCCCGGATCTGCCGGGCGAAACGGGGCCATATCAAAAGGGAAACTACCAGAATCACGTTGGTGAAACTGGGATGAAGAATGGTGGCCAGCACCATGGCCATCAGAATGGCAGGAAAGGCGAGGGTAATGTCTACCATCCGCATCAAGAGGGTAGAGTACCAGCGTCCATCGTAGTAGCCGGCAATCAGCCCAATTATGGTTCCGACCGAGGCGCCAATCCCGATCACGGACCCAGCAGCAGCCAGGGAAATCTGTGCGCCGCGAACCAGCCGGCTGAACTGGTCCCGGCCAAACTTGTCCGTACCCAGCAAATGCTCTCTCGTCCCTCCTTCGACCCAGGCAGGGGGGATCATGCTCTCAATTAGGCGATTCCTGGTTGGATCATGGGTTTCCACCAGTTGCCCGAAGAAAGCCAGGAAAACCAGCAGAATAATGCCCAACATGGGAATGGTGGGTACGGGCGACCGCAAGATGTTCAATCCCGTCTTCCGACTGGCCAGAATTAATCTTCTGTTACCACTTGCTTCCATACTGTGAGTGATTGCTGCTCCTGTTAGCTGGGGGTGAAGCCTATTCGCCTCGCCGCAGACGGGGATTCAGAATAACGTAGAGAATGTCCACCATTAAGTTAACGAATATATACATCGAACTTAGCAAGAGGATGACGCCCTGCACTACAGGAAAGTCCCTCGAAAACACACCTTCAATCAACAGGCGCCCTAGCCCTGGCCACGCAAAGACAGTTTCTGTAACCACCGAACCGCTCAATACACCCACCGTGATTATTGCCCCATAAGTGAGGACTGGCACCGTAGCATTCCGGAAGGCATGCTTCCATAAGATGACGCGCTCGTTCACTCCCTTGATGCGAGCCAGTCGTATATAGTCGCTGTCCAGCACTTCCAGCATGCTGGAGCGGGTCAGTCGCATGATACCGGCAGCTACGAACCAGCCAATAGTGATGCTGGGAAGGATCAAATGCAGTAAGGAACCTCTGCCTCCGGCGGGCAGCCAGTTAAGCATGACAGCAAAGACCATGATCAGAAGAATGCCCGTCCAAAAGATGGGCATGGACTGTCCCAACACGGCGAACAATCTGCCAGCCAGGTCCAGGGGGGCGCCACGATGGTAGGCTGCGTAAATGCCAATTGGAATAGCAATAATGGTGGCGAACGCTACTGAGGTGATGCCTAATTCGAGAGTGGCGGGCAAACGCTGGATGATGAGGTCACTGACCGGAAGGCGAGCCAAATTAGAAGTGCCCAAGTCGCCTCGGAAAAGGCCAGACAAATAAATCCAGTATTGGACTATTAGGGGTTCGTCCAAGCCTAGGGTAGCCCGCAGAGCATCGGCCTGTTCCCTAGTCCACTCGTCGGGAATTAGCAATTGTGCTGGGTCGCCCGTGAGGCGGGCCAGCAAGAAAATGACGATTGTGACTATGAAAAGGCTGACCAGAGCCTGAATAGTGCGGCCAATAATAAACCGACCCATGGCTTGCTCCAAGTGCTGTCAAAGGGAGAGACCAAAGAGAGAGGAACCAATACTTTATGGGGCTGCCCTGCGGTGGTCAAATACTACGATGAGGCTTAGTAGTTGTCAATAAAATGTAGGTCTTTAGTACATAGCATCATATATGCAGATGTAAGCAGTTACGATATACCCCTAGCATATCGGTGAAACGTAAGTCCAATGGTTCAGCGGAAAAGTGAAGCCAACCGTGATGGGCCATTGAGGGCAGTATCCCTTCGAGTTAAACCGATGATCAACGACAATTAGTCTTGCCGGCCTGTTGCGTCAAGAGAAAATGTTACCGAAATTCATACCCTGTGGTCGGATCCAAAAGGGACATCTTCTGGCATTGAAAGAAGAGTAGGGACGGATTGGTCCGAGCCTGCATAGACCGGCTTCCTGGCCATGACGCCCCGCCATTTCTTGACGCCGCGCTGCAGGGTTCGCAAGTGGGTGTCGCTGAACCGGTCGGGACGGTGGGAGCACAGCCGGTCCAGTATTGTCCTGGCGGCGAGGTCGGGTTCCGCTTCCAACCAACCCAGGATGTCCTGCCACGCTCCCCCGAAGGGGTCTGAACGAGTACGCCAATGTCAGGGTCCCCTGGTCCGTGAACCTGACGGCTGGCAGGCGACAACACCCACCAGGACGGTCATCTCGGCAACAACTATCCAGAGAGAAACACCTACGTTTTTGACCTCCAGGGCCCAGCCCCAATAGATGGGACCCAATGTTTCGCCGAGGAGCCCCGCCCAGGTGATGACCAGGGCCAGCTTGGCAAAGTGGTTCACTGGAAGGGTCTCGGCCAGCAATACCCAGGGCAGGCTGATCAGCCCTCCAAGGATCAATGAGAAAAGAAGCAAGCAGGCAGCTAGACCGCCGGGAAGCCACAAGCACGCCAAGGCAGGGATAGGCATAGTCGCCGCCGCGATCAGCAACCGGCGCACCGGTAGGAAATCGGCGGATATTCCCCACAAGAGGGCGCCGAGTCCTCCGGCCAGAACCGTTGCCGGAAATCCGAACTCCAGATCGGCGATGCCGGGCGACGTCATCAGGGCGATGAACCGGAGGTGTGTGGTCCCTGTATCCACGATCATTGCGCCGACCAGATAGACACCTGCGACCCAGAGGAAAAGCCACTTGGCGCCAGGAACAGCCCCGGTCTCCCTCAATGTCCGCCCAGTCTGCTCCGGCCCGGCGAACCAGCGGGGGAGAAACAAGAAAAGCAGGGCTCCCCCCACGACTACCATGATGACGGCCCACCATCCGATGGTCAGACCGGTCTCCCAGATGGCGAAAGCCTCTGAGCCTCCCATAACGCTGAACACTAGGCTAATGGCGCCGACCAGCACCCCCTTATAGCGGCCGGCTCCTTTCACAATGACTACATAGAAGATAAGGGACCCGACTGCGGCTCCCCCTGCTCCCATTACAAATGTTGCAACGACGGCCAGAGCGAAACTGTTCGAGAGAATCAAGAGGACGAGACCAATAGCCAGCACCAGGGCACCGGCCGCCATCATTCCGTGCGGCGGACGGGAGTCCACCCAGATAGCTGCTGGCAGCACGAACAGT
>DAOUHR010000071.1:0-32262 GCA_034428635.1 Dehalococcoidia bacterium
GAAGGCTGAATATGCCCCGACGCTGGGCGGAAGTGGTGCGCACCAGCACCGAACTGAGGGCTTTGGAGGCCAGGCTTGCGGACGGGGGTCTGCCCCTGTCGGCGCTTGTTCGCCTGCTGGAAGGCTACGATCCAATTGCCATCAGCATTGTGGCAGCAATTTCCGATTCGCCGGAGACGGCTCGGAATCTTAACCGCTACCTGGACGGCGACAGCGATGGCGACTTGAAACCCTCGCTGAAGGGCGGCGACCTGCTGGCGCTGGGTGTACCCAGCGGCCCCCTGGTAGGCAAAGTGCTGGCGGACTTGAGAGATATGCGGCTGGACCGGCGGATCAATTCAGAGGAAGAAGAACGTAAGTGGGTGAGAGACCTGGTGGTTTCCCAATGCTATGGCAGCGGCAAAAGTTAGGCGTATGACCGCTGTTCGTGAATCATTCAGGGGAGGTGCATGCTATGCAGGAAGAACTGGAACGTGAGTCGTGCGTCATTTGTGATGGCTCCCTGGATGGTGTTCACCAGACGTCCTGCCAGATGTGCGGCGGCAAGTTTCACCAACCCTGGACCCAGGACAGTGAAATTCCCCGTTGTGGCCGCATATCCAGCCACGAGGAAGCGCTGGCGATCGTTTACCTTTGCAATGACTGCTATGAAGGGCGGCGGCCGTAATTGAGATGCGGCCGGTTTCAGTCCAATTAACCACGAAATCTGGCGAGACCGAGCGGAGAGACGGAAACCGATGAAAGCAGTTTATATTGAGACTCATGGTGGCACGGAGGCCCTGATTTATGGCGAACGGCCGGAGCCTGAAGTTGGCGCCGGCGAAGCGAAAATCCGGGTGAGGGCGTCGGCGCTGAACCGGCTGGACCTTTATACCCGGGAGGGAGGGCGCGGCCTACGCCGGGAGTTTCCGCCGCCGTTGATCCTGGGCGGGGACTGCGCCGGCGATGTGGTTGAAGCCGGAGAAGGCGTCCGAAGCCTGCAGCCGGGCGACCGGGTGGTGGTAAATCCGCGAATAAGCTGCAACCAGTGCCCGGCCTGCATGTCTGGTCGGGACGACCTCTGTCCCCGCTCCAGGTTCATGGGCAGCGCCTCCGACGGCAGTTACGCCGAGTTCATTACCGTGCCGGCGGTAAACACTCACAAAATTGCCGACTCGGTCAGTTACGAGGAGGCAGCCGCCATTCCCACAACATTTTTGCCAGTTTGGAACATGATGGTGCGCCGGGCCCAGTTGCAGCCGTGGGAGACGGTGCTGGTGCTTTCCGCCTCGGCCGGAGTGGGCACCGCGGCAATCCAGGTGGCGAAGAACGTGGTGGGCGCGCGGGTTATCGCAACCACCAGCACCGAGGACAAGGCAGCCAAGGCCAGAGAACTGGGGGCGGACGAGGTGATCAACTACCGGGAAGAGGATGTGGTGGAACGGGTGAAGGCGTTGACCGGCAACGCCGGGGTTGACGTGTTGGTGGACCACGTGGGCGCCGAATTCTTCACCAGCGCTTTCAATTCGCTGCGTCCGGGCGGCCGTTATACGATCTGCGGCGCCACCACGGGGCTGCGGGCGGAACTGCACCTGGGCTTGTTGTTTACACGCCAGATTGAGATTTACGGCACGTTTATGGGCAGCAAGGAGGATATGCGGCAGATCGTGGAAATGCTGAACCGGGGAGTTATCCGGCCGGCGATACACCAGGTATTTCCGCTTTCTGAAGCTGCCGCCGCGCACCAAACGATGGAGGAAGCCAACTTTTTTGGGAAGTTGGTTTTGACACCGTAAGGAGCATTGTCTTTCATTGCTCAGACGGGCGGAAGGGTGTCTCCTGGTTTCTCCTGTTCCGCTGTTTCCTGAGTGATAACCTCCGTTTGATTTGCCCCGCGCTTTTGCAGCCTGCGACCGTGGAAGAGGTATTGCTGGGCGTAGCCGGCGTATTGGCCGAAGTAGCCCCGGGCCCAGGCCAGGAGTTCCCGGTCGGGCGGGGGCTTCTCGCCGGGGAAGTACCATTCCCCCAAAGCGCGACGGACCCACACGTCGATAGGGAATGCCTCCAGCTTTTCCAGGGAGAAGACGGCGATGCAGTCGGCGATCTTGGTGCCGATGCCGTAGCATTCCATCAGGCGTTCCTTGGCATCCAGATATGGCTGGCGGATCAGGTCGTTCAGGTCCAGGGAGCCATCTACCACTTCTCGGGTGGCCCGGTCCACGTAGGGGGCGCGAAAGCCCAACCCCAACCGGCGCAGCTCCATTTCACCGGCTTCCACCAGTTGGACCGGAGCGGGAAAGGTGTGGCGCACCTGGCCGTCCAGTTCGACGGGACTGCCAAAGGCGTGGGCCATGTTTTCCATGACCTGGTGGATGCGCTGGATGTTGGAGTTAGCCGAGCAGATGTAGGCTACCAGGCATTCCCAGGGTTCCTGGCGCAGCACGCGCAGGCCTGGGTACTGGTCCACCATGGCCGCCACCCGCCAGTCGTGGCTGATTTCTTTCTGGATATGGGTCAGGTTGTCGTCCAGCCGGAAGTAGTGCTGGAGGATGGGGATGCAGGAGGCTTCGGGCCAGGGGGCGGCGTGAAATTCAATGCAGTCTGGGCCCGACTGCCGCAGGCGAAGGAAGTTGCCCCGCACTACGCCGGAGAACCAGGGGTCTTCCTCAGTTCCCTCCATTCGCCAACGGTGGGCCTGCCCTCCCAAGAGGCTGGCTTCCAGATCAAGGGGATGGTCAACGACCAGTTCCACGGTCCGCCTCTTCTATCCACTGGGCAGCCTGGGATCCCAGGCTGGAGAGGTTGCTGGGTTTCAGGGTGCAGGGCGGGATGGACTGGAGGAAGGCCTGCCCGTAGTTGCGCCCGGTTACCCGCTTGTCCAGGACGACTATTGCGCCGCTGTCACCCTTGTTTCGGATTAGGCGGCCCATTCCCTGCCGGAAGCGCAGCACCGCCTGGGGAATCGAAAAGTCGTTAAAAGCGTTTTCGTACTGCTCCGAACGGGCCTTCACCACCGGATCGGTGGGGACCTGGAAGGGGAGGCGGGTAATAACCAGGGCGCGCATCACCCCGCTGGGGAAGTCCACACCCTCCCAGAAGCTGCTGGTGCCAAGGAGAACGGCCTTGGGGTTATCGACGAAGCGGCGGCTGATCTGGTTGGGTGGGCCATCCACGCCCTGGGCCAACACCTCGATGCCGTGCTGCTCAAGCCGGTTGCGAATGCGGTTGGCCACGTTTCGCAGGGCCGAGTAGGACGTGAAAAGGGCCATGGTCCTGCCGGAGAGGTTCAGGGCCAGGTCCATAATGGCGCGGCCCATGGCTTCCACGTAACCCTCTGTCTGCGGTTGGGGCATATCTTCGGGAATCATAAGGAGGGCTGCCTTGCGATAGTCGAAGGGAGATCCCACCTGCAGTTCGTCGCTGTCGTCGGGCAAGCTGAGGCGGCGCCGGGTGTAGTCGAAGCTACCGTTGGCGCTGAGGGTTGCGCTGGTAAGTACGACGCTGTCCTTCTCGTCGAAGAGCCGCTGCCGCAGGGTGGGACCCACCTCCAGGGGTGCGGAATGCAAGCTGACTTCACCCTTGGTCTGGTCCAGCTTGAGCCAGTGAATCCTGGCGTCGTCCTCCCTGGCAATGATGGACGCCAGCTTGTCCTTCAACTCTTCCGCATTTCCCTGCAGCGCGCTGCACTCAGACATTAGGGGCGAGACGTCTCCGGATCCGGCGGGATTTTCTTCGTCTGAATCCGAGGGGCATTCGGTTTCAAAGAGGTATGCGTGGAGCCTGCCAAGGGCCTGAGCCAGATTGTTTAGGCCCACGTCCACGTTCTCCCAGGCCGTGGCCAGGTCCTGCCAACTGCGCTGGCTGCGGGACCTGGAGGTGATAAGGAAGTCGTCGGTGTTGGAACCCTGGGCCTGGAAGTACCGCAGGGCGGCGTTCCACATATCGTTCCAGTTCTGCCTTAGGCGGGGCATAACCTCGTCCACCTGGGCCACCAGGGCTTCACCGTTCTGCCTGACCGGAGGCTGAAGCTGGTAGGTGTTGAGAGACAGGCGGGTTTCCCGGCTGAGGCGGGTTACCATGTCAACGATGTCTCCCAGCAGGTCGGCAGTCAACAGGAAGCCGAACTGCCTGGTGGCTTCGTCTTCCAGGTTGTGAGCCTCGTCAATTATCAGGTTCTGGTAGTCGGGGATGATGCCTCCTCCGTAGACCAGGTCGGACAGGAGGAGAGCGTGATTGACTACGACGATGTGCGCCTGATCTGCCCGTTCCCTGGCGCTGCGGAGAAAACAGGCGGAGTTGCTGTTGCGGAGGGCGGGACAGCCCCCCTTGTCGCCGGCAGAAACTTTGCTCCAGGTGAAGGCGTCGCGGCCGGAAAGGTTGATCTCCGCCCGATCGCCGGCCACCGTGTCCTGCATCCAGACGGCAGTCTTGCTGAGGAGCCTGGTCTCGTCTACCGACGGACTGTCATTATTCGCCAGGTAGTTCCACCGGCGCAGGCAAAGATAGTTGGCGCGCCCCTTGAGCTGGGTGGCCTTGACCAGTCCCTCCTCCACCAGCCCGGAGCCTTCCAGTATATTGATAACAGCTGGGATGTCCTTGTTCATCAGCTGTTCCTGGAGGCTGATAGTGTTGGTGGAAATTACGACCCGCAGGCCTCGGGACGCCGCAAAGAGGACGGCGGGCAAGAGGTAGGCCATGGACTTGCCGACGCCGGTGCCCCCTTCCACGATGAGCTTGCGGCCCTGGTAGATGGCGCCGGTGACCGCCTTCAGCATTTCCACCTGTTCGTCCCGCTGTTCGAAACCCTGAAAGGCCTGGGAAAAGGGGCCGGCGGGGCTCAGAAGGCTGGCGATCTTATCCTCAGTCAAATGCACCAGGTTCTCGTCGTAGCGTCGACGTTCCGGGCGGCCCAGGCGGGCGGCCAGGCGGCCAAAGTCCAGACCTGAAGCGCCAAACAGAGGGGATCCCTCGCGGGCGTAGTGTCCTTCTTCAAAGGCCGTTTCCAGGTTGGAGAGAAGGCTGGCAACGCCCCAGTTGCTGCGGTTGGCCAGAGTGCAGATGTAGGCCAGAAGAGCCGGGTCCAGTTCTGAAGCCTTGCGCAACAGGGTAACGAAGAGCTGGCGAGTGGCGTCAGCGTCGTCGATTGCCTGGTGAGCCCGCAGGTGCTCCAGCCCGAACTGGCGGGCCAGGGAACCCAAAGAATACTCCGCGCTGCGAGGCAGAACGAAAGAAGCCAGGTCCCAGGTGTCGTACCTGGCGTTAGGAAGGCTCAGCCCGTGAGTCTCGAGAAAGCGCAGGTCGAAGGTGACGTTGTGGCCAATGACCGGGTGGTCTTCAATGAAAGTTTCCAGGCCTTGGCTGACCGAGGAAAAGTGGGGGGCGCGGCTCACCTGGTCCGGTCGAATGCCCGTAAGGCGCTGGATGAAGTCGGGAATTGCCCGCCCCGGGTTAACAAATGTCTCGAACCGGTCGAGAACCCGGTCGCCACAGAATTTGACTGCCCCAACCTGGATGATCTTTTCCCGGTCGGCATCGAGGCCGGTGGTTTCCAGGTCCAGGGCAACAAAGGTCCGTTCCAGCGTTGGCAGGTTGGCAGTGGATTGTCCCAAGGTCATCTTGGCAGACTCTTTATTAACATAATATTGACTCGGGAGGGGACGCCAGCATCAGGGTCGAGGAAGGCGGGAAAAACTGACCTGACGTCAGGACCTTCAGACCGGCGCCAGTGTAGGTATTAACCGGTATAGGGTCGAAGTTGTCCGGACCTCAATCCGACGGCCGGGAAGTAGTTGCCGGAGCGCAGAGCGGTTATGAATTCCGCTTCAGTATTGATTTCGTCGGCGAAGGCGGTGACGTAACGACCCAATCCGTGTACGGAGTGGGCGTCGCTGCCGCCGGTTACCGGCATACGGAGCAGGCTGGCAACTTCCATGGCAAAACCGTTTTCTTCATCCGCAGTACCGCCGTTTACCACCTCGATGGCATGGGCCAGCTTGAACACCGGGTGCTGGAGGGCCTGTTCCGCAATGGTTGGCATGGGCGCATCGGGCAATGACCGGTAGAGATAAGGGCGCTCCCGCATATGCCGGCCCAGCACTCCGCGGAAAGGATGAGCGCTGACCACGAAGCCCCCCTGGGACCGAGCGGTTTTGCAGAGAATTTCCGCTTTATGGAAGCCGGATTGGTAGGCATCCATGCCAAAGGCCAGCATGTGGCCCATATCGGTGTCGGCTTCCATGGCCCGGACAAGTACAACGTTGTGCCGGCTGGCAAACCGCTCGAATTCGTGGCGGTCCCAGGGGCCGCTGTGTTCGGTGATGCAGAGTCCCCGCAGACCCAGCCGCTCAGCCTCGAGAATCAGGTCCTCGGGAGAAAGGTTACTGTCGGCGCTGCCCTTGGTAGTATGGATGTGGAGGTCAAATATGCGAGCCATGTGGGGCGATTGTATCGGTGGCAATGGGGATAGTCAATGAGCGTTTGTCATTGCCTGCACAGTTTCGAGGCTGACAGATTCTCCGGGTCCTTGGGACTGGGAGTTTTTCAACCTTTAGAATACTAACCGGGGATACGAGTTGAAGAATCCGCGATCTTGCCAGTGCAGTTCGAAACGTGGAAGGCCTGCTGACGAGGGGAAGCTCATTCGTACATTTGTTTATTCGGAATCAGCAGAGGCCGCCAGGAGCACCAATTCGGTCTGGCTGGGAAAATGGTGGCAGCGGGGTATTGATTGCAAATGAAATTAAATATAGAATCTATTACTGTTTCCCGTTATTCAGGGGTCAAACCCCGATAATGAAGAGGAGGGCAGGTGATTGAATGTACTAGGTCTGCACCTTTTGTTGGAACTCAAGGAGTGTAACCCGCATCTCCTTGACGACTTGGACCACGTCCGCAGTGTACTGTATGGAGCCGCCGAAGGTGTGGGAGCGCAGGTAATTGGCGAGTCTTTCCATCAGTTCACTCCACAAGGGGTCACCGGCATATTGTCTATCGCCGAGTCCCACATATCTATCCATACCTGGCCGGAGTACAACTACGCCGCCGCTGATATCTTCACTTGCGGTTCCACGTTCCAGCCCCGGGATGCCGCGCAAATCATGATCGATCTGTTTGAGTCAGGATCGCCGGAAATTACCGAAGTCCGGCGGGGACTACTTTCCCTGCCAGTGGGCATTTAGGGTTCGAGGTATCGCGCCTTAAAGATGGAAGAACTTACCGGCAAGTGGCTCATCGAAACGGTTTATCCCGATCTGGCCGTAATGTTGAGGGTTCAGCAGGTCCTCTTCTCCGGAAGGACAGAATATCAGCACGTAGAGATAGTGGAGTCTGACCTTTACGGCCGCAGCCTGGTCCTGGATGGCAAGACTCAATCCACGGAGCGGGACGAGCACATCTATCACCAGGGCCTGGTACACCCGGCAATGGTATTCCACCCCAATCCGGTCTCCGTATTCATTGGCGGGGGCGGTGAGGGCGGCACCCTGCGAGAGGCTCTTACCCACAAATCGGTGGAACGGGCGGTCATGATTGACCTGGACCAACAGGTTGTGGAGTTGTGCCGCCAGTATCTTCCGCACCATCACCAGGGCGGTTTCGACGATCCCCGGGTACAATTGTTGCACCGGGACGCCAGGGCCTACCTGGCCGAAACTGACGAGACCTTTGACGTGATGATTATGGACCTGGTTGACCCCATGGAAGGGGGCCCGGCCTATTTGCTCTATACCCGCCAGTATTACGAGATTGCAAAGGCCAGGCTCAATCCCGGGGGTATCCTGGTCACCCAATCGGGCCCGGCAGGGCTGTTGAGTCACCAGGAGTGCTTCACGACCATCAACCGCACCCTTTCGGCCACCTTCGCGCACTGCGTACCGTGCCAGATACACGTGCCCGCTTTCCAGACCCTGTGGGGTTTCAACATTGCCTCCGATTCGCCGCTGCCCAGCCTGGGGACCGAGGAAGTTGACCGGTTACTTGCGGCGCGGGTAGGGCAGGATCTGGAGTTCTACGACGGAGAAACCCACCAGAACATGTTCAACCTTCCCAAGTTTCTCCGCACCAGCATCGCAGAGGAAACCCGCATCAACCTGGACGAGTCCCCCGTGTTCATGGTTTAAGCCCGCTTCCCCATTATCTCCGCAAGAGCTACCTGGCAGCCTCCAGCAGGTCCGGAAAGTCGTCCAGGCTCAACTTTTCCCCGGTTGCCTCAAAATGGTCAACCAGCGCTCTGATGGCGTCCGGCACACTCCTGTTTGTCTCCGATTCAGGATAGAACCCCACGTACACGGCTTCGATATTTGTCAGCAGCCTGTCGGACCCGGCGGCGTAGATTTCGACCAGCAGCGTGATGCTGGTGTTGCCGATACGGGCGACCCGGGCGAAGAGTTCCAGCATCTCATCCACCCTGGCCGGAGCCTTGAATTCCAGGTCCGCCTTGACCACCGCGCTATCGAAGTAGCCGTTCCGGGCTATGCGGTAGATCGAGAAGCCCAGGTTGCGGAAGTACTCCGCCTGGACAATTTCCAGGTAGCCCAGGTAGGCGCCGTTGAAGACGATGCCCTGGGCGTCGCATTCCATCCAGCGAACCCGGACGGGAGTGGAGAACTTGAAATCGGGCTTGGGCATCAGGACTGGGAGGATTCCTCGGGATTGAGGGCATCACCCCATGCTGCGGCAGTGGCTGAGGTGGATGAGTCGTGCCCCAGTTCGGCGAGGTAGGCCAGGTCGGCCTCGGTGAGATGGGCGGATGCCAGCAGGTCGGGACGTTGCTCCAGGGTGCGGCGAAGGGACTCCCGCCGGCGCCAGCGGTCGATCTCCCGGTGGTGGCCGGAACGGAGGATCTCCGGCACTGGGATGCCCCGAAATTCCGCCGGGCGGGTATAAAGGGAGTGCTGCAGGAGGCCCGAGGTTATGGAGTCTTCCAGCACGTTCTCAGCGGAACCCACTACGTCAGGAACAAACCTGGACACGGCGTCTATGACCACCATGGCCGCCAGTTCTCCGCCGGTCAGGATGTAATCGCCGATGCTTACGTCGTGGGTGGCAAGGTGGGTGCGGACGCGTTCGTCCACGCCGGCATAGTGGCCGCAGATTAGCGCCAGCGCCGGGGCTTGCGCCAGTTCCAGGACCAGTTGCTGGTCCAGCTTGTGGCCTTGGGGAGAGAGGAGGACTATGGGTATGGCCGGGCGCAGCTCTTCACCATACGGAGTAAGAGCGTCGTCCACGGCGTCGAAGATGGGTTCGGGCTTGAGAACCATGCCATGGCCGCCGCCAAACTGATAGTCGTCGGCAGTGCCGTGGGCGTCGTGGGTGTAGGAACGGATGTCTGTGATTTGGACCGAGATAAGGCCGCGCTGAATGGCCCGTCCCAGCATACTGTGCCGGACCGGACCTTCGAAGGCTTCCGGGAACAGGGTCAAAACGTGAAAGCGCATTGCTTACCGGCAAGAGCGGGTCGGCAAATTCGCATAACCGACCCGCCCAGCTTCTTTCGGTGAGATGGTCTCGGTGAGATGGTCTAGGCCACGGGCTGGGCCACGGGCTGGGCATCATGCACCGGAAGCCGGTCTACCGCAGCCTGGCCTCCCTTCATCACCATCTTGATGTTCTCAGGGCGCCGGATGACTTCGATATCCTTCAGGGGGTCGCCGTCCAGCACCAGCAGATCGGCGTACTTGCCTCTGGCGACGGTGCCGATGTCCTTGTCCAGGTCCAAGCATTCGGCGGCCCAACCGGTACAGGCCTGGATGGCCTGCATGTTGGACATGCCCTTTTCCACCATTATCTGTATTTCCCGGGCATTGTCCCCGTGGACATAGCCGCCGGCATCGGTGCCGCCCACCACTTTGACTCCCGCGGCCAGGGCCTGGTGCATGGTCTCCTTGTGAATGTCCATCAGGGCGCGGGAGCGGGCCTGCATGTGGGGCGCGCTTAGCGTGGCGTGGAACTCGTAAATCTCGAAGGTCGGGACCAGGAAGATACCCTTGTCGGCCATCATCTTCAGCAGGTCCGGGTCTTCGGCCAGGTAGCAGCCATGCTCCACTGAATGGGCGCCGGCCTCGACACACATTCGAAGGCCGGGGCCGCCCACGGCGTGGCACATGGTGCGTCGTCCCAGGGCCCTGGATTCTTCGATTAATGCCTTGACCTCGGTGGGGCCGAAGGCAATGTCCAGGGGCCCGTGGCCGGGGCGGGAGCTGGCCCCGCCGGTAGTGGCAAACTTGATCACGTCGGCGCCCACGCGGCACATTTCCCGTACCTTGGCCCGAACCGGGTCGTCACCGTCGGCCACTCCTGAGGGGATCATGGGATCGTCATGGGGGTAGCACTGCCCGGAGGCGGTTACCTTGTCGGCCAGCCCGCCGGTGGGAGAGATGATGGCTATGGATAGCACCAGGCGGGGGCCCGGGTAAAGGCCCTGCTCCACCGCCTGCTTGAACCCGGCGTCCAGCCCGCCCCCGTCCCGAACACAGGTGTACCCCGCCTCCAGGGTCTGCTCCAGCACCTTGGCCGTGCGCAGGTGCTGGAGGGACAGGGGGGCGTCGAAGCCCATGCGGCTGGCCAGGCCGTAATCCTTGGAGGCCAAGTGGTCATGGCAGTCAATCATCCCGGGCATCAGGGTCATGCCGCTGACGTCGATGACTTCGGTGCGCTGGGGCAGGTCTACCGCCTGCCGGGGCCCGGTCTGGACTATCCGTTCGCCGTCGATGAGGACCGTCGCGTCATAGACCACCGGTCCGCCCGTGCCGTCTATCAGGTTGGCTCCCACCAGGGCTTTCATTAGCGTACCTCCCACAGCGGTTCGGGGCAGCGGCCCCGCAATTTCCAATTAACTTGCGGTTGCCCCGCAATTTGCAGTTAAGTTAATGATGCGCGCCGGCCTTGTCAAGGTAATGACGCCAGCGGTGCTGTCCACGAATCGGCAAAGATGGTGACGAGTGTTTGTCTCTTTCGGCGATTAACATATCAATTCGGCGGCACAAAAATTGCTGGAAAGTGTACATAATCCGAATGGTTCTTTCTGGCCTGATTGTCGTAACCTCTTAGCAAAGACAGGTCCGTTGGAGCTAATGCCCTGGTTATGACCTGACGGGAGGTGGTGTTGGATGAAGCAGCAACAGGGTGTTCAGTTTCTTTTTTCCTTGCCGGCCATGACGGTCGTGGCCGTGACAGCGCTGGTACTGGTGATGGGGTGTTCCTTCATCCCCACCGGCGACAGCGGGATCGTGTTCGTTTCGGATACTGACGGCGACCGGGACATTTACGTGGTGGACGCAACGACCGGCGAGACTTCCCGGCTGACCAACAACGGGGGGCCGGACGAGGAACCCCGGTGGTCGCCGGACGGCCAGCAAATTGCCTACGTTTCCCGGGAATCGGGAGACAAGGAAATAAATGTAATCAGCAGGGAAGGACAGGACTTTAAGCGGTTGACCAACAACCCCGGGCTGGATGCGTCGCCTCGCTGGCACCCGGAACAGCAGACACTGGCCTATGTTTCCGAGGCAGAAGAAGAGGGCGGCGAGGGCTCCGAAATCTATTCAATCTCCCTGGAGAACCGGGAGGTGGACCAGGTGACCTTCGACGAGCCCGCCGAGGAGTTGGGTGAGTGGTCGCCGGACGGTGAATGGCTGATTTTCTACAACATGGAACCGGAAGAGGAACAGGGCCTGTGGCTTCGCAATCCGGCGGGGGTGAACCTGTTGCGGCTCACCCAAGGGCAGGACTCGCAACCTGCCTGGTCGCCGGACGGGAAGTACATTGCCTTCGTGCGCCAGCAGGAGGATGCGCAGGTAATCTACCTTGGCCAGCCAGCCAATGGAGGTTCATGGGACGACGGGGTGGAGGAGACCCGCCTCACCCAGGGGGGCTTCGACGATTACGCACCGACGTGGCACCCCAACAGCAAGACCCTGGCCTTCGTTTCGACTAGGAACGGCAACCCGGAAATTTACACGATGCAGGCTGACGGCGCCGAACAGAAGCGATTGACCAGCAACAATGCAGATGACGTGTCGCCGGTGTGGTCGCCGGACGGAAAGCAACTGGCCTTCGTAACCCATCTCTACGGCTCAGCCGACATCCTGGTGATGAATGCGGACGGCTCAGAGCAGCGCCGCCTGACCAAGAATGGCGGCGACGACATAATGCCCGACTGGTAGGGGCAGACCTGTGTGTCTGCCCTTGTCAGAACCGTAGGGGCAGACCTGGGTGTCTGCCCTCTTCCGGCGTAGGGGTGATTCGCGAATCGCCCCGCCCTTGCAGCCCCTGACAAGGTTGTGGGTGGGTGTTAAACTTCGGCGAAAGCAACTCAGGTGTGTGGCAGCGGGTATATGGAATACGGGGAAATAGCCACAATAATGGGTCGGCTGTGGTCCCCCCTGGCGGCGGTTACCACCAACTGGGAAGGGAAGGCAAACGCCCAGATCGCCGTCGCCATCAGCGCCGCATCCATCGTGCCGGCCCACCCCAGGGTACTGGTGCAGATCTACAAGCGGAACTATAGCCACCAACTGATTCTTGATAGCCACGCCTTTGGCCTGAATTTTCTGAGTCGCGACCAGCTTCACTTCATCCGGGATTTCGGGCTGGTGTCGGGTATGGACCGGGAGAAACTGGCCGGGGTGGACTACGCCCTGGGTCAGACGGGTGTTCCCATCCTCGCCGGGTGCATGGGCTGCCTGGAGTGCCGGGTGATCAATGCGATGGACGGCGGGGATATGACCTGCTTCCTCGCCGACGTGGTGGCCGGGTATGCCAGCCCCGATGTTCCGCCGGTAACCTGGCGGGAGGCGCGCGCCCTGATTCCCGATGAATGGAATGACGCCTGGAATGAGAAGATCAGGGACGAGATTGAAGTTTCGCTGGGACGAATGTCGGACATAGACTATTCGCCATGGGAGCCTTCAGTCGTCAAACCTGAGGCGTAAGGGGACTGACATGGACCAGGATATACAAGAGGTTATAGTCAAGCTGCACGGGACCTCGCACAAGTCGGTGCTGGCGGTGGCCGGCGCCGGCAGCGGGGCCATGTCCTGGCTGCTGGCCGTTTCCGGGGCGTCGCGCACGCTGCTGGAAACCCTGGTCCCCTACGGCCGGCTGTCCATGATTGACCTGGTGGGAGAGGAACCGTCTCAGTACGTTTCGCCCCGGAACGCGCGCGATATGGCTCGGGCATGCTACCGCCGGGGCCTGAATTTGGTGGAGGACGACTCCCCGGTAGTGGGCGTGGCATGTACCGCCACCATCGCCACCGACTATACCAAGCGGGGAGACCACCGGGCCTGCATCGCCACCTGGGACGAGTCCGGGGTTACGTCTTACAACCTGAAACTGGACAAGGGCAAGCGGGACCGTATTGGTGAAGAAGAGGTGGTCAGCCGCCTGTTGATCCAGGCCATGGCCCGGGCCTTCGGGGTCGAAGCAGACATAGACATTGGATTTACGCCAATGGAACGGCCGGAGATAGAAACTGGGGAGCACGCCAGTCCCATCCGACGGCTGTTGTCAGGCGAAGTCGAACTGGCAATGGCGGATGAACTGGGCGCCATATCTGTGTGGGAAGGGGACGCGCCCCAGCCCATGGTGGTCCTGCCCGGTTCGTTCAATCCGCTGCATGACGGTCACCGGCAAATGGCTGCGGTGTCCAGGGAGATGACGGGCCTGGAATCGGTATTTGAACTGGCCGTGCTTAACGTGGACAAGCCGCCCCTTGAGGAGTCGGAAATATTAGGGAGACTTGACGGGCTGAAGGGCAAGGGTGCGGTGGCGCTGACCCGGAGGCCCACATTCCAGAGAAAGTCCGAAGTTTTCCCGGGCAGTGTGTTTGTGATTGGTTGGGATACGATGGTGCGGGTGATCGACCCCAGGTACTATGGGGATTCAGAGACGGCGATGCTGACGGCCCTGGCGGAGATTTGGGCGCGGGGCTGCCGCGTCCTGGTGGCGGGCAGGCAGGTGGATGGAACCTTCCGCACACTGGACGAGGTCGCCATACCCGATGGATTTCAGCCCTTGTTCCAGGCGATACCGGAGGAGCGGTTCCGCGCGGACGTTTCGTCTACGGAGTTGCGGGCGCTGGATTCATAGATCCTGAATGGCTGCCCCCAAATTGACACCCCAGATACCCGGTGCTATCATTTCTGCGCCTTCAAATATAGGTGTAATCCTCAGGCGGTAAGCTAGTGCCTTTCGACCCAAATATTTATGCCGGCAACTGGACGATGGTGGCCCTGGCCTCCATTGTAGGCTTCGCAGCAATTGGCGGCATGTTCCTGGCAAGCCGTATCCTTTCCTCGCGCCGCCCTTCGGCCACCAAGCTGAGCACCTACGAGTGCGGGATCGAACCCGCCCGGTTCAGTTGGTCGAACATCAACCTCCGGTTTTACATCTTCGCCATCCTGTTCCTGATTTTTGACGTGGAAGCAGTGTTCCTGTTCCCGTGGGCAGTGGTCTTCCTGGATCAACGGGACCTGGGCAACTCCATACCTTTCTATGCCATGGTGCTGTTCCTGGGTGTGCTGTTCTTCGCCATTATCTACGCCTGGAGAAAAGGGGTCCTTGAATGGCAGAAATAATCCTCGGCCCCGGCAATACTCCCGCTCCCAGCCTGCTGACGCAGGCCACCACCGGCAAAGTGCCGGGCGTAATAACCACCAGTTCTGAGCAGCTTTTCGGTATGGCCCGCAAGTCTTCTCTTTGGATGCTGAGCTTCGGATTGGCCTGCTGCGCCATAGAAATGATTTCCACCTACATGGCCCACCACGACTTCGACCGGTTCGGAGTGGTAACCTGGCCGTCGCCGCGGCAGGCAGACGTCATGATTGTCGCCGGCACGGTCGTAAAGAAGATGGCCGAGCCCATAAAGCTGCTTTACGAACAGATGCCCGATCCCAAGTGGGTGATTGCCATGGGCAGTTGCGCCACCAATGGGGGGCCTTACTACCGCTCCTACTCGGTGGTGATGGGCGTTGACCACATCATTCCGGTGGATGTATACGTGCCGGGATGCCCTCCCCGCCCGGAAGCCCTGCTTTTCGGAATCCTGAAGCTGCAGGAAAAAATCATGCAGGACGCGAAGAACAGTGGCCGCTAACCGCCACGCCGCCCACGGCGCCGAGGCCGAAGAGGAGCAGCCCGATTATTCGGTGCTGCCCGAGAGGGGTCTGCAGACCCTGGAACTGGCCGAGGAACTGTTCAAGGACTTTAACCCCGAACGTGGCCTCCTTTCCGATCTGCCCCAGGTAACGGTTGATGCAGCCGGCATTGCCGATGTTTGCCGGATGGCAAAGTGCGATCCAGGTCTCGACTTGAAGATGCTGCTCTGCCTGTCCTGTGTGGACTACGAGGAGAGCTTCCAATTAGTCTATTTCCTGCACTCGCTTGAGCGGGAGCAGACCCTGGTGGTGAAGACCAACCTGCCTTACGAAGACCCCGAAGTACCGTCGGTATCTGACGTTTGGGCCGCCGCTGAATGGTATGAGCGGGAGGCCCGGGACCTGTTTGGAGTAACTTTTGTAGGCAATCCTGACGCGGCTCCGCTGTTGTTGTACGAGGGATTTGGCGGCTACCCGGGCCGAAAGAGCTACCCTTTCTACGAATACCGGGAGTTTTAGAGCGGTGGAGCGAGCCGTCTTGACCGCCAGGGTGGAGTGGCAAGATGGCACTTACCTGGCTTCCATTGAGTCGCTGGACCTGGCGGCTGAGGGCGATACAGTGGAGGCGGCGCAGGACGAGTTGATAAACCTTATGCGGAACTGGATCGAGGTTCAGGATGCCCGAAGCCTGCTGGAAGACGCTCTGGCGCAGGCTGGATTTCCCGGAGTAGAAGAGGAAACGGAACTGCAGTTGGAGTTTGTGGAGCAGGCTACTGAGTCGTGATTCCATATTTGTTTTGGCGGTTTTTGACGGAAATTAGTGGATAAAGTCGTTTACCAGATTGAAGAGTCCCGGGATGGTAAGCATTATCTGGCGTATTGTCCCGAGTTGGTCATTACCGGCTTTGGGGATTCGGCGGATGAGGCGCGAACTTCCTTGAGAACCGAAATTGCCGCCTATCTCGAGGATTGCGAAGCCCTGGGAATCCTGGATGATGTGCTCATCGATGCGGGATTCTACGACAACGATGAAGTCTGGATGAGCAGCCTCGTTACGCCGCCCAGGGAACCGAGAATCGAATTTCTTTAGGTCAGTTGCAGCATTACCGAAATATTCCTACAGGACAGCTAGCGAAATCAGCATGGCAGAAATCCAGTCCAGCTCGACCTCCAACCCGCCGGCAAACGCCGAACCGGTAGAAATGCTCCTCAACATGGGGCCACAGCACCCGTCCACCCATGGGGTGTTTCGCATGGTGCTGTGGGTTAACGGGGAGAAGATAGTCGACGTTGAGCCCCACATCGGCTACCTGCACAGGGGCTCGGAAAAGCTGTGTGAGGGAGAGCAATATCACCAGGTAATCACGCTTTTTGACCGGCTGGACTACGTAGCCAACTTCAACAATGAACTGGTGTACTGCCAAGCGGTGGAAAAGCTGATGGGCCTGGATGTGCCGGAGCGGGCGGAGTACGTCCGGGTCATTCTTTGCGAACTGAACCGCATCGCCAGCCACCTGTTGTACGTTGGTACGATTGGGCTGGACGCAGGCGCAATGACTCCCACCATGTTCGCCTTCCGCGGACGGGAACGCATCCAATCGGTGTTCGAAGCCGTTTCCGGCGCCCGCATGATGCACAACTACTTCCGCATCGGCGGGGTCAAGGAAGACCTGCCCGATAACTTTGAGCAACTCATTGCCGACCTGCTCCCGCTGCTTCGCGAAGATGTGGAGGAGAGCGACCGAATTCTCACCTTCAACGAGATTTTTCTGACCCGCCTGAAGGACGTGGGCGCAATTTCCGCTGAAGAGGCCATTGATTTTGGCTTCACGGGGCCCTGCCTGCGTGGCTGCGGGGTTGAGTATGACGTGCGGAAGGCCCAGCCATATTCCATATATGACCGGTTCGACTTTGACGTACCCGTTGGGTTGGACGGCGATTGCTGGGACCGCCACTGGGTGCGAGTCCAGGAAATGTACGAATCCCTGAAAATAGTCGAGCAGGCATTGGGGCAGATGCCCAAGGGCGATGTTGTGTCTTCCCTGGGCCGCCGCCTGATTCGCCCGGCGGCGGGCGAAGTGTACATGCGGGCTGAGAACCCGCGGGGTGAGATCGGGGTACACCTGATCAGCAATGGCACGGATCGCCCATACCGGTTGAAGGTGCGTCCCCCGTCATTCTGCAACCTGTCGGCCATCAAACGGTTGTTGAAGGATTCCTGGATTGCGGACTCGGTGGTTATTTTGGGCTCCCTGGATATAGTGTTGGGGGAGGTGGACCGATAATGGATCTTGCCGTCCCCCTCCTGGCCGTCAGCATTTCGGAAATTATTTGGATGATAGTTGCCTTGCTGGCGATGTTCACCGGGCTGTCGGTGGTGGTTCTGTCGCTGGTCTGGCTGGAACGGAAGGCGCTGGGTCGGCTGCAACTGCGCCTGGGTCCCACGCGCACCGGGCTGTTCGGGCTGCTGCAGCCCGTGGCTGACGCCGTCAAACTTATTCTTAAGGAAGATATAATTCCCGATTCTTCGGATCGGGCCATATTTTGGGCGGCTCCGGTAATCGTCGCCCTGTCGGCTTTCATGATTTGGGTGACCATTCCGGCTACTGAAGGATTGGTACTTCGGAACCTTGAACTTGGACTCTTTTACATTACCGCCTTTGCCGTGCTGGGCATTCTGGGCCTGGTACTGGCGGGGTGGAGTTCGGCCAACAAGTACGGAGTGCTGGGTGGACTTCGGTCTGCGGCCCAGCTTATTAGTTATGAAATACCAATCATCATGGTGGTGGTGGCAGTTGGGATGCTGGCCAAGTCCCTGGACCTGAGGGTAATTGTTGCCGCCCAGGAACAGATTCCGTATGTGGCACTCCTGCCACTGGGAATGGTGGTCTTTTTCATCGCCGGCCTGGCTGAGGTGGGGCGGACTCCTTTCGACATTTACCATGCTGAGTCCGAGGTGGTGGGCGGACCCTTTGTCGAATACAGCGGCGCTCACTGGTCAGTCTTCTTCCTGGCCGAGTACATAAACACCTTTGCCATTGCGGCCCTGGTAACCCTGCTATTCCTGGGCGGGTGGTCGTGGCCCTTTGACACGGTGGCGCTGGCGTGGCTGCCATCGTTGCCGGATATGGCCTGGCTGGGCGGGCTGCTGAGTGTGGTCTGGTTCCTGCTCAAGGTATATGCGGTCATTCTGGTCGTGTTCTGGATACGGGGCACCTTCCCCCGTTTGCGAATTGACCAGCTCATGGCTTTCGCATGGAAGGCCATGGTTCCCCTGTCTTTCTACGCCATAGTTATCACCGGTGTGTACCTGTTTTACGACTGGCCGGCATGGACCCTTACGCTGATGTCGTTGACCGGTCTGGCAGTAGTAGGCTACATTGTGTATCGGAAGATGATGGAGCCAGCGAGGCGGGTAGCGGCAGTCAAGGCGCGGCAGGCCGCGCAGAGTGCGGAGCGCAGGGCCTCGCGGCAGTCCGGTTAGCCCAACCGGGGAGATTGGAAGATGCTAAACAGCGTTAAGGGAATGATGTTGACCCTGGCTTCCACGGTCAAGGGATTGAAAAAGCCTGTTACCCGGGAGTATCCCAAGGCTCCCACACCGGTGCAGCCCCGGTTCATGGGTTTTCCTGCGCTGACCTACGACGATGACGTGGGTGAACCTTTCTGCACGGGATGTATGGTGTGCATTCGCAACTGCCCCACTCAGTGTATGTCGGCCAGCATGATGGACAATCCGCTCCAACAGGAGGGGCAGAGCCACCGGCGGAAGATAGTAGATTTCTTCGAAATTAACCTCAACCGTTGTATACTCTGCGGGATTTGCGTGGAGCTTTGCAATTTCGATGCGATAGTGATGAGCCACGAGCACGAAATGAGCACCTACGAACGCAACGGCGATCGGGTCGCGCTGCCCGCCTTGCTGGAGATTGGCCAAAAGTACCAACGCGAGACAAACTGGATTCCGCCGACGGTGCTGGCCAAGGCGAAGAAGGAAGCAGAGGACGCTGCCAAGGCAAAGGAAACGGCCGAGGCTGAGCCGGCCGCTGCAGCACAGGAAGCGGACTAGCTGCACCCGTTACTGAGTTCCTGGCAGCAGGTTCTAGTGGGTATTATCGGAAGAGGACGGTCTCATTCCCAGAAGAGAAGATGAACGCAACGTAAATTTGTCGGGAAAGCACGCAGCGTATTGCACCTGCAAGGCCTGTACCGACAATTTCCTGAAGCGGCGGAAAATCAAGCCGTCAGGCGCTAACACGCAGGGACCGGAGAAGGTCAGAAACCATCCCAGGGACTGCAACTGCGCCACCTGTCATTTGCTGGCTTCGGTGGGTGAATTGCCACCATTGCCGAAGAAAAAGCCTGGGCTGCTGAAAAGACTGTTTGGATCAGGTCGATAGCTGGCAAATCAATCGCCATCAATTAGTTGCAATGAATTACGGCTCAACTTACACCATTGACACGACATCCAAAGCTGCCTCTCAGCGGAGGCGCAATATGGCAGCCTGCCGTCCCAGCGAGGGCCGCTGATCGTGTCCTGGTTTCTCTTCATCATATTGGCATTCTTCACCCTGGCCGGTGGGCTGGGCGTAGTGGTTACCCGTAACGTGGTGCATGCTGCCCTGTTCTTGCTCGTCTCCCTGGTGGCGGTAGCCGGCCTTTACCTCATACTTTTTGCCGAGTTTTTGGCGCTGGTGCAGGTCCTGATTTATGGCGGGGCGATCATCATTGTGATGCTGTTCGCCATAATGCTCACCCGCAGCGCCGAATATCCGTATATCTCCGACAACAAACAGTGGCCCCTGGCGGCCGTAGCGGCGGCGGCGGTGGGTGTTGTGCTGGGCGCGGCATTCCTGGACAACAACATTCCCGAAACTACTCCCAACAGTCCAGCATTCGCTGACCTGGCGAATTCCCTGTTCACGACATGGGCGATACCCTTTGAGGTTGCGTCGCTGGTACTGCTGGTGGCGCTCATCGGGGCTATCATCATTGCCCGGGCTGGGGAGGACAACCGCTAGACCATGGTGCCGTTGATTGCATTCCAGGTATTAAGCGCGGCTCTGTTCGCCATTGGTCTCTATGGGGTTATGGCCCGCCGCAGCGCGGTTTTGATCATCATGTCCATCGAGTTGATGCTGAACGCAGTCAACATAAATCTGATTGCCGCGGCGTCGCACCTGGACGGCATGGGCAAGTGGGCCAACTTCGACGGGCAGATTATCGCCATCTTCATCATCACGGTGGCCGCCGCAGAGGTTGGCCTGGGAATGGCGATCATCCTGCGCATGTACCGCAACCGCTCCACGGCTAACGTGGACGAAATCAACCTGATGAAGTGGTAAGGCTGAAGAGCTTGATGACGACCAATGTTATTGCCGGCGTAACCTGGCCTATGGGAATGGAGGTCCAACCCTAATATGGTATGGGCCTGGCTTATCCCGGTACTCAGCTTTGTTGCTGTCCCCCTGATCATCCTTTTCGGCAAGCGACTGCCCGGCAAGGGATCGCCGCTGGCAATCCTGGCAATCCTGGCGGGATTTGCCATCTTCTGGGTTGTTTTTGCCGGCTTCCTGTCTGCTTCCCCCAATACGGAAGGGTGCGAAATAGGCGTTGGCACTGAGGCCCTGACCTGTAATTTCCAGATTACATGGTTTGAGGCCGGGATACCCGGTGCGGACACCAAGGATCATGACCGTATAGAAGTTGCCTGGGGCATGACCATAGATCCGTTGACGGTGGCGATGCTGGGTCTGGCCACCTTTGTGGCCCTGATGGTGCAGATTTACTCCCTTGGCTACATGCACGGCGACCCGCGGATAGACTGGTACTACGCTTTCCATGCCCTGTTCATCGCCTCCATGCTGACGCTGGTGCTGGCGGACAACTTCCTGCTGCTGTACGTGGCCTGGGAGTTGGTGGGCCTGTGCTCCTACCTGCTGATCGGCTTCTGGCACGAGCGGCCCGAACCGCGTGAAGCGGCCAAGAAGGCGTTCATAGTCACCCGCATCGGCGATGTGGGACTACTGGTGGGCATCCTGTTGCTGTGGAGCCAGGTGGGAAGCTTCAGCATGACCGAAACTTTCGCCGCTGTAGAGCATGGTGAACTGAGCCAGGGCGTTATCACCGTTTCGGCCCTGCTGCTGTTCCTGGGAGCCATGGGCAAGTCGGCCCAGTTCCCCTTCCACGTTTGGCTGCCGGACGCAATGGAGGGCCCCACGCCCGTCAGCGCGTTGATTCACGCGGCGACGATGGTGGCGGCCGGGGTTTACCTGGTTGCCCGAGCATTTCCGCTGTTCAGCGCTTCCGACACGGCAATGCTGGTGGTGGCCACGATTGGCCTGATCACGGCCCTGGGGGCGGCGACCATCGCCCTGGTGGCAACGGATCTGAAACGCATCCTGGCCTATTCGACCATCAGCCACCTGGGGTTGATGATGTTATCGCTGGGGGCTTTCGGCTATACGGCGGCTATTTTCCACCTGCTGGCCCACGGGTTCTCCAAGGCCCTGCTGTTCCTGGGCGCCGGCAGCGTGATGCACAGCACCGAGGAGCTCGACGTCCGGAAGATGGGCGGGCTGCGCAAGGTTATGCCCATCACAGCGATTCTGTTTTCAATAGGGGCATTGTCTCTGGGCGGCATTCCGATTCTTGCCGGGTTCTGGAGCAAGGATGAAATCCTGGTGGCGGTCAACAAGGAACTGCCCGTCATATTTATCGTATTGACTTTGCTTACCGCGCTGCTGAGCGCCCTGTACATGGCGCGGGCAATGTTTGTGGTGTTCTACGGCAGGTTTGCCGATCAGTTTGAGCATGTCCACGACGCTCCGCTAACCATGTGGATAACCATGGGTTTGCTGGCGGTATTGGCCATTGTCTTTGGACTCTTGGCGCTGGATCTGCCAGGGCCGTTCAAGGGTATAGGCTATGCCATTTTCTACCACGAAGGCCACGGTCTGGAGATCGTGATTTGGCTGGCGGCGGTATCCACTTTCCTGGCTATTGCCGCGTTCATTTATGGTTACCTGGCCTACGCGCGGAAGAGTGTCAACCTGGAAGGGGCAAGACGGACATTTGGCTGGCCCCTGAAGGTGGCGGAGAACAAGTACTACGTCGATGAGGTTTACCAGTGGATCGTGGACCGAGTGGTGCTGTCCTTCTCGTGCTTCATCGCGTGGGTGGACCGGGCGCTGGTCAACGACGTGGGAATCAACGGCCCGGGGGACGTTACCCGCGTATTGGGCGACCGGTTGAAGTATCACGTTACCGGCTACGTTTATACCTATGCGCTGGCCATGGCCCTGGGCCTGATCGGGCTGGCAATTTTCTGGTGGGTGGTGTCCGGTTAGCCGGGACACAACCAAGTTATGAACAGTTTCGACCAATCAGCATTGTTGTTGACCATCCTGGTGCCGCTGGCCGGCGCCGGGTTGTCCATGTTCCTGCCCAGGAACCGTCCCAACGATGCCTGGTACTTCGCCATATTCGTATCGGCCATCACGCTGGTCATCTCCATAGGCCTGTTTATCCGGTATGACTTCGGCGTGGGCGGTTACCAGTTCCAACGCATTTATGAGTGGCTGGACGCCCCCCTGAACATTGACCTTCACCTGGCCATGGACGGCATTGCGGCGACGCTGGTGCTGCTGAACGGCATCGTGCTGTTCGGGGCAGTGTTGATCTCCCAGACCATCAAGCACCGTTCGCGGGATTTCTTTGTGCTGTTGCTGTCTCTGGGATCGGGTGTCTTTGGTGTTTTCGTAGCCCAGGACCTGTTCTTCCTGTTCTTCTTCTACGAACTTGCAGTGCTGCCCATGTACCTGCTGATTGGAGTGTGGGGCAGCAGCACGATATTCGACCCCGACCGGCAGCGACTTTGGGGGATTCCCATACCCTTTGACCTGGGTTCGTACAACCGGCCCAAGGAATACGGGGCGATGAAGCTGATGCTGGTCCTGGTGGCCGGCAGCGTGCTTATCTGGGTGGGCATTCTCGCCTTGTACGTGGCTTCCGCGCAGGTGGGACAGGGCACTTTCTCCATGGTGGAACTGGGCATCCTGGCCGAACGAGGAGAGTTCAGCCCCGCTTTCCAGAACTGGGTCTTTCCGCTTTTCATGATCGGGTTCGGAGTGCTGGCCGGTCTTTGGCCCTTCCATACCTGGTCGCCGGATGGCCACGTGGCCGCTCCCACCGGCGTGAGCATGCTGCACGCCGGGGTGCTGATGAAGCTGGGCGCCTTTGGCATTATCCGCGTGGGCATGGTCCTGTTGCCTGACGGGGCGGAAGCGTGGATGCCGGTGCTGATTGTCCTGGGCACGGTGAACGTGGTGTACGGGGCGATTTCGGCCATGTCACAGCGAGACCTGAAGTACATAATCGGCTATTCCAGCGTCAGCCACATGGGTTACGTGATTATGGGCATCGCTACCCTGCACCCGGTGGGCCTTACCGGCGCGGTGTTGCAGATGTTCTCCCACGGAATAATGACGGCCCTGATGTTCGCAATGGTAGGGGCCATTTATGAGCGCACCCACATCCGCGACATTACCGTACTGAACGGATTGATGAAGCGGATGGGCTTCGCCAGTTTCTTTTTCGCCATCGCCGGCCTGGCGTCCCTGGGGCTACCAGGATTGAGCGGATTCGTTGCGGAGTTCATGGTGTTCGTAGGTGTGTTCAAGACTTACCTGCCGCTGGCAGTGCTGGCGGTGTTCGGGGCGGCCCTGACCGCCATCTACATACTTCGCCTGCTGGCACGGACCTTCTATGGCGAGCCGGACCCCCGATGGGAAGGTTTGAACGACGCGAGCCCGGTGGAAAAGTCGGTGGGCGCCGCCTTTGTGCTAATACTGCTGTTCGTGGGCGTGTGGCCCGCGCCGATGACCCGTGTGATTAACGTAGGCGTCGATTCGGTAATGAGACTCTTCTAAACATTAAATGGACTGTTTTGACTGCTGAGAACCTGACCGCCAACTTGCATCTGCTGACGCCGGAGTTTGTCCTGGCGGGCTTCGCGCTGCTGGTGTTCGTTTTGGACCTTTTCCTGGATGATGAGCACAAGGACCTGCTGGGCTGGCTGTCGGCTCTGGGGCTGATCGGTCTGGCCGTCCTGTCGGTGCTGATGCTGGCAGGGAAGAACGAGTCACTGTACGACGGTCTGCTGGCGGTGGATGCGTACTCCCTGTTCTTCAAGGTCTTCTTCTGCGGGATTGGCGTCTTCATCATTCTCAGTTCTATTGACTACGTCAAGAAATTCCTGAACCATCCCGGCGAATTTTACGGCCTCCTGCTCTTCTCCATCCTGGGCATGAACCTGATGGCCATGTCCCGGGAGTTGCTGACAGCTTACATTTCGCTGGAACTGTTGAGCTTCAGCCTGTACGTGATGGTGGCCTACGCGCTGGGGAATCCCAAGTCCAACGAAGGGAGCCTGAAGTACATCATCATTGGAGCCCTGTCTTCGGCCATCCTGCTGTACGGCCTGAGCATGGTCTATAGCACGCTGGGCGTTACCAGGTTCGATGCCATAGCTGAGGAATTGAGTAAGGCCGGCGACGTCAGCCCCGCGCTGTGGGCCGGGCTTGCGTTGATTGTGGCGGGCCTGGGCTTCAAGCTGGCGGCGGTGCCCTTCCACATGTGGGCGCCCGATGCCTACGAAGGCGCGCCCCTGCCGGTAACGGCCTACCTGGCTATCGCGTCCAAGGCGGCGGCCTTTGCCCTGGTGTTGAGGCTGCTGGCGGAGGCTTTTGTGCCAGCCGGAGATCGGTGGGACCAGTGGCAGATCATCATCGTAGTGCTGGCGGCCCTGTCCATGCTGGTGGGCAACCTGGTGGCATTGGCCCAGCGGAACCTGAAGCGATTGATGGCTTACTCCAGCGTAGGACACGTGGGTTATATCCTGGCCGGGATTGCTGTTTTGGCGCAGGACTCGCTGCTGGGGGCCAACGGGGTCATTTTCTACCTGGTGGGTTACTCGGTTACCAGCATGGTGGTGTTCGCGGCGCTGATTGCCTTCTTCAACGCCACCGGACAGGAAGAAATACCGGACCTGGCCGGCCTGGCCGACCGGCAGCCTTTCCTGGCGATGGCCATTGCTATCGGACTGTTTTCGCTGAGCGGACTGCCAATTTTCGTTGGCTTTACCATCAAGTTCTACCTGTTCACCGCCGTTGCCAATGAAGGGTACCTGTGGTTGGCGGGGCTGGCAATCTTGACGAGCCTTATCTCGCTTTATTACTACTTGCAGGTCATCCGCCAGATGTACATCCAGCCGGCGCTGGCGGCGCCCGCGGATGGGGACGAACACGACGGGGATGCGGAAGCTGAAGCAGCGGAAGACGCCGGCGATACCGATGAACACCTGCACACGCCGGCCCATCACGAACCCGTTTCGGACTATGTGCCGCTGCCCAGACCTTCCCCAGCGCTGATTGCGGTAGTGTTCCTGGGACTGGTAGCCACCGTCGGCTTGGGCGTTTACCCTGCGCCGCTGCTGGACCTGGTAGAAGTTGCCAGCACGGCTATCCTGCCTGGCGGTTAGTCACTGGAAAAGGACATACCAATTGCACCCGGAAATCCGAGAACAAAAGCTTGAATCCTATGGCAACGCGGCGTCCGAACTGGATGCCGCGCTCAAGCGATTGCCCAGAGAGATGTGGCATTTTCGGGACGAGCACGGGTGCTGGAGTATCCACGAGCATATTGTCCACATCACCGACAGCGAAGTGAACAGCTACATTCGGTGCAGGAGATTGATTGCAGAACCCGGCCTGGAGCTGATGGCCTACGATGAGAACCGCTGGGCGGCGGCGCTGGATTACCATTCCATTGACACAGAAGGGGCGGTAGAGTTGTTCCGGATACTGCGGCGGCAGACGTTTGAACTCGTCAGGAACCTGCCCGGGTCTGCGTGGTCGAACACCTGCTACCACCCGGAAAACGGAGATATGACCCTGGGCGACTGGCTTGAGGTCTACGAAAGGCACGTGTTCGAGCACGTGGAATACATGCAGCAGAACTACCAGGAATGGCAAGAGGCAAACAGTGTGAACACGCCGGCCTGACGGCCGCGAGGAACAGATTCCTATGATTATTGCAGTTATCGGGAGCAGCACGGCAAAGCCCGAACATGCGGCCCTGGCCGAGGAAGTCGGTCGGGAACTGGCCCGCCGTGGAGCTATGGTTGCTTGTGGCGGCATGACCGGGGTGATGGAGGCGGTGTGCCGGGGCGCAAAGGCCGAGGGAGGAACCACTATAGGCATCCTGCCGGGGCGGCGCGGATCTCCTTTTAATTCCTACATCGACATTCCCATATTTACTACTCTGGGATACGCCCGGAACATTATCGTGGTCCACTCGGGCGAGGCCTGCATAGCCATCGGCGGGGCCTTCGGAACACTGTCGGAAATTGGCTATGCCATGGACGCCAAGATTCCGGTGGTAGCCCTCAACACCTGGGAGTTGACTGTCAAAGGAGACGGCGACCCCATAGTCGAAGGCATGATTCCGGCCACCGACCCGGCAGACGCCGTGGATAAGGCACTGGAAGCGGCAAAAAACGCGGGCGGTGTAATTGTTTAGGCGAGGCATCGTACTCGAGCGATAGGTCAGCGAATTTTTCGGAAGGGGC
The DNA here is from genome assembly GCA_034428635.1 of Dehalococcoidia bacterium. GTDB lineage: Bacteria > Chloroflexota > Dehalococcoidia > Lucifugimonadales > UBA3495 > Bin22. The sequence goes on from DAOUHR010000071.1 coordinate 26,704, forward strand.
CGGATTGGAAATCAGTCCGGCCTGCACATACCAGGAGCAGGGAGAGGTTGGAGCAAATGACCGGGCAGGACGGCAACGCAGTTATAGCCGAAATACGGGGCCGGGAAGTCCTGGACTCCAGGGGTAACCCCACAGTGGAGGCGGAAGTGCGCCTGTCCAATGGAGTCAAAGCGCACGCCCTGGTGCCGTCGGGGGCCAGCACCGGCAGCTATGAAGCGTTGGAACTGCGTGACGGCGATGCCGGAAGGTTCGGCGGCACAGGGGTTCGACAAGCCGTTGCCAATATTGACGAAATAATCGGCCCTGCCCTGGCCGGGCAGTCTCCCTTTGACCAGGGGGCCATTGACCAGGCCATGCTGGGCCTGGACGGCACGCCGGCCAAGAGTCGGGTTGGGGCAAACGCCATCCTGGCAGTATCAATGGCAACGGCCAGGGCCGCATCCATTGCCTCTCCGGACTCCGGCGGCGAGTTGTGGCGTTACCTGGCGCTGGATAAGCCGGTCAGCCTTCCGGCGCCCATGTTCAACATCCTTAACGGTGGCCGTCACGCTTCGAACTCGGCGGACATTCAGGAATTTATGGTCTCCCCCGCCGGCCTGCCCACCTTTTCCGATGCCCTGCGGGCCGGGAGCGAAATTTACCAGGCCTTGAAGGGCATCCTGCGAGCCGGGGGACACAACCTGAACGTGGGCGATGAAGGGGGATTCGCGCCGTCGCTTCCGTCTAACAGAGAAGCCATTGAGGTGGTACTCAGGGCCATTGAGGCGGCCGGCTACTTGCCGGGAAGAGACGTTTATTTGACCCTGGACGTGGCAGCGTCGGAACTCTACGACCGGGAGTCGAAGCGGTACGTGCTGGAGCGCGAAGGCAGGACTTTGGATGCGGGACAACTCGTAGACCTGTACGCTGAATGGAAGCAGTCGTATCCAATAGTCAGCATAGAGGACGGACTGGACGAGGATGACTGGAAGGGCTGGTCGGAGCTGACCAGTCGGCTGGGGGCCACGGCTCAGCTGGTGGGAGACGACCTGTTCGTGACCAATATTTCCCGCATACAGAGAGGCGTAAATGATGGGGCCGGCAACTCGGTATTGCTAAAACCCAACCAGATTGGTACGCTAACCGAGACCCTTCAGGCTTTGCAGATGACGCGGGACGCCGGCTGGAGCGCGGTAATGAGCCATCGTTCCGGCGAGACGGAAGACACGACCATCGCGGATCTCGCCGTGGGATGGAATGTGGGTCAGATAAAGACCGGTGCGCCGGCAAGGTCGGAACGCGTAGCCAAGTACAATCGTCTGCTTCGAATCGAGGCAGAACTGGGCGCGGAGGCCAATTATGCCGGAAACAGAGCCTACGCAGGTTACGGGGTTAACTAAGTCCTACCTGGCCTGGCGGATTAGTCGCTACCTCGCTATCAGGGGATCCAAGCGCCTGTTGCGTTTTTCCTGGTGGCTTTTGGTGATTACCGGACGGATTCTCCTGGGGTTGTTGCGTCTGCTCTCTGCTCCCACTCCCAGCTACGTCAACCGCGCCAGGTTGAGTATTTACGGATGGAGAATGTGGCGCCGGTGGTAAGCCGCCGGCACGGGTGTTGTTTCCGCCGGACGGCACAGAAGCGCGAGGCTGTCTCTATAGGGAATCGCCAGCCTCAACCAGCTAAACGGAAATTGGAGAAGTAAGGAATGACTACACGGATCGGAGTGAACGGCTTTGGCAGGATTGGTCGGCTGGTAACCCGCGCCACCATGGAGCGGTACCCGGACAAGTTGGAAGTGGCCGCGGTAAATGACCTTACTGATGACAAGACTAACGCGCATCTGTTCAAATACGACACCAGTTACGGCGTGTACCAAGGACAGGTCGAGGCCAACAATGGCGACCTGGTAATTGACGGCCGCAATATCAAGGTGTTCTCGGAAAGGGATCCGGCGCGTATCCCCTGGTCGGAAATGGGTGTGGACCTGGTGGTGGAATCCACCGGCATTTTCACCGACGGCGCGCAGGCGGCCGGGCACATGGAAGGCGGCGCCAGCAAGGTGATCATTTCCGCCCCGGCCAGCAATGTGGACCTCACCATGGTACTGGGCGTCAACGATGACCAGTACGACAAAGAAAAGCACAACATTGTTTCCAACGCCTCCTGCACCACCAACTGCTTTGCGCCCATGGTTAAGGTGCTGCACGAGGCCTTTGGCATCGAACACGGCCTGATGTCCACCATCCACTCATACACGAACGACCAGGCCATCCTTGACCAGCGGCATTCGGACCTGCGCCGGGCCCGGGCGGCCGCCATGAACATCATTCCCACCAGCACCGGCGCGGCGCGGGCGGTGGGCCTGGTGCTGCCGGAACTGAACGGGAAGCTGCATGGTATTGCGTTTCGGGTTCCCACGGCTACCGGGTCGGTAACCGACTTCGTGGTTGACCTGGGCAGGGGCGTTACGGTGGACGAGGTCAATGCTGCCTTCAAGGCCGCAGCCGAGGGCCCGCTGAAGGGCATCCTGGAGTACACCGAAGACCCCATTGTCAGTTCCGATGTGCGGGGCAACTCCCACAGTTGTGTTTTCGACGCCCTTTCCACCATTGTCATGCAGGACAACATGGTGAAGATCATGGGCTGGTATGACAATGAGTGGGGTTACTCCTGCCGCACGGCGGACCTCTGCTCTTTCATGAGCGACAAGGGCATTTAGCTCACTTCAACTGGCCGAAAACTTGGGGCGGGGAGGAACGATTGCCTTATGGGAATAGTTCCTTTTCGCCCCTTTACTATTGCTTCCAACGGGCCACCTTCCTTGTCCTCCTCCGGTTGGCCGTCTTTCGCCGTCGTCGAAGGGGGTGAAGGGTGCGCCGCCTGACCCGAGTCCAACTGCCACAGCTTTCTGTTGAGCACATTCTACTGCTCCTCATCGTCATTGTGGCCTTTGCCCTTCGCCTCAACGGAATTGACTGGGACTCGGGATACGGTTTTCATCCGGACGAACGGTCGCTGTACATGCGGGCCGGTTGTATGTACGACCTGCTTACGGAGCGACCGGGTTACCAGGATTGCCTGAAAGATCACCCCCAAATTCAACCCGGGTTGCCTGGGGTTCGAACTCTTCTGGACTTTGACCTGAGCCCACTGAATCCCCATTGGTTCCCCTTGGGCAGCGTGCTCATTTACGCCCTGGTGCTGTGCAGGTCGGTGATTGAATTGTTCACCGACGTTGGCGCGCTGGACATGCGCTACGTGGGACGGGGCCTCTCTGCATTGGCTGACGTGGGCACGGTCATCATGGTGTACGTGCTGGGCCGCCGGATTTACGGACGCCTGTACGGCCCATGGGTCGGCTTGCTTGGAGCGGCGCTGGTTGCCTTCGCGGTCGTACATGTCCAGAACAGCCACTTCTTCCGACCAGAGACCTTTTCCGCCTTCTGGGTCCTGGCCGTATTCTGGGCCATCTTGCAGGTTATGGAGCGGCGAAGGCTGCGGGATTCCTTGCTTCTGGGCCTGTTCACGGGGATGGCATTCGCCCCCAAGGTAAGTATTGCCCCTATACTGCTGCCCCTGGCGGTGTGCTATTACTTCCACCTGGTGGACCTGGGGAACGGCCGGTTGATTGGTGTGCCCCGTCGCGTGCTGGAACAGACCTGCCTACATGCGCTGGCTGCTGCTGCGGTGGCAGTGACAGTATTTTTCCTGGTTACGCCCTACGGCCTTTTGAACCTTTCCAATTTCCTGGGTGAGCAGGCAGCCCAGACCAACATGGCAAACAACGCCGGGTTGTGGCCCTTCACCATACAGTATGTAGGGACGCCGGCGTTCCTTTACCAGTTCAAGCAAACGGCCGTGTGGGGACTGGGCCCTCCTTTGGGGCTGGTGGCGTGGGCGTCAATCATTTTTACAGCGATTCTTGCCTGGCAGGGCTCGTTTGCCAGACGGGGCGATATTCTGATTCTTGCGTGGGTCATTCCCAGCATTTTGCTGCTTGAGTCCTTTGAAGTCCGATTTCAGCGATACTATTTCGCGCTGATACCCTTTATGGTGTTGCTGGGAAGCCGGATGCTGCTGTGGGGTCCCTTCTATGTCCAGAGCATAATAGGCGGCACTGGGAGACCGCGCAGGCTGGCAATGACCAGCGCCGACAGGGAGTCGGCGATTTCCCTGGGAAGCAGCGTATGGTCATACTTCCGATATAACCCTACGGGCCAGCGCTGTTTGCTGGCAGCAGCGTGGACGCTGGTCTGCGTGGTAATGGGCTCTACCATCATTTACTCGCTGGCCTTTCAGAACATTTACCTTAATCCCCACCCGGCGGTGACAGCGTCCCAGTGGATTAACGCCAATGTTCCTCCAGGTACGCCCATTGTCAGCGACAATCACTGGGACGAGTTTATTCCCGAACTGTACCCCTATGACGTATGGCAGTTTCCGGCCTATGAACCTGACGGAGTCGGCAAGATGGCGGAACTGGGCGGCTGGCTGGCTAATGCCGACTATGTTGTCTTTTACAGTCAACGGCCATACGTCAGCGTAGCCAGCGACCCGGAACGCTTTCCAATGACCCTGGAGTATTACCGCCAGCTGTTCGGTGGGGAACTGGGATACCAGATTGAAAGGGCCTTCGGATCCCACCCGTCCTTCTTGGGCATAACCGTCAGGGACGATCCCTTCGAAAGGACGGGACTGCCCAGGCCGGGCCGCTGGGCGTCGTCATCGGAAATGGCCTTGTCCTCACCAGGCTTTGCCTTTAGCTGGGGTTATGCCGACGACAACGTAGTGGGCTACGACCATCCGACGGTGATGGTGTTCAGAAACGTCGAACATTTGCCGGCGGAAACCCTGGTGAGCCGGCTGGTGCTGAGCGACTCCAGCGCAATCAAGAAGCTGAAGTTCTCCGAAGCAGAGCTGGCGCGGCAGCAGGAGGGCGGTGACTGGTCAGACCTGTTCGACCGGAACAGCATTGCCAACCAGGCGCCGGTGCTGGCCTGGCTGCTGGTAATCGAATTCATCTATCTCATTACGCTGCCCTTGTGCTTCTTCTTATGCCGGCCTTTAGCGGACCGAGGGCTGGTACTGGCCCGCCTCGTTGGATTGCTTGCGGTTGCCTACCTGGCCTGGATCGTGGTAAGCCTCGGTCTGATGGATTTCTCACTTGCAGTTATCTTGTTGGGCATGGCCGTAGTCGCTGCCCTCTCTGGGATTGTCGTCGCCCTGCAATGGCGGCAGATGTGGGAGTTTGTCAGAGCGCGATGGCAACTCCTGGTGATTGCCGAGGTGATCTTCCTGGCAGCCTTTGTGGCGTTCGCGATCATCAGGGCCCTGAACCCTGACCTGTGGCATCCCTTCAGGGGTGGCGAAAAGCCCATGGAACTGGCCTACTTTAACGCAGTGATCCGGTCGACCCTGCTCCCTCCATACGATCCCTGGTTTGCCGGCGGCTACCTGAACTATTACTACTGGGGTTATTTCATACTGGCGATTCCCACCAGGCTGTCGGGCATTGTGCCTACGACGGCGTTCAATTTGGCGGTGCCCCTGCTTTTCGCCCTTACTGTTACGGGAGCGTA